>NZ_JBHVRK010000003.1:0-350754 GCF_042885845.1 Kitasatospora sp. NPDC058032 | reverse complement strand
CGGCCACCCTGCGGGTGTGGCCGGCGGGGGGGCGGTCGGGGGGGGGGGGCCCCTGACCCGCCGCCCGCCCCGGTGCCGGCCCCCGGGCGGGGCTGGGGGGGCCTGGGCGCCCGGGCCCTTGCGGGCGGGGGCGCCGGGGCTCAGCTGGCGAGCGGCAGACCGCGCCGGGCCGGGGCCGGCGCGGTCGCGGCCGGGCCGCCGTCGGCCGGTCCGGTGAGCAGCCGGGCCTCGGCCACCGTGCGGCCCTCCTGGACCAGCAGGACCCGCAGCGGCGCCCGCCGTCCGCCGCCGCCACCGGTCTCCTGCCCGGCCTCCCGGACGGCCCGCACCACACAGGGGCGGTCCGGCGCGATCGGGTCGTGGAAGGACGTGACCAGCTCCAACGGCACCACCCGGTCCGGGTGGTGCAGCCGCTGGGCGGCCTGCCGGGCGGCCTCCAGGACGAGCATCCCGGGCAGGTGGCCGGGCGCCGGGTCCATCGGGTCGAACAGCACCGGGTGGCCGGCGTCCGCGCGCAGCAGCCAGCTGCCGGGCAGCAGCGCGGGGCCGAGCACCACGTCGGCGGCCTGCTGACGGCCGACCAGCTCCGGGGCGGTGCCCTGGTCCGGGAGCCGGAGCGGGGCGGCGGCCGGGCCGGGACCGCGCAGCCGGTCGTACGCGGCGGGGGAGAGGATCCGCAGCCCGCCGAAGCCGCGGGCGACCGGGTGGCCGTCGCGCTCGACCTCGGCCTGCACCCGCAGCGCGTCCAGCCGACCGTGCCGCATCCGGACGTCGTGGCAGGTGATCCGGAGCATCAGCTCGGTGGGGGCGGCGGTGACCGCGAGGCCGTCCAGGCCGGCCGGGCCGAGGGTGTAGCCGAGTTCGTCGAGCACCGCGTGGTGGTCGTGCGGCACGCCGAAACCGGCGTGGCCCACCAGCAGGGCGGCCTGCCGGACCGTTTCGGCCATCAGCACCGGGTCGTGGTGCCGGTCGCCGGGCAGCCGGTAGAAGCCGTGCAGCCGCGGCCACTGGGCGCCGAGCAGGAAGTCGTACGGGCCGGTGGCCTGCCAGCCGGTGATCAGCACCTCGGCGACCGAGGAGCGGCGCACCAGTTGACGCGAGACGGTCCGCTCGTGGAAGCCGTAGTGGCCCGGGCCGGGGTGGCCGGAGTGGGAGTGGGGATGCGGGGGGTGGGGATACGGGGCGTCGCCGTCCATCGAGGTGAACACTGGCATGACGGGCCCCACTCCCGGGTGTCGGTCGGCCGGCCGTGCGGGCGGCCCTCGCAAAACATACAGGCCACCCGGTTTCTGCTCCCCTCGCGGGGTCGCCGCTGGCGCGTTACCGCCGGGCTCACCGTACCCGGGCGCCGGCCTGCGGCAACGTCCGGCCGGCCCGCTCCGGCCCCCGCGCGGGGGCCGATCCCCCCTGGACGGCGGGGGCCGGACAGGGGCTAGATTAGATACCAACCATGCGGTTTCGGGCGGGCGCGGCGCGCCGCCGACGGTCCGCAGACCGGGCGCCCCACCACCGACGGCGGCGCCGTGACAGCAACCGGGCGAGCCGGAGCTCGCCGCGGCCGGGGCCGGAGGGGCCGAGTGGCTAAGCAGGAACGGGCGGGGCGAACCAGGCAGGCCGTGCTGCTCGCCGCGGCGGACACCTTCGCCGACGCGGGTTTCGAGTCGGCCAGCCTGGTCGACATCAGCCGCCGGGCGGGCGTCAGCAAGGGCGCGCTCTACTTCCACTTCGTCTCCAAGCAGGCGCTGGCCGACGGGGTCCGCGGCGAGGCCGCCGACACCATCGGGCTGGCCGTGCTGCACGCGCTGCGCGGCGGCGGCCCGGCCGTGCAGCGGCTCGTCGACCTCACCCATGAACTGGCCCGGCTGCTGCGCGAGGACGTGGTGGTCCGGGCCGGGGTGCTGCTCGGCCTGGGCGGCCGGCCCGCGGGCTGCGCCGCCGGCGCGGTGGTGGCGCCGGCCGGCTCGCCGCCGGAGCCGTCGGCGGACGTCTGGCGCCGCCTGACCGCGGTCTTCCGCGCCCTGCTGGACCGGGCCTCGGCGGCCGGTGAACTGCGCCCCGGGCTCGACCGGGAGCAGTCGGCCGCACTGCTCACCACCCTGGCGGCGGGCCTGGTGCTGTTCTCCGCCGAGTCCACCGGCCGGCTGGCCCCCGCGGCGGTCGGCGGCCTCTGGTCGACCGCCCTGCCGGCCCTCGTCCCGGCCGACCGCCTGGCGGACTACCGGATCCACTCCGCCCCGAAGGCGATCTAGCCGGGCGGGCGGGTCCCGGTTCCCCCGTGGTCGACGGTGTCCAGGCGGGTCAGGGTGCCGGGTTCGACCAGGCCGGGCAGCAGCAGTGCCCAGAGGTCGGCCATCCGCTGCAGCAGGTCCTTGCGGTCCATCAGCACCTGCGAGCTGAGCTGGATGCCGGTCACCGCGCCGATGATCACCCCGGCGGCGGACGCGGGCCGTACCCCGGGACGGAGCTCGCCGACCTCCAGCGCGCGCTCCAGCAGCTCGCGCGCCGCGTCCGTCCAGCTCTGGTACGTGCCGACCTGCGGCTGGGTGAAGCTGCCGTGCTCGATGGTCAGCCGGATCGCGCCGCGCAGCAGCGGATCGTCCAGCAGTGAGTGCGCGAACGCGTAGCCGAGATCGATGACGGTCTGCGTCGGGCTGTCGGAGGCCGACCGCCAGGTGGCCAGCCAGGCCTCCTGGCCCTCGATCACGGCGAGCGCCAGCTCCTCCTTGGAGGGGAAGTGGAAGTAGAGCGCGCCCTTGGTGACACCGGCCCGTTCCAGGATCTCGGCCATGGTGGCGCCGGCGTAGCCGCGTTCGTCGAACACCTCGGCCGCGGCACGCAGCACCGTCTGGCGGGTCGCCAGCGCCCGGGCCTGCCTGGGCATCGCAGCCTCCCTGATCTCTGTCGTCGGCAGCTGCTGGATCCTACGGCGGCGGGCCGGGCGGTGGCCCCCGTACCGCGCGGTAGCGATCCTTTCGAGCCGTTCCGGGGGCCGGCGCGCGCCGGTCGCGCGGGCTCCCGCGGGCCGGAACGCCGCCGGCCGGCCACCCGCGGTGCGCGGGTGCCGGCCGGCGGTCGGACGGTTGCCGTCCGGGTCCTCGGTCGAGCCGTCAGGCGGCCCACTGCCAGCTGACCGGCGAGTAGTACGCCGGGCGGCGCTCCAGGCGCTGCCAGTTGGCGATCGGCTCGACCGGCGAGGCGGCGGCCGCCTGCTGGGCGGCCGCGGCGCGGGCCATCAGCACGGCGGTCAGGGCGGCGAGCTCCTCGTCGGAGAGCGAACCGCGGACGATGCGGACGAGTGGTTCGGCGGAGGCGGTCATGGTCCGGTTTCTCCCGGCGGATGGTGTGAGGTGGTCGTCGGTCGGCGTCGGCGGGCCCGGCGGTGCGGTGCCCGGCCGGGCGGCGCTGCTACATCGGCGGGTTGCCGTGCTTGCGGCTCGGCAGGTCCGCGTGCTTGGTGCGCAGCATGGCCAGCGAGGACGCCAGGACCTGGCGGGTCTCGGCGGGGTCGATGACGTCGTCCACGAGGCCGCGCTCGGCCGCGTAGTACGGGTGCATCAGTTCGCTCTTGTATTCCTTGATCTTCTGGTTGCGCATCGCGTCCGGGTCGTCGGCGGCGTTGATGTCCCGGCGGAAGATGACGTTGGCGGCGCCCTCGGCGCCCATGACGGCGATCTCGTTGGTCGGCCAGGCGAAGGAGAGGTCGGCGCCGATCGAGCGCGAGTCCATGACGATGTAGGCACCGCCGTAGGCCTTGCGCAGGATGAGCTGGATCCGCGGCACGGTCGCGTTGCAGTAGGCGTAGAGGAGCTTCGCGCCGTGCCGGATGATGCCGTCGTGCTCCTGGTCGACGCCGGGCAGGAAGCCGGGGACGTCGAGCATGGTGACCAGGGGGATGTTGAAGGCGTCGCACATCTGGACGAAGCGCGCGGCCTTCTCGCTGGCGTTGATGTCCAGGACGCCGGCCAGCGACTGCGGCTGGTTGGCGATGATGCCGGTGACGTGGCCGTCGATCCGGGCGAGCACGCAGAGCACGTTGGTGGCCCAGCGCTCGTGGACCTCCAGGAACTCGCCGTGGTCGACGATCTCCTCGATCACCTTGCGCATGTCGTACGGCCGGTTGCCGTCGGCGGGCACCAGGTCGAGCAGCGACTCGTTGCGGCGGTCCACCGGGTCGTCGTTGACGGCGGCCGGCGGCATCTCGCGGTTGTTCTGCGGCAGCAGCGAGAGGAGGAAGCGGACCTCCTCGATGCAGGACTGCTCGTCGTCGTAGACGAAGTGCGAGACGCCGGAGACCCCGGCGTGCACATCGGCGCCGCCGAGCCCGTTCTGGCTGATCTTCTCGCCGGTGACGGCCTGGACGACGTCCGGGCCGGTGATGAACATCTGCGAGGTCTCGCGGACCATGAAGACGAAGTCGGTCAGGGCCGGCGAGTAGGCCGCGCCGCCGGCGCACGGGCCGAGCATCACGGAGATCTGCGGGATGACGCCGGAGGCCTTGGTGTTGCGCTGGAAGATGCCGCCGTAACCGGCCAGCGCGGTGACGCCCTCCTGGATGCGGGCGCCGGCGCCGTCGTTGAGCGAGACCAGCGGGGCACCGGCCGCGATGGCCATGTCCATGATCTTGTGGATCTTCTGGGCGTGGGCCTCGCCGAGCGCGCCGCCGAAGATCCGGAAGTCGTGGGCGTAGGTGAAGACCGTCCGGCCGTGCACGGTGCCCCAGCCGACGACCACGCCGTCGGTGTGGGGCTTCTTCGCCTCCAGGCCGAAGCCGGAGGCCCGGTGCCGGCGCAGCGGCTCGACCTCGTGGAACGAGCCCTCGTCGAGCAGCAGGTCGATGCGCTCGCGCGCGGTCAGCTTGCCCTTGGCGTGCTGGGCCTCGGTGGCCTTCTCGCTCGGGCCGCGCCGGACCTGCTCGCGCAGCTCGTGCAGCTCCGCGACCCTGCCCCGTACGTCGGCGGGGGCTTCGGGGGCGTCGTCGTCGACCGGCGCCTGGTGCACAACCGTCATCTCGAACCACTCCAAAGGTGAGGGAACTGTCCGACAGCCAACGTCTGCGATGCCCCCGGCTGCGAATCACTTCTTCACTTATGACTGTACGAGGGGCCGCACGCTGGTTTCGGCGTCGATTCCGTACAAGGTCGCGTCCGTTTAGATGTCAGGGCTGTACAGAAACCGAAGCGTTTCGGCCCGTGCGAACGGTAGCTGTTCGATTACCCGCAGCTGTCGCCAGGATGGCCTCCGGGTGAGCTGAACATGAGGGAACGTGCAGGTCAGAGCTGTCGTATTCGATACTGCCCGACGCCGCTCAAGGGCTGCTCAAGAGACGCTTGGTGCGGCGGTGAAGACCGGGCCGGCGGCGTGGCGCCGGCCGGTCTGTCGTAGGGATGCGCCAAAAACACCGCAGCCCACCCGGTGGATGCCGGGTGGGCTGTCCGGGCGATGAGGGGGTCAGCCCCGCCGGCCCTCGTCCGGGTCGTCCTTGCCGCGCAGCTCGTTCTCGCGGCGGCGCAAATCCGCCTCCCACTGCTTGAGCATGTCCTCGTGCTCGTTGTTGTGCTTCTTCAACGAGGCGAGGAACTCGGGGTCGTCGTCCGGGGCGAGCGGGCGGCCGTCGCGCCGGCGGTCGTAGCCCTGGCCGGCCGCGCCGAAGCCGCCGGCCGGGGCGGTGCGCACCCCGCGCTGCTTGCCGGCCACCAGCCACGCGATCGAGCCGACGAGCGGGAAGAGCAGCACGATGATCACCCAGACCACCTTGGGAAGGTGCTTCACCTCCTCCTCGGGGGTGGTCAGGCAGTCGATGAAGGCCCACACCCACAGGGCGAGCGGGAGCACGAAGGTCAGGATCCTCAGCACGGCGGCGTTCTCCCCCGGGCGGCGTCGGTGGCTGGCGGTCGGGCCCCCGGTACGGCGGCCGCCGGGCGGTCCGCCGTGCCAAGGGGGCCCTTGACACAGGTCAGGCTATCGGGTGGCGGATACTGACAGGCATGGCATACGACGATCTCCGCTCGTTCCTGCGGGCCCTCGACCGCGAAGGCGACCTCCAGCGCATCAAGGCGGAGGTGGACCCCCATCTGGAGATCGGCGAGATCGTCGACCGGGTGCAGAAGGCCAAGGGCCCGGCCCTGCTGTTCGAGAACGTCAAGGGCTCCACGATGCCGCTGGCGATGAACGTCTTCGGCACCGAGCGCCGGCTGGCCAAGGCGCTCGGCCTCAAGGGCCCGGAGGAGATCGGCGACAAGATCTCCGGCCTGCTGAAGCCGGAGCTGCCGCAGGGCTTCACCGGCTTCCGGGACGCCTTCGGCAAGCTCGCCTCGATGGCCCACGTGCCGCCGAAGCACGTCAAGGCCGGCGACGCGCCCGTGCAGGAGGTGGTGCTCACCGGCGAGGACGTCGACCTGGACGACCTGCCCGCGCTGTTCACCTGGCCGCAGGACGGCGGCTCGTTCTTCAACCTGGGCCTCACCCACACCAAGGACCCGGACAGCGGCATCCGCAACCTCGGCCTGTACCGGCTGCAGCGGCACGACCGCCGCACCATCGGCATGCACTGGCAGATCCACAAGGACAGCCGCAACCACGCGGCGGTGGCCGCCCGGCGCGGCGAGAAGCTTCCCGTCGCGATCGCCTTCGGCTGCCCGCCGGCCGTCACCTACGCGGCCACCGCGCCGCTGCCGGGCGACATCGACGAGTACCTGTTCGCCGGCTTCGTCGCGGGCGAGCGGGTGCGGATGGTGGACTGCAAGACGGTCCCGCTGCAGGTCCCGGCCGACGCCGAGGTGGTCCTGGAGGGCTGGCTGGAGCCGGGCGACATGCTGCCCGAGGGGCCGTTCGGCGACCACACCGGCTTCTACACGCCGCAGGAGCCGTTCCCGGCGCTGAGGATCGACTGCGTGACGATGCGCCGCCGGCCGATCCTGCAGTCCATCGTGGTCGGCCGCCCGCCGACGGAGGACGGCCCGCTGGGCAAGTTCACCGAGCGCTTCTTCCTGCCGCTGCTGAAGATCATCATCCCGGACATCGTCGACTACGACCTGCCCGAGGCCGGCGGCTTCCACAACTGCGTGATCGTCTCGATCGACAAGAAGTACCCGAAGCACGCGCAGAAGACCATGCACGCCATCTGGGGCGCGCACATGATGTCGCTGACCAAGCTGATCATCGTGGTGGACGCCGACTGCGACGTCCACGACTACCAGGAGGTCGCCTGGCGGGCCTTCGGCAACGTCGACTACAGCCGTGACCTCACCGTGGTGGAGGGCCCGGTCGACCACCTCGACCACGCCTCCTACCAGCAGTTCTGGGGCGGCAAGGCGGGCATCGACGCGACCCGCAAGCTGCCCGAGGAGGGCTACACCCGCGACGGCGGCTGGCCCGAGATGGTCACCTCCGACCCGGCGACCGCCGCCCTGGTGGACCGGCGCTGGAAGGAGTACGGGCTGTGAGCACCGCCGCCGCGCTCCCCGAGGTCCCGCCCGGCAAGGTCAGATCCTTCCTGCGGCTGGTGATGATCGAGCACTCGGTCTTCGCCCTGCCGTTCGCCTACATCGCGGCGCTGACGGCGATGTTCCTGGTCGACGGACGGGTGCACTGGGGCGAGCTGTTCATCGTCACGGTGTGCATGGTCGGGCTGCGGACCTTCGCCATGGCCGCCAACCGGATCATCGACCGCGAGATCGACGCCCGCAACCCGCGCACGGCCGGGCGCGAGCTGGTCACCGGCGCCGTCTCGCTGAGGACGGCGTACGCCGGCTCGGCGGTCGCCCTGGTGGTCTTCCTCGGCGCCGCGGCGCTGCTCAACCCGCTCTGCCTGGCGCTCGCGCCGGTGGCCGTGGTGCCGATGGTGGTCTACCCGTACGGCAAGCGGTTCACCGACTTCCCGCAGGCGATCCTGGGCCTGGCCCAGGCGATGGGCCCGGTGGGCGCCTGGCTGGCCGTCACCGGCACCTGGTCCTGGGACGCGGTCGTGCTCGGCGCGGCCGTCGGCGTCTGGATCGGCGGCTTCGACCTGATCTACGCCTGCCAGGACGTCGCGTCCGACCGGGCGGACGGTGTGCGTTCGGTGCCGGCGCGGTTCGGCGTCCCGGCCGCGGTCCGCGGCGCCCGGGCCTGCCACGTGATCACCACGCTGCTGCTCGGCTGGTACGCGGTGCTCACCGACGCGGGCGTGGCGTTCTGGATCGGCCTGCTGGTGGTGGCCGGCGCCTTCGTCTACGAGCACACCATCGTCAAGCCGAACGACCTGTCCCGGCTGAACCGGGCGTTCTTCCAGACGAACGGCTTCGTCGGGATCTCGCTGTTCCTCTTCGCGCTGGTGGATCTGGTGGTGCGCGGCCTCGGAGTCTGAGGCCGCGCCCTCCGGGGCCTACTTCCCGCCCTCGTCGAGCGTGTGCTTGACGAGGGCGTTCGCGTGTCCGTGCCCGATCCCGTGGTCCGCCTTCAGCCAGGCGACCAGCTCCGTGTGCTTGGTCAGCGGCGAGGAGCGGATCAGTTCCTTCCAGTGCGCGATCGGCTGCCCGTACTTCTGCTCGATGGACGGGAAATAGCTGGCAGGGCCCTTGGCGGCGGGGGTGGCGGTCATGGTGCGGCTCTCCTTCGTTCGGTGTCCATAGGACCGGCGGTGGCCCGGAAACTCATCGGCCGACGGGTGTGAGCCGGGTCACGTCGACGGGTTCCGGGCGGTCCCGGCAGGGGGTGGCGGGGCGTGGCGGAGGGTGCGCCGCGGTGGCTGAAAATCTCATGCCATATGAACTGTGACATTGTTCTGACCATCGGTCGGTGACAGGATCCACGCCACATCTCCTTCTTTTCAGTCCGGCCCCACGCCGGACTGCCCCCACTCGACGAAGGATTCGGCGTGCTCCTGCGCACCAGACTCTCCATGCTCGCAGCCGGCGTCGTCGCCTGTTGCGCCACGGCCACCGCCGTGCTCCCGGCCCAGGCCTTCGCGGCACCCCCCGCCGCCATCACCGCCCCGACTCCGACCGCGAGCGCGGCCGGCCCGGTCGGCCTCACCGCCCCGACCCCGACCCCGACGGGCTCCGAGGAGCCCGCCGAGCCCGCCGCCCCGCGCTCCCCGGCGCTGATCGGCGCGACGCGCCTGCTGGAGGAGCCGGCCGACGCGGCCGGGGCGGGCGCCCCCGCCCAGTTCAAGTCCCTCGCCGTACAGAGCTGCACCCCGGCCGACTTCGCGTCCCGCACCGGCGCCGACCTGGTCGCGTTCATCCGGAGCTCGACCCCGGACTGCATCAAGTCGCTGTACCAGAGCGCCGTCGCCGACCCGAGCATCTTCAACCAGGCCCGGATGCTGTCCGTCGCGGCCGCCTTCAAGGACCTGGCGGCGAACTACTCCGGCGACAACACGACCGGCATCGCACAGCTGGTGAAGTACCTGCAGGCGGGCTACTACATCCAGTTCAACTACCCCACCCAGGCCGGCCCGTACACCGACGAGCTCACCACCGCCGTCACCTCCGCCCTGGACACGCTCTTCGCGGGCACCCGCTGGCGCGACGTCACCGAGGACAACGGCCGCATCCTCAAGGAGGTGGTGTGGCTCACCGACAGCGCCAACCTCCAGGCCCGCTACATCGGCGCCTACAAGCGGATCCTGGACGAGTACGACAACACCTACAACCAGTTCCCGCAGATGATCAACGCGGTCAACTCGGTGCTGTACTACCCGCTCTGGTTCGGCTACCGGAACACGGACTTCGTCAAGGCGCTCGCGGCCGACACGGGCCTCGTCAACTCGCTCGCCGACTTCGCGATCAAGCACCGGGACCTGCTCAGCGGGCCCCACGCCGTCCTCGACACCAACGCGGGCAACGACCTGGCCCGGCTCGCCGGCACCAGCCCCGCCGCCGAGGCCGTGACCAAGCCGCTGGTCAAGAAGGTGCTGGACTCCGCGCCGCTGCTCTCGCCCTTCGGGACGCTGTACCTGTACACGGCCCGCCAGGCCGAGTACTGGAACAACAACCAGTGCTCGTACTACGGCATCTGCGACCTGCGCACCAAGCTCACCTCGGTGATCCTGCCGAACCAGCTGGTCTGCGACAACCGCATCCTCCAGGCCCAGTCCCTGTCGGCCGCCGAACTGGCCACCGTCTGCGAGAGCCTGCGCAGCGAGGACGCGCTCTTCCACCGCGTGGCCAAGGACAACGGCCCGATCCCGAACCAGTACGCCAAGACCGTCACCTTCGGGATCTTCGCCAACAAGGCCGACTACACCACCTACTCGTGGGCGATCTTCGGCAACGACACCGACAACGGCGGCCAGACCGTCATGGACGCGACCGACCCGAACGTGCGGGCCGTGACCGTGATGTACCAGAAGGCGTGGAACGTCAACGACCCCGCCCGGGTGTGGAACCTCAACCACGAGTACACCCACTACCTCGACAGCGTCTACAACCTGAAGGGGAACTACACCACCCAGTCGTCCGTCCCGAACAAGTGGTGGGTCGAGGGCCTCGCCGAGTACGTCTCGTACACCCACCGCGGCGCGACCGACACGGACGCGATGGCCCAGGCGGCCAAGCACACCTACAAGCTCAGCACGCTCTTCCAGAACACCTACGCCAACTCGGACTCGACCCGCACCTACCCGTGGGGCTACCTGTCCGTCCGGTACATGCTGGAGAAGCACCCGGCCGACGTCCAGGCCATGCTGGAGCGCTTCCGCGCCGGTGACTACCCCGGCGGCTACGCGGTCTACAACAACCTCGGCACCTCCTACGACGCCGACTTCGACGCCTGGCTCGACGCCTGCGTCGCCGGCGGCTGCTACGCGACCGGTCCGACCTCGCTGTTCGACACCACGGTGAACGGTGCGACCGTCAGCGTGAACGAGCGCTCCGTGCAGACCGGCTCGGGCCGGATCACCGGATGGCACTGGAACTTCGGCGACGGCACCTTCTCGGACGAGCGCAGCCCGAGCCACACCTACGGCGTGCCCGGCCTGTACACCGTCGCCCTGACCACCACCGACGACACCGGCCGGACCGGCACCGCCTCGACGGCGGTCACCACGACCGCCCTCGGCCTGCCGACCTGCACCGAGCAGCGCACCGACGCGATGGCCCGCGACTGCGCCCGGCCCGGCCGCGCCGCGACCGCGGGCAACACCGACTACCTGTACGTCTACCTGCCGGCCGGGACCACCACGCTGAAGGTCAGCACCCTCGGCGGCACCGGTACCGCGTACCTGTACTACAACGCCGACACCTGGGCCTCGCCGAAGGCCTACACCGCCGCCTCGGCGGCCGACGGCACCACCCAGTCGATCACCGTCACCAACCCCACGGCGGGCTACCGCTACCTGAGCCTGTACGCCGCCACCGACTTCAGCGGCGTCACGGTCACCACCCAGTTCTGACCCCGCGGCGGATCCACGCGCCCGGCCGGACCCTTCCGGCCGGGCGCTCCGCGTGGGCGGGCGGCGGTGCGCAAACCGCTGTGCGGGCCGGGGACTCTGCGCGAGACTGGCCCGATGGTGATGAACACACCGGCGGCACTCGCCCACGGCACGGAACTGCTCGGCTCGGCGGAACCGGCCGATCGGGCGGCGGGCTGCGACCTGGTGGGCGAGGCGGCCGACCGCGACGAGGACCTCCGGACCGCGGCGGCGACCGTGCTGCTCGCGCACGCGGAGCGGGAGCGGGACGGCCACGTCCTGGCCTGCCTGGCAGACGCCCTGGGTCGGACCGAGGACGGGCGGGCGGTGCCCGTGCTGGTCGCCCTGGCCGGTCACCCCGAAGCGCAGGTGCGCCGACAGGTGGCCTCCGCGCTGTCCCTCGACGCGGTGGTCACCGGCCCGCCGGACGCCCCCGGTGTGCGCGCGCTCCTCGCGCTGACCCGGGACACCGACCCGGAGGCCCGCGACTGGGCGACGTTCACGCTCGGGTTCCAGTGCGAGGCCGACGGTCCGGAGGTGCGGCAGGCGCTCTGGGAGCGGACCGGTGACGAGTACCCGGAGGCCCGCGAGGAGGGCATCCGCGGTCTGGCCCGGCGGCGCGACCCGCGGGCCGTGCCGCTGATGCGCGAACTGCTGGCGGATCCGGACGGCGCGGCCGTCCTCACCTTCCGGGCGGCGGAGATCCTGGGCGCCCCCGAACTGCTGCCGCTGCTGGAGGACTACGACCCGGACGACCACGGGGTGGCCGACGCCGTCGCCGCCTGCGACGGGCCCCGGCGGGCCCGGCTGGAGGAAGGGGGCTGGGCGCTGGTGCGGGCGCTGGAACGGCTGCGGCCGGACCTGGCGGCCTCGGTGTGGTCCACCCGCTGCGAGCCCGGGCTGACCCTCGGCATCGGCGGCCCCGACGAGCCGTGCTACGACGTCGCGGGGCTGCTGACCCGGGCGGGCGGCGACCCGGTGCGGGCGGCCGAACTGGTCGGATCCGACCATCCGGTGATCGTTCATCCCTAACATCGCTGCATGACCGATACCAGTGACTGGAAGTCCGACCGCATCGGCAGCGCCCTGCGCGGCGAGAACCCCACCGTCATCCGGCGCCTGGACGCCGGGTTCGCGGTGGCCGGGGACGTGCAGTTCCTGCCCGGGTACGCGATCCTGCTCACCGACCGGCCGGGGGTGCAGCGGCTCTCCGACCTGCCCCGCGCCCGCCGGCTCGCCTACCTGGAGGACCTCGACCGCCTCGGCGAGGCCGTCGAACGGGCCTGCCGGGCGGCCGATCCGGCCTTCCGCCGGGTCAACCTGGAGATCCTCGGCAACACCGACCCGATGCTGCACGCCCACGTCTGGCCCCGCTACGACTGGGAGCCCGCCGATCTCGTCCGCCTCCCCGTCTGGCTCTACCCCCGCACCCACTGGACCGACCCGGCCCACGCCCTCACCCCCGCCCACGACCCGATCCGGGCCGCCGTCGGCGCGGAGCTGGATGCGCTGCGGTAAAGGGCGGTGGTGCAGACCACTCGTTCTCGTGAATCCGCTGACCGGGGCCGGGACGGGTGGCCAACTCGCGCCTACGCTGCGGGACATGGACATCGTCATCGTGCTCTTCGACGCCTTCGAGCCGCTCGACGCGATCGGCCCGTACCAGGTGCTCGGCCATCTGCCCGGGGCCACCGTACGGTTCGTGGCGGCGGGGGAGCGGGGGCCGGTGGCCGACGGCATCGGGGCGCTGCGGCTGGACGTGCCCACCCGCTACTCGGACGTCGGGGCGTGCGACCTGCTGCTCGTCCCGGGCGGGCACGGCACCCGGCCGCTGATGCACGACGAGGCGTTCCTCGACTGGCTGCGCCGGACGCACGCGACCACCCGGTTCACCACCTCCGTCTGCACCGGCGCGCTGCTGCTCGGGGCCGCCGGACTGCTCGACGGCCTCGCCGCCACCACGCACTGGGCGGCCGCCGGTGAACTGGCCGCGCACGGCGCCGAGTACACCCCCGAGCGGGTGGTGCGCCGCGGCCGGATCGTCACCGCGGCCGGGGTCTCGGCCGGCATCGACATGGCGCTCCTGCTGGCGGCCCTGCTCACCGACGAGACCACCGCCCGGGCGATCCAGCTGCACGCCGAGTACGATCCGCGGCCGCCGTTCGACAGCGGATCGTGGGCGAAGGCCTCGCCGGCCGTGCGGGAGCGGATCAGGCAGCTCGGGTAGCTCCCGGAGGCGTGCGGTCAGCTGCCAGGCGCCCTCGGCCGTGCTCAGTCGTGCAGGAAGGACTCCAGGGCGGCGGCCAGGGCGACCGGTGTCTCGTGCATCGGGTAGTGCCCGCTGGCGGGCAGCTGCTCGACGTCGGCGTTGGGGTAGTGGACGAGGAAGGTGCCGCGCATCGCCTCCGCGGTCAGCAGCAGGTCGTGCTCGCCCACGAACACCCGGACCGGCACCGGGTTGCCGGCGATCCGGTCGACCAGGTCGGCGGTGGTCCAGTCCCGCACGTAGCCGCCGAAGGCCTCGCGGGTGGACAGCTCCAGCGAGCGGTCCACCATCCGGTCGAGCCAGACCCGGCCGGCCCGCCGCCCGGTCACCCGGTCCAGGATCTCGTACCGCTTCGCCCGGTCCTCGGCCGCGCCGTAGAACAGCTCCTCGCCGGCCGCGTCCATCGGGTACGGACCGGCCGGCACGGGCGCGAGACCGGCCAGCTTCCGCACCCGGTGCGGCGCCCGGGCGAGCACCTGCTGGACGGCCTTGCCGCCCATCGAGTGCCCGACCAGTGAGAAGTCCCGCCAGCCGAGCTGGTCGGCCAGCGCGAGCGCGTCGTCCGCGATCTCGGCCAGGGTGTACTCGCCGGACACGCCCATGCGCTCGCCGTAGCCCCGGTAGTCGAGGAACGCGTAGGAGAAGGCGGAGCCGTCCAGGTAGTCCGGGAACGGGCCCCAGCCGGCGCTGGTGCCGAACCAGTCGTGCAGCACCAGGACCTTGTGCCCGCCGGTGCCGACCAGGCGGTGAGGGATCGTCATGAAGGGCTTCCTGCCCGGTGGTGATGATCACCGAACCCGGCGCGCCGACAGGATCCCACCCGCCGGCGCGTCCGCGCCGACCCGGCCGGCCACCCGTCTGCCTGCTCCCGGCCCGCCGCTGACCGGTCCGGCCGACGCGGGCCGCCCGCCTCAGGAGATGCGGCGGACGCGGCGGATGGCGAGGGCGAGGAGGAGGGCGGTCAGGGCGAGGAAGATGCCGCTCTCGATGGCCTGGAAGGTCCAGAAGCGGTCGGCCGGCTGGTACTCCTGCCAGTTGCTGAAGGGGGCCGGGCCGAAGCCGTCCTGGACGAAGCGTTCCACGCAGCGGGCGGTCTCGGCACCGGTGTCGCCGCCGCAGCCGACGCGGGCGTCGGGGAGGACGAGGGTGCCGGCGCCGTTGCGGACGCCCTCCTGGTAGACCCAGTCGCCGGTGAAGCGGTTGGCCATGCCCTGGCCGTCGATCCGGTAGCTGAGCGTCTCGGGTGCCAGGAAGGACGGGCGGGCGAGGAGTTCGACGAGGGCGCGGACGGCGATGAACGCGATGAGCGACAGGCCCATCGCGGGCAGCACCCGGCGGGTCAGCGTGCCGGCGAGGATGCCGAGCGCGACCGCGAACAGCGTGTAGCCGATCGGCGCGACGCCCTGGACGTCGAAGATCAGGTAGCGGAAGCGGCCGAGGCCGTTGGCGTCGAGCGGGCGGAGCCACCAGGCGGCGCCGAGCGCGTAGCCGACGGACAGCACCAGGGCCACGGCGCCGACCAGGCCGAACTTGGTGAGGATCCAGCGCCGGCGGCTGATGCCCTGGGTCCAGACCAGCCGGTGGGTGCCGTTCTCGACCTCCTTGGCGACCAGCGGGGCGCCGAGGAAGAGGCCGAGGACGATCGGCAGCAGGACGAAGAGGATGGCCAGGAAGGCGGTCGAGTCGTACTGGTTGCCGAAGCGCTGGCTGAGCGCCTCGCAGCCGTCGCCGCCGACGAACCGGGAGTGGCCCAGGGCGCGCAGGCAGGTGCCGAGGCCGGAGTCCTCGAAGGACGAGCGCATGGACAGGCCGGTGGGGACGAGCACGGCGGCGAGCACGGCCAGTGCCACGGCCGTCCACAGGGCCTGCTTGCGGTGCTGGCGCCAGGTCAGCCAGATCACGCGGCCACCTCCGGGCGGTCGGCGGCGCCGGGGGCGCCGAGGTGGGCGAGGACGAGGTCCTCCAGGGTCACCTCGTGCACGGCCCAGTGGTCCTGGTCCACCGGCCCCTCGGTGCGCACGAGCAGGGTGGACTGCCGTTCGGTGTGGCTGGCCCGGATCACCGAGGCCACCCCGGGCACGGCGGCGCCGTCGGCGATCCGGGGGCCGATCAGCCGGCGGTGCCCGGCGAGCAGTTCCTCGACCGGTCCGGTGAGCTGGACGTGCGAGGTGTGCAGCAGCACCAGGTGGTCGCAGACCCGTTCGAGGTCGGCGAGCAGGTGGGAGGAGAGCAGGACGGTGGTCCCGTACTCGCCCACGGCGCCCATCAGGGCCTGCATGAACTCGTGCCGGGCGAGCGGGTCCAGGGCCGCGACCGGCTCGTCGAGCAGCAGCAGCCGGGGCCGCTTGGCGAGCGCCAGTGCCAGCGCGACCTGGGCGCGTTGGCCGCCGGAGAGCTTGCCGACCGGCTTGTCGGACGGGATGCCGAGCCGGGTGAGCCGGTCCCGGGCGATCGCGTCGTCCCAGACGCCGCGGCGGTTGAGCCGTCCGCCCATGGTGATCAGCTCGGCGGCGGTGAAGTCGGGGTAGAGCGGGGTGTCCTGGGCGACGAAGCCGAGGTCGGCCAGGGCGTCGCGGTCGTGGCGAGGGTCCCGTCCGAAGACGCGGACCCGTCCGGCGTCGGGCTGCAGCAGCCCGACGGCCAGGTGGAGCAGGGTGGACTTGCCGGCGCCGTTGGGCCCGACCAGGGCGGCGATCCGCCCGGCGGGGAGGGCCAGCGAGCAGTCCTGGAGGGCCCAGGAGCGCCCGTAGCGCTTTCCCAGCCCCTCGGCGTGCAGAGCGACTTCCGTCATGTGTGTTCCCCCAAGATGACTGTCAGACCGGTCCGGTCCCTTCGGAGGGCGGTCGGTCGGGCGTGGCCCGCAGGGTGGTGTCGACGAGCGCGGCGATGTCCTCGCGGGCGAGTCCGGCGGCCTGCGCCTTCGCCAGCCAGGCGACCAACTCCTGGCGCAGTTCGGCCTGGTGGGCCAGCGAGGGCCCGGCCAGGGTGCGGACCAGGAAGGTCCCGACCCCGGGCCGCCCCTCGGCGAGCCCCTCCAACTCCAGCTCCCGGTAGGCCTTGAGCACGGTGTTGGGGTTGATCGCCAGGGCCTGGGCCACGTCGCGCACCTTGGGCAGCTGGTCCCCCGGTTGCGCGAGTCCGACCCGCAGCGACTGCTTCACCTGCAGCACCAGCTGCATGTACGTGGCCACCCGTGAGCGGCCGTCGAGCACGAACTCGATCACCAGTTGTTCTCCTGTCCTACGACAGTAAGACAGGATAGTCGTGGGTCAGTCAAGTGATGGTGCGGAAGAAGGAATTGACGGGTGGTGGGAAACGGCCGGTCAGGCCAGCGTCAGGGTGTCCCCGACGGCGAGCCGGCCGGGGGCGGCGACCTCGGCGAGGGCGTCCAGCCGGGAGTCGTGGAACTGCGCGATGGCCTTGAGGATCTCCGGGGCGTGCGGCAGTCCGGGCTGGGCGGCGGTGGTCATCGCGCAGCGCTCGCTGGAGCGGACGAAGGCGAGCCGGGCGCCGAGGCGCGCGGAGCCGTGCGCCTCGCGGCCGAACCAGGCGTCCTCGCTGAACGGCGGGGTGCCCGGCGGGGTGCGCAGCAGGATGTTCGGGCGGAACCGGCGGACGTCGACCACGGCGGACGGCGCGGCCTCGGCGACCCAGTCCAGGGTGGCGGTGGTGAGCACGCTGACCGGCAGCTGGTCGAAGTGCGAGACGGAGTCCTCGCGGGCGAGCTCGACGTCGTCGCGCTGCAGGTAGGCGCGGAGGAAGGCGGTCGGGTCGAGGACCGGCCGGCCGAGCGGGTCGAACAGCTCGGGTCCGTCGAGCAGGTGGCCGAGCCGGGCGGAGAGGCGGAGCAGGCCGTCCATCCGCCGGAACCGGCGGGTGTTCTTGCCGGAGCCGAGCTTGCCGCTGCCGTCGCGCACGGCGTAGAGGCGATCGCCCGCGAGCCCGCGGTCGTCCACCTCGACGGAGTCGAGCCGCTCGCCGCCGGTGGACTTCACGGGGTAGCGCCAGAGCTGCTCGATGACTCCGATGATCTCTGCCATGGCCGGACAGCGTACCGCCGCCCGCCGATGATGGTCTAGACCAAGTGCCAGGACCCGGCGCGGCGTTCGCACCGGGCCCGGATCCGGCCGCTCAGCCCAGCCGGGCCACCGCCCGGACCGGGGCGCCGTCCGCCGCCACCAGCCGCAGTGGGAAGAGCGACACCTCGACCGGCCGCTCCGCCTCCTGCGCCGCCAGCAGCGGCCGCAGATCGGTCAGGTTCTCCGCGATCACCCCGCCGCCCGACGCCCCGAGCAGGATCCGGTGCGCCGCCAGCGTCGGCTGCTCGGCGGCGGGCTGGTCGTGCTCGTCGGTGAGGTCGGCGAGCAGCGCGGCGACCGCCGGGTCGCCCGGGCCCGGGTCGGGCGTCGGGTCGACGCTGAGCGCATCCACCCCGACCGTGCGCACCCCGGCGGCGACGATCGCCTCCGCGGCCCGGGCGGTCAGGCTCGGGTGGGCGAGGTAGGCGTCGGTGCCCCAGTGCCGCGTCCAGCCGGTGGCGAGCAGCAGGACGGTGCCCTCGCCGGCCCGCTCCAGCGCCGGCGCGAGCAACTCGGCGGTGATCGCGGCGCGCGGCTCCAGGCCGCGCAGGTCGGCGACGACGGCCGGCCCGGTGAACCGCTCCAGCGGCAGGCCGTCCAGCGTCGGCCAGGTGACGTCGACGTGGTACGGCGCGTCCACGTGGGTGCCGGACTGCGAGCCGAGGTGCAGGGAGAGCACGTTCACCCCGGCCGTGGCGGTGGTGAGGGCGGGCTCCAGGAGGACGGCCGGATCGCCGGGGTAGACCGGCATCGCGGTGGTCACCTGGTGGGTGAGGTCGACGAGGGTCGTGGCCATGGCGCCCATCCTCCCAGGGCGGGCCGGGGCTCGGTGAGGGGCCGGGTGGAGATAGAAAGTAGGCACTATGGAAAAGCCTGAGCAGCCAGTCCGCCGTCCCTGGGTCGTGGGGGTCTCCGGCGCGTCCGGCACCCCGTACGCCGCCGCGGTGATCCGTGGCCTCCTCGACGCGGGGGAGTCGGTCGACCTGGTGGTCAGCCGCGCGGCCCGGCTGACGATCCTCGACGAGACCGGCATCGCGTTCCGGGACGCGCACTGGCGCACCGACCTGGCCGCCTGGCTGGGGACCGGACCGGACGCGTCCGCGGACGGTCTGGAGGACGTCCGGTACTGGCCGGCGGGGGACTTCGCGGCGGGCCCGTCCAGCGGCTCGTACCCCGCGAAGGGGATGCTGGTGGTGCCCGCGACCACCGGCGCGGTGGCCGGGATCGCGCTCGGCCTCAGCAAGGACCTGCTCCAGCGGACGGCCAGCGTCACCCTCAAGGAGCGGCGTCCGCTGGTCGTCTGCGTGCGCGAGACACCACTCAACGGGGTGACGTTGAAGCACTTGGTGGAACTGGACGCGCAGGGCGCGGTCGTGCTCCCCGCCTCGCCCGGGTTCTACGCCGGCGGCTCCACCGTCGGCGAGCTGGTCGGTTTTGTCGCCGGACGGGTGCTGGACGCCGTCGGCGTACCGCACACGCTGTACCGACGCTGGGAGGGAGAGTTGGGCGCGGCGGCCCGCGCAACCGGTCGGTCGGCCTGAGGGGGAGTGAGGTACCGCAGGACGGGAGAGTATGTTCTCTGCGATATCCGGGTTGGTCCGCGCACGGCGCCTTTGAATCCGGATAATGATCTGTGGGTCTGGCGAGGTTCGGAAGGACGCGGACGGTATATGGACACGGTGGACAGACAGCTCATCCAGGCGCTCCGGGAGAACGGCCGCGCCTCCTACGCCGAGTTGGGCCGACTGGTCGGCCTCTCCGGCCCGAGCGTCACGGACCGCATCAACCGCCTGGAGCAGGCCGGCGTCATCACCGGCTACCGCGCGACGGTCAACCCGGCCTCGCTCGGTTTCGGGGTCACGGCCCTGATCGGTCTCCAGCTGACCGACGCGGCGGACCACGAGGACGTCGCGTTCCGGCTGAAGGACCTCGGCGAGGTCGAGGACTGCTGGTTCATCGCCGGTGACGACTCCTACATGCTCAAGGTCCGGGTGCCGGACGTCGAGGGCCTGGAGTCGGTGGTGAAGCGGATCTCGGGCACCAAGGGCGTGGCCCGCACCCGGACCACCGTCGTACTCTCCACCAAGTGGGAGAACCGGGTCAGCGAGCTGCCGCTCCCCGAGGCCGAGTAGCACGCGGGGGAGTGACGGTCATGGCACTGGTCGGTCTGGAGGAACTGCACGCGGCCCGGGAACGGATCGCGGGCGTCGCGGTGCGCACCCCGCTGGTCCCCGCCCCCTGGGCGGCGGACGGCGGGCGCCGGCTCTGGCTCAAGCCGGAGAACCTCCAGCCGACCGGCGCCTTCAAGACCCGCGGGGCGTACAACCGGCTCGCCGCGCTGAGCGGCGAGGAGCGCGCCCGCGGCGTGGTCGCCCAGTCCAGCGGCAACCACGCGCAGGCGGTGGCGTACGCCGCGTCGCTGCTCGGCATCAAGGCCGTGATCGTGATGCCGGACACCTCACCGGCGGTCAAGGTCGAGGCCACCCGGTCGTTCGGCGCCGAGGTGCTGCTGGTCCCGCCGCAGGAGCGGGACACCGTGCCCGGCGAGCTGGCCGAGCGGCACGGCTACGTCTGGGTGCCGCCGTACGACGACCCGTTCATCATCGCGGGTCAGGGCACGGTGGGCCTGGAGATCTCCGAGGACGCCCCGGCGGAGCTGGACACCGTGCTCGTCCCGGTCAGCGGCGGCGGGCTGATCGGCGGTACGGCGGCCGCGCTCAAGCTGACCCGTCCGGACGTCCGGGTGGTCGGCGTCGAGCCCGAGCTGGCCGCCGACGCGCAGGCGAGCCTGCGGGCGGGCGAGCGGATCACCTGGCCGGTCGCCGACACCTACCGGACGATCGCCGACGGTCTGCGCACCCCCTCGGTGGGCGTGCTGCCGTTCGAGCACCTCATCGCCTACGTGGACGACGTCGTCACCGTCACCGAGGACGAGATCCGCGCCACGGTGGCCCTGCTGGCCCGGCGCGGGCGGATCGTCGCCGAGCCGTCCGGCGCGGTGGCCCCGGCGGCCTACTTCCACCGGGCCGCCGAGCTCGGCGGGCGGGCGGTGGCGGCGGTGGTGAGCGGGGGCAACATCGAGCCGTCGCTGCTGGCGGAGCTGCTGGCCGGCTGACCCGTGCGGGGCGGCTGCCCTCGAACCGCACCGAGTGGGGGCGTACGCTCGTTCCGGCAACGATTCGAAGTCGGAGGAGGCGGGGCACCGCATGGACGCAGGGCTCAAGCGCGAGCTGGAGGCGAAGGTCTACGCGGGTGAGCGGCTGACCCGGGAGGACGGGATCGCGCTCTACGAGAGCGACGACCTGGCCTGGCTGGGTGGTCTCGCCCACCACGTGCGGACGCGGAAGAACGGCGATGTCGTCCACTTCAACGTCAACCGCCACCTCAACATGACCAACGTGTGCAACGCGTCCTGCGCGTACTGCTCGTTCCAGCGCAAGCCGGGCGAGAAGGACGCCTACACGATGCGCATCGAGGAGGCCGTGCGCCTCGCCAAGGCGATGGAGGTCGACTCCCTCACCGAGCTGCACATCGTCAACGGTCTGCACCCCACCCTGCCGTGGCGCTACTACCCGCGCTCGCTGCGGGAGCTGAAGGCCGCGCTGCCGACCGTCTCGCTCAAGGCCTTCACCGCCACCGAGATCCACTGGTTCGAGCGGATCAGCGGCCTGCCCGCCGACGAGATCCTCGACGAGCTGATCGACGCCGGCCTGGAGTCGCTGACCGGCGGCGGCGCGGAGATCTTCGACTGGGAGGTCCGCCAGCACATCGTCGACCACGACACCCACTGGGAGGACTGGTCGCGGATCCACCGGCTCGCCCACAGCAAGGGCCTCAAGACGCCGGCCACCATGCTGTACGGCCACATCGAGGAGCCCCGCCACCGGGTGGACCACGTGCTGCGGCTGCGTGAGCTGCAGGACGAGACCGGCGGCTTCCAGGTCTTCATCCCGCTGCGCTACCAGCACGACTTCCACGACTCCAAGGACGGCGTGGTGCGCAACAAGCTGATGGCGCGCACCGAGATGGCCACCGGCGCCGAGGCGCTGAAGACCTTCGCGGTCTCCCGGCTGCTGTTCGACAACGTGCCGCACGTCAAGGTCTTCTGGGTGATGCACGGCGTCACCACCGCCCAGCTGGCGCTCAGCCACGGCGCGGACGACATGGACGGCTCGGTGGTCGAGTACAAGATCACCCATGACGCGGACAACTTCGGCACCCCGAACAAGCTGAACCGCGAGGACCTGCTCGGCCTGATCCGGGACGCCGGCTTCCGCCCGGTGGAGCGCAACACCCGCTACGAGATCATCCGCGAGTACGACGGCCCCGACCTGACGCGCCGCGAGACCCCGCAGGCGATGCGCCTCTGACCTGCGGCGGCCGACGCCCGGCCGCCGATGACGGGCCGTCGCCCGGGCCCCCGCGGCCCGGGCGGCGGCTTCTTCACGCGGCCCGCACGGGCCCCCGGCTTTCGCAACCCGGCCTCCGTTTGGCAGGATCGGCCACATGTCCGGTTCCCATCGCGCCTCTCCGTACCCGTCGTACGAGCCGGTGTACGAGGCGCCGCAGCAGCCCTACGGGGTACCGCCGCAGTCCTACGGGGCACCGCAGCAGCCGTACGGCGGCCGGCAGGAGTACGACGGCCCGCTGTACGAGGACCCGGAGGCCGGGGACGGCTACCGGAGCCTGGCCGAGCACGACGTGTACGACCGGCCGTTCCAGGCCCAGCCCGCCGAGCCGCCACCGGCGTCGCCGGCCCCGCCGCGGCAGCGGGCCGCCGCCGCTCCGGCCGGTGGCCGCGCGGCCGCCCGCAACCACCGGCGCAAGGCCAAGAAGAAGCGCACCGGGCGTGCCGCCGTCGCCGGCACCGCCCTGCTGCTGGCGGCCGCCGCCGGCTGGTACACCGTCGGCCAGGACGCCGACCGGCCCGGTGTCGCCGCCGCCGACGGCTCCGGCCCCGAGGGCGTCGGCACCCCGGACCGCCCCGCCGCCGGACAGCCGGCCGCCGACCAGGCCTCGCCGGCCGCCCCGGCCGCCGCGGCCGCCGACGCCCGGCAGGCCGAGGCGCCCGCCGCGGGCCGCAGCGAGGCCCGCAGCGACGGCTCGGTCGAGGTGATCCCCGGCCTCGGCGCCTCCTTCGTCGCCCGGATACCCGCCGAGACCAACCAGGTGGTGGTGGCCACCGGCGAGGGCGTGGACACCAACCGGACCTCCGTGACGCTGTGGAGCCGCACCGCCGAGGGCCGCTGGCTGGGCGGCGAGAACTGGCAGGGCCACAACGCCTTCAAGGGCTGGACCACCGACCACAACGAGGGCGACCTGCGCAGCCCGATCGGCGTCTTCTCGCTCACCGACGCCGGCGGCCGCAAGGCGGACCCGGGCAGCAGGCTGCCCTACGACAAGGACCCGAACTTCGTGGTCTCCGGCACGGGCTTCGCCGGCGAGCAGCTGGCCGGCTCCTTCGACTACGTCGTCGCGATCAACTACAACCGGGTGCCCGGCAACTCCCCGCTCGACCCGCGCCGCCCGAGCGGCTCGACCAAGGGCGGCGGGATCTGGATCCACGTCGACCACGGCGGTCCGACGCACGGCTGCGTCTCCATACCGGAGGAGAAGATGACGCAGCTGATCCGCACCCTCGACCCGGCCGCCCGGCCGGTGATCGTGATGGGCGACGCCGCCTCGCTGGCGGTCTGAGCGGCGGTTTCCGGCCGTTCCCGGCGGTTCCCGGCCGAATCCGCCACCCTTCGCCGCGCGTGCGCAGGGCCCCGCCGCCCGTCTGCCGCAACGGTCCTTGTCGGCCTCCTACACTTTCCCGGCGCGGATCCTGTAGCCGGTCGCGCCCCGCTGACCAGTGGGTAACCGGGTTGAGTGGGCAGTATGAGCGGTTCGCGCATCGTGGCACTCGGCCACTACCAGCCCCCCAAGGTCCTCACCAACGACGACCTGGCGAAGCTGGTCGACACCGACGACGAGTGGATCCGCAGCCGGGTGGGCATCCGGACGCGGCACATCGCGGAGGGCGAGACCGTCGTCGACCTCGCCACCGAGGCGGCGCAGAAGGCGCTGGCCAACAGCGGCCGGTCGGCGTCCGAGGTCGACCTGGTCGTCGTCGCCACCTGCACCGCGGTGGAGCGCAGCCCCAACACGGCCGCCGCCGTCGCTGCCCGGCTGGGGGTGCGCGCGCCGGCCGCCTACGACATCAACACCGTCTGCTCGGGCTTCTCCTACGCGCTGGCCACCGCCGACCACGCGATCCGCGCCGGTGCGGCCCGGACGGCCCTGGTGATCGGCGCGGAGCGGATGTCGGACACCCTCGACTGGACCGACCGCTCCACCTGCGTGATCTTCGGCGACGGCGCCGGCGCGGCGCTGGTCGAGGCCCAGGAGGAGGGCGCCGAGCCGGGGATCGGCCCGGTGGTCTGGGGCTCGGAGCCGGAGAGGGGCGACGCCGTGGTGATCACCGGCTGGGACCCGGTGATCAGCCAGCAGGGCCAGTCGGTGTTCCGCTGGGCGACCACCCAGATCGCCCCGCTGGCCCGGCAGGCCTGCGAGCGGGCCGGGATCGACCCGTCCGAGCTGAAGGGCTTCGTACCGCACCAGGCCAACCTGCGGATCATCGACGCCATCGCCAACCGGCTCGGGGTCACCGACGCCGTGGTGGCCCGGGACGTGGTGGAATCCGGCAACACCTCGGCGGCCTCCGTCCCGCTGGCCTTCTCCAAGCTGGTCGAGCGCGGCGAGCTGTCGCCCGGCGACCCGGTGCTGCTGTTCGGCTTCGGCGGCGGCCTCGCCTACGCGGGACAGGTCGTCCGCTGCCCCTGAGGCCGCTCCGGCAGCCGCTGACACGCCTGTGGGCGGTCACCCGTCGAGGGTGACCGCCCACAGGCGTGTCGTGGCGCGCTGCGGACCGTCGGCGGACCTCCCCCGAGGACACGGCCGCCGTCCGTCGTACCCCGGACAGGAGGCCGGGGCGCGCGCGAAGCGGAAGGTGGGGTCGAGACGGATCGGTCTACTTGGGCGCCTTCTTGCCGGTGACGCCCAGGTACACCAGGGGAGCGAGGTTGGGCTTGAGGTCCTTGACCTTGACGCCCCACGAGGTGAAGGCCTTCTGGTGCTCGGCCGCCGAGGCGAGCAGCGAGACCAGCGATCCGGCGACGGCGGCCGGGTCCAACGACTTGTCGGACTGCCCCTTCGCCTGGAGTTCCTTGACGGCCTCCGTGAGCGGCTTGGCGACCGCGTTGAGGACGGTCATGCGGATCTTGAAGAACCGCTTGTCCCCTTCGGCGGCACCGAGCGTGACCACTCGGAGAATGGCGTCGTTCTTGCGCCAGAAGGCGAGGAATCCGTCGACCAGTTCTTCCGAAGTGGCCGTGCCGGACTTCCCTGCCCAGGACTTTCCGGCCACCAGCTCTTTGAGCGTGTCGGCGTCCTTGGCCATTTCCTCGGCGATTTCGAGGACGGCGCCCTCGACATCCGGGAAGTACTGGTAGAAGGTCGCGGGGGAGGTACCCGCCATACGGGCGACGTCGATGACCTTGACGTCCCGATAGGGCGACGTGCTGAGCATCTCGCGGAGGCAGTCGAGCAGCTTCTGCCGCGTCTCCTGTCCGCGTCGCCCGGCGACGCGACCGTCGACGGTGCGAACTTGTCCTGTCATGCCGTCAGCTTACCGTGGCCCGATCTTGGCGCGATTCGGTGATGTGACAATTACTCCGCACGGGGGTTGGTATAGCCGCTCGGAGCCCTTCGGACGGATATTCATCGCCCTCCGTGGCCCTCCTTGACGCCCCCCCGTGCACCGGCGACGCCACAGGGTGACGAACCCTTCGCTGAGGGGTTATCGAGTAACGCAGCGTGACGATCGAATCGGCGATGTGACCTGCCCCTCGCGACACTCCCGGGCGTGTCGGGTGCAAGCCGATGCCGGAGCGGACGTCAGAATCCGGCCGTTCCGAAGCCGCTGACCGGGCAGCGGGGCCTCCCGGTGGCCGGACAGCGATCTGGGCGGGGGAGGTTGGAGATGGGCCGGGCGGCATTGGAGAATCGGGTCCGGCACCACGCGGCGGGTGCTCGGCACCACGCGGGCGGTGCTACAACACGGGGAGGTGGCAGCGGGTGGACCAGCTGACGGCGCACGATCCGAGGCGGATCGGGCCCTTCGAGGTGCTGGGGCGGCTCGGGGCGGGCGGCATGGGCCTGGTCTACCTGGCGCGGTCCGCGTCCGGCCGGCGGGTGGCGATCAAGACCGTCCGGGGGGAGCTGGCCGAGGACGAGCTGTTCCGGGTCCGCTTCGCCCGGGAGATCGCGGCCGCCAAGACGGTCGGCGGCTTCTACACGGCGGCCGTGGTCGACGCCGACGCGGACGCCCGGGTGCCCTGGCTGGCCACCGCGTACGTCCCGGCGCCGTCCCTGGAGGACCTGGTCACCGACTGCGGGCCGCTGCCGGTCGGGGCGGTGCGCTGGCTGGTGGCCGGCATCGCCGAGGCCCTGCAGTCCATCCACGCCGCCGGGCTGGTCCACCGCGACCTCAAGCCGTCCAACGTGCTGGTCGTCGAGGACGGTCCCCGGGTGATCGACTTCGGCATCGCCGCCGGGGTCTCCAGCACCCGGCTCACCATGACCAACGTCGCGGTCGGCACGCCGGCGTACATGTCGCCGGAGCAGGCCCGGGACAGCCGGGGCGTCACCGGCGCCAGCGATGTCTTCTCGCTCGGCTCGCTGCTGGTCTTCTGTGCCACCGGCCACCCGCCGTACCGGGGCGCCAACCCGGTGGAGACGGTCTTCCAGCTGCTGCGCGACCAGCCCGACCTCTCCGGCCTGCCGGTGGAGCTGGTGGACCTGGTGCGCGCCTGCATGCGCCCGGCCCCCGAGCACCGGCCGACCCCGGAGCAGATCCAGGCCGAGCTGGCCCCGCACCTGTTCTCCCGGGACGACGCCTCCGGCGAGGCCGGGGACTGGCTGCCGCCCGACGCGCTCGCCCTGATCGAGAACAAGCGGGGCCGCCGCACGCCGCCGCCGGCCGTCCCGCCGCAGCCGGCCCCGCACCACCCGCCGCACCCGGCCGCCCCGCCGTCGCTGCCGGCGCAGCCCCCGGCATCGCACCCGGGCCAGGAGGACCCCCGCACCCGGGCGGTCGCCGGGCACGCCGGGCCGCACGCGGGGCCGCCCGGGCCGGACACCGAGGCCGCCACCGAGAAGCTGGCCGCCCCCAGCCGGCACCGCCGGCCGGCCGCCGCGGCGGGCGACGAGGTGCGGCTGCCCGGCGCCTCGGTCCGGATAGGGCCGGGGCCGCGCGCCGAGCAGGCCGGCCCCGGCGCGCCGCCCGCCGAGACCGACTGGGTCCGCCGGATCACCCCGCCCCCGGCCCGCGCCGCCCGCTGGCGCCCCTGGCGGTTCCGGATGTCCAACGAGGTCTGGGGCACCCCCGTGGTCGCCGACGGCACCCTGTTCGTCTCCAGCTTCGAGGTGCACGCCCTGGACATCGCGTCGGGCCAGCGCCGCTACAAGACCCGGGACGTCGCCTGGGCGCTCGCCGTGGACGCCGGGCGGGTGCACGCGGCCGACGGCCCGCACCTGTACACGGTCGACGTCGCGGACGGCACCGAGCGCTGGCGGCACTCGCTGGACGGCTGGGTGTACTCGCTGGACGCGGCCGAGGGCGTGCTCTGCTGCGGCGTACGGGGCGGCGGCGTCCAGCTGCGCTCGGCGGCCACCGGCGCCGAGCTGTGGCGCGCCGACGACGCCCAGCAGGACTTCGAGAACCCGCAGTCCGGCCCGGCCCTGGTGGGCGGCTCGGCGTACTACTACGGCGGCGGACGGCTGCGCTGCGTGGATCCGCGCGGTTCGGGCCTGCGCTGGTCGGTCCCGGTCGGCGAGGACGTGCCCTCCCGCCCGGTCGAGCGCTCCGGCGTGCTGTACGTGACGGCCGGCACCCGGGTGTACGCGCTGGACGCGGCGAGCGGCGCCGAGCGCTGGCGGTTCGAGGCCCCGGTGGTGCTGTTCACCCCGCCGGCGCTGGACGCCGACGCGGTCTACGTCGCCGACTACCTGGGCACCGTGTACGCGCTGGACGCGGCCACCGGCCGGGACCGCTGGCGCGCGGTCACCGGCACCCGGCAGGGTGCCGAGCCGGTGGTGGTCGGGGAGGGCATGGTGCTGGTCGGAAGCGGCGAGGTGCTCTACGCCTTCGAGGCGGGCAGCGGCCGGGAGCGCTGGCGGTACACCGCGCGCGGCGAGATCGTCGGCTCGCCGGCCGTCGCGGACGGGCTGGTCCACCTCGGCAGCCGGGACCACTCGCTGCACACCGTGGACCTGGCCAGCGGCCAGCTGCGCTGGGAGCTGGGCACCAAGGGGGAGCTGACCGGCTCGCCGGTGGCGATCGGGGGCAGGGTCTTCGTCGGCAGCAAGGACCGCTGCGTCTACGCGCTGGACGCCTTCTACGGCACGGCGGTGCCCTCGCACTGACCGGGGGCGCGCCGCCCGGGGCACACGGTCCCGGGGCGCCCGGTCCCGGGACGCGGGACGGCGGGAGCCCTCGGGCCCCCGCCGTGGGCGCGCTACTTCCGGGCCTCCGGGTGGCGGCCGCACCAGCCTTCCCAGGCCGAGGCGACCATGGACTCGACCCCGTGCTCGGCGGTCCAGCCCAGCTCGCGCCGGATCAGCTCGGCCGAGGCGACCACCCGGGCCGGGTCGCCGGCGCGGCGCGGGGTGATCTCGGGGGTGGTGTCGTACCCGGTGACCTTGCCGATCACGTCCAGCATCTCGCGGACGCTGACGCCCTCGCCGCGTCCGATGTTGAGGACCAGCGCGGTCTCCCCGGCCGGGTCGGCCGCCAGCCGCTTCGCCGCCGCCACGTGGGCCGAGGCGATGTCGGAGACGTGGATGAAGTCACGGACGCAGGTGCCGTCCGGGGTGGGGTAGTCGGCGCCGAAGACCCGGGGGGCCTGACCGGCGGTGAGGCGCTCGAAGACCATCGGGATCAGGTTGAACACACCGGCGTCGGAGAGCTCCGGCGAGGCGGCGCCGGCCACGTTGAAGTAGCGCAGCGCGACGGTGGACATCCCGTACGCCTTGCCGGCCGCGGCCACCAGCCACTCGCCGGCCAGCTTGGTCTCGCCGTACGGGCTCATCGGCGCGCACGGGGTCGACTCGGTCACCAGGTCGACGTCCGGCATGCCGTAGACGGCGGCGGAGGAGGAGAACAGGAAGCGCTTGACGCCGCCCTCGGCCGCGGCCTCCAGGACGGTCTGCAGGCCGATCATGTTCTCGCGGTAGTACAGGAAGGGCTGCTCGACCGACTCGCCGACCTGCTTCTTGGCGGCGAAGTGGAGTACGCCCTCCACCTGGTGCTCGCGGATGGCCGCGTCCAGGGCGGTCCGGTCCAGGGTCGACCCCTCGACCAGGGCGACCCCCTCGGGCAGCCGGGTCCGGTCGCCGGTGCTGAGGTCGTCCAGGACGGCCACGCGCTCGCCCGCGTCCAGGAGCTGCTGCACGACGTGCCCGCCGATGTATCCGGCGCCGCCGGTGATCAACCAAGTCATGGCCGAATCCTAGGGCCCGTCCTCGGACTCCCGTCGTCCGCCCGAAGGGCGGGCGGGAGTCCGAGGACGGGCCCTAGGGGCGTGAGGATTTCGCGACGGTGCTGTGGGCGCGTCGGAGCCGGGGATTCGGACATTTCGCTGAAATGCTGACAAAGATCTCTGCGTTGCGTCCGAGCGGCCCGTCGTGGCCGCGCCGAGGAATCCGGAGGCCGTCACGGTGAACCGCAAGAAGGAGCCCACCCGTCCGATTCCGGCCGGACCCCGCCCGACCGGGCCCGGGGCCCTCGCCGGACGGCTGCTCGGGCCGGGAGCCGTCGCGGCGCTGACCGCGCTCGCGCTGGCGGGGTGCAGCAGCGGTACGTCCTCGGACGCGTCCTCCCCGCCGGAGAGCGGTTCCCCGAGCGTCACCGCCGGGGCCACCGGCAGCGCCCAGCCGGGCGGCGCCAACCAGCTCCAGTCCGACTACCAGCGAGTGATCAAGGACGTCCTGCCCTCGGTGGTGCAGATCACCACCGGGAGCGGCCTCGGTTCCGGGATCGTCTACGACGACAAGGGCGACATCGTCACCAACGCCCACGTGGTCGGCACCGCCACCACCTTCGCCGTCACCCTGGCCGGCAGCACCAAGCCGCTGGACGCCACCCTGGTCGCCAGCTACCCGGACTCCGACCTCGCGGTGATCAAGCTGAGCAGCCCGCCGGGCGGCCTCAAGCCGGCTTCCTTCGGGGACTCCACCAAGGTCGAGCTGGGCCAGATCACCCTCGCCATGGGCAGCCCGCTCGGACTCTCCAGCAGCGTCACCCAGGGCATCGTCTCGGCCACCGGCCGGACCGTCTCCGAACCGTCCGGCGCGGGCTCGCCGGGCGCCGTCATCGGCAACATGGTGCAGACCTCGGCCGCGATCAACCCCGGCAACAGCGGCGGCGCCCTGGTCAACCTGGACAGCCAGGTGATCGGCATCAACACGCTCGCCGCCACCGAGCCGGAGTCCAACGGGGCCGCCGCCCCGGGCATCGGCTTCGCCATCCCGGCGTCCACCGTGACCAGCATCGCCGACCAGCTGATCAAGGAGGGCAAGGTCACCAACTCGGGGCGGGCCGCCCTCGGCATCACCGCGCGGACCTTCTTCGACCAGAACTTCCGCCCGGCCGGCGCCGTGGTGGTCGCCGTCGCGCCGAACGGGCCGGCCGACTCGGCGGGCCTCCAGGTCGGCGACGTGATCACCAGGATCGGCGACACCGCGGTGGACTCGCTCAACTCGCTCACCACCGCACTGGCCTCGCTGGCGCCGGACACCAAGGTGACCGTCACCTTCACCCGGGACGGCCAGAGCAAGACCGCCGAGGTCACCCTCGGCACCCTGCCGACGCCGTAGGGCGGGTGGCAGGGGTTCCCCACAGCCCCCGGACGGCGGCGGCCCGCACGACCGCGCAAGGGTTTCCGCGCGGCCGTCCGCCGTCCGGGCCGAGGGTGACCGCTCCGGTCAGCGGCGGACGGTGCGGGTCCGCCAGGGAAGCTCGACGGTCACCGTGGTCGGTCCGCCGTCCGGGCTCTCCACCAGGAACACGCCGTCCACCGCGCGGATCCGCTCGGCCAGTCCGGCCAGGCCGCTGCCCGGGTAGGGGGCCGCGCCGCCCTTGCCGTCGTCCTGGACCAGCACCATCAGCTGGTCGTCGGCCCGCCAGACGTCCACCGTGGCGGAGCGGGCGCCGGAGTGCTTGGAGATGTTGGTCAGCAGCTCGCTGACCGTGAAGTAGGCGATGCCCTCCACCGCCGAGTCCGGCCGCTCGGTGCCGCCGTCCCGGGCCTTCAGGTCGACGTTCACCCGGACGCCCCCCGGCACCGTGCAGCGCGCCGCCACCGAGGAGAGCGCCGCGTCCAGGCCGCGGTCGGTGAGCACCGCCGGGTGGATGCCCCGGGCCAGGTCGCGCAGCTCCTGCAGGGCCAGCTTCACCTCGCCGTGGGCGTTGTCCACCATCTTCGCGGCGGCCGCCACGTCGTCCGGCGTCTCGGTCTCCCGCAGCCGCTCCTTGGCCATGCCGAGGTCCATCGCCAGTGCCACCAGGCGGGCCTGGGCGCCGTCGTGCAGGTCGCGCTCGATCCGGCGCAGGTCGGCGGCGGCGGTGTCGACCACGGTGCCGCGGTCGTCCTCCAGCTCGCGGACCCGCTCGGAGAGGGCGCCGGGGTAGAGCAGGGTGTCCACCAGCATCCGGTCCACCGCCGACTGGGCGCGGATCGCCCACGGCAGGGCCGGCCAGCCGACCAGGACGAAGACCAGGGTCAGCGCGAAGCTCAGCACGCCCCAGGGCAGCATCAGCACGTTGTAGAGGGCCGAGCGCCAGGAGAGGCCGTCGGTGAGGTGGGCGATGGCGTAGCCGGTGATGCCCGGCCGGCGGCGCGGCACCGGCTCCGGTTCGTGCACCTCGGAGCCGTACAGCGCCCGGGCCCGGCGGCGGGCGAAGCCGCTCATCGAGCGGCAGCCGGCCAGTCCGGCGGCGAGCAGCGGCAGGCCGATCACGGTGACCGACAGGGCCAGGCCGACCGACAGCGTCACGATCGTGAAGACGAAGCCGCCGATCCCGAGCGGCAGGTTCAGCAGCAGCCGCCCGACCTGCCGCCACATCCGCGCGCCGTACAGCGGGGTGCGCTCGGCGCCGGCCGGCGGCTCCTGGCCGAAGGCCTCGGCCGTGCCGTCCATTCGCTTCATCTCGGTCTACCGTCCTTTTTCCGGTCGCGCTGTGCCCCTAGCTTGGCCGGTCGGGGGTAGGTGGGGCCATGGGGGTGATACGTCTTCCGGGGCGGGGGTTATCCCCACCCCGGCGGTGGGCCCGCGGGGTGTCCACCGGTTGTCCATCGGGTGTCTTGCGTATCGGGCAGGGTGCGGGGTACCCGTGCCGTGCACTTAGACTCACGCACTGGCGATGGTTATGAGCGTGTAAAGGAACGTCGTAGAACCGCCCCGAGGGCGGGTTCCGCGGCCGATGTGGAGGCGAGGCATGGTGGGGCAGCGGGCGGCTTCGGTCGCGGCCGACCCGGCGGCCGGCGGCGGCTACTTCGACGCGTACGCCGCGATCGGCCTGCTCGCCGTCGTCGGCGTGGTCTTCGTGACGGTGGCGTTCACCGCCAACCGCCTGCTGCGGCCGGTGGTGTACTCGCCGGAGAAGCTGCTCGCCTACGAGTGCGGTGTGGACCCGGTGGGGGAGGACTGGGCGCACACCCAGATCCGCTACTACGTCTACGCCTTCCTGTACGTGATCTTCGCGGTCGACGCGATCTACCTGTTCCCGTGGGCGACCGTCTTCGCCTCCGCCGGATACGGCGCCGGGACGCTGGTCGAGATGTTCGTCTTCATCGGCTTCCTCGCGGTCGGACTGCTCTACGCCTGGAAGAAGGGCGTTCTGGAATGGACGTGACGCACACCCACTCGCACGGGCACGACGCCTCCGGCGGCCCGGTTCCGCTGGGCGTGCCGGACCCGTCGCGCCCCGGTGCCGCCGCCGAGCGGCGGTCGATCGGTCCGCTGGCCCGGCTGGCTCCGGACCCGGTGAAGGTGGTCCTCAACTGGGGACGGCGCTACAGCCTCTGGTGCTTCAACTTCGGCCTGGCCTGCTGCGCGATCGAGTTCATCGCGGCCTCGATGGCCAAGCACGACTTCATCCGGATGGGCGTCATCCCGTTCGCGCCGGGCCCCCGGCAGGCCGATCTGATGATCGTCTCGGGGACGGTGACCGACAAGATGGCTCCCGCCGTCAAGCGGCTCTACGAGCAGATGCCCGAGCCGAAGTACGTCATCTCCTTCGGGGCCTGCTCCAACTCCGGCGGGCCCTACTGGGACTCCTACTCGGTGACCAAGGGCGTCGACCAGATCATCCCGGTCGACGTCTACGTGCCCGGGTGCCCGCCCCGGCCGGAGGCGCTGCTCCAGGGCATTCTCAAGCTCCAGGAGAAGATCGCCGCCGAGTCGCTGCCCGGCCGCTACACCGCGCCCGCGGCGGCGCTGCGGCGTCCGCCGGTGGCCGGGCCCGGTGCCGCTGGTGCCGGTGCGGCCGGTTCCGGTTCCACTGAGGGAGGGGTCTCGTGACCACGGCCGAGCAGTACGCGGCGTCGGTCGGGGAGTGGGCGACCGGCGCCGAGGCGTACGGGCTGATCACCGTCGACGTGCCGGCCGAGCACTGGATCGAGGCGCTCACCGCCGCCCGGGACACCCTGGGCCTCGGCTTCTTCGACTGGCTCAGCGCCGTCGACGAGCTCGCCGAGGGCTTCTCGGTGGTCGCCCACCTCGCCGCCGTCGACGCCCCGGGCGTGCGCCACCTGGCGCTGCGCACCCGGGTGCCGCGCGACGCGGCCGCGCTGCCGACCGCCGTCCCGGTGTACGCCGGGGCCGCCTGGCACGAGCGCGAGACGCACGAGATGTTCGGCATCGACTTCCCCGGGCACCCCCATCTGATCACCCTGCTGCTGCCGGACGGCTTCGAGGGGCACCCGCTGCGCAAGGAGTTCGTGCTCGCGGCCCGGGTCGCCAAGGCCTGGCCGGGCGCCAAGGAGCCGGGCGAGTCGGACCACGGTGACGGGCCGGCGCGGCGCAAGATGCAGCCGGCCGGTGTGCCGGACCCGAACGAGTGGGGCCCGCTCAAGGGCACCCTGCCGCCGGTCGCCGAGCGGCCGGCCCGCGGTGCCCGGGCGGCCGGTGCGGCCCGGACGCCGCGCGCGGCGGCGGCGGGCGCCGCGGGTGCGGAGGGTGCCGCCGGTGCCGAGGGCGCCGCCGCGGTGCGGGCGGACCGGCCGCGTCGCACGCGTTCGGTCTCCGAGGGGTCGGCGAGCCAGACGGCCGGCGAGGCCCCGGCCACCCAGGAGGCACCCCCGGTGCGGGCCGACCGGCCGCGGCGGACGCGTTCGGTCTCCGAGGGGTCGGCGAGCCAGGCGCCCGCCGGCCCGGCCGAGGCCGCCGCGGCGCCGCCCGCCCGGACGCAGTCCTCCGACGCGCCGTGGCACAACCCGGTGCCGGCGCACGACGAGCCCGGGAAGCCGGCCGCCGAGGAACCCGCCGACGCGGCGAAGGCGGCGAACGCCGAGAACACGGCGGACGCCGAGGACGCCGGCAGCGCGGAGCAGACGAAGAAGCCGCCGGTCGAGTCGGCCGGCCAGGACGGAGACGGCGCGTGAACCTGTTCGACACGGTGCTGCGCTGCGTCGCCACACTGGTCGTCTTCCTCGTCCTGCCCCTGGTCATCGGCCAGACCGAGCACAAGGTGATGGCGCACATGCAGGGCCGGCTCGGCCCGATGTACGCCGGCGGTTTCCACGGCTGGGCGCAGCTGATCGCGGACGGCGTGAAGTTCGCCCAGAAGGAGGACATCGTCCCGTCCGGCGCCGACCGGCGGATCTTCCAGCTGGCACCCGCCGTCTCGCTGCTGCCGTACCTGCTGGTGCTGCTGGTGATCCCGGTCGGGCCCGGCGGCTTCGTCGGGCAGGCGGTGGACGCCGGTCTGTTCTTCGTGCTCGCCGTCATGGGCGTCGGCGTGATCGGCAAGCTGATGGCCGGCTGGGCCTCGGCCAACAAGTTCTCGCTGCTCGGCGGTCTGCGGACGGCCGCGCAGCTGATGTCCTACGAGCTGCCGATGGTGCTCGCCGCCGCCTCCGTGGCGATGGCCGCCGGGACGCTCTCGCTGCCCGGGATCATGGACGCCTGGGAGTGGTACTGGATCCCGTGGCAGCTGATCGGCGGCTTCGTGTTCTTCACGGCCGGCCTGGCCGAGCTGCAGCGTCCGCCCTTCGACATGCCGGTCGCCGACTCCGAGATCATCTTCGGCGCGTACACCGAGTACACCGGTCTGCGCTTCGCGCTGTTCCTGCTCTCCGAGTACGCGGGCATCCTGGTGGTCTCCGCGCTGACCGCGGTGCTCTTCCTGGGCGGCTGGCACGGCCCGCTGCCGGACCAGCTCGGCTGGCTGTGGACCCTGCTGAAGACCTTCGCGCTGGCCTTCGTGGTGATCTGGATCCGGGTCACCTACCCCCGGCTGCGCGAGGACCAGCTGATGCGCTTCGCGTGGACGGTGCTGATCCCGCTCGCCCTCGTCCAGCTGGCCCTCACCGGCATCATCAAGGTGGCGATCTCATGAGTTTCCCCGGTGCGGGCCTGGCCAAGGGCCTGGCCGTCACCCTGCGGACGATGACGAAGAAGAGCATCACCGCGCAGTACCCGGACGTGCAGCCGGTCCTTCCGCCGCGCTCGCGCGGCGTGATCGCGCTGCTGGAGGAGAACTGCACGGTCTGCATGCTCTGCGCCCGTGAGTGCCCGGACTGGTGCATCTACATCGACTCCCACAAGGAGACGCTGCCGGCCGCCGACCCGAACGCGCGCGCCCGCACCCGCAACGTGCTGGACCGCTTCGCCATCGACTTCTCGCTCTGCATGTACTGCGGGATCTGCATCGAGGTGTGCCCCTTCGACGCGCTGTTCTGGTCGCCCGAGTTCGAGTACGCGGAGACCGACATCCTGGAGCTGACCCACGAGCGGGACCGGCTGCGGGAGTGGATGTGGACGGTGCCGGTGCCGCCGGCACTGGATCCGGCGGCCGAGGAGCCCAAGGAGATCGCCACCGCGCGCAAGGCCGCCGACAAGCTGGCGGCCGCCGCGGCCAGGGCGGCGGAGGAAGCGGAGACGGCGCAGAACGGTGGTGACGCGTGAAGGGCGCCGCCACCCTGCTCGCCGCGACCGGGTCGCTGGACCCGGCCGCGCGCTCGTTCCTCTCCCCGACCGGGGTGGAGATCGTCTTCCTGCTGGTCGGCATCGCCGTGCTCGGCTCGGCCCTGGTCGCCGTCACCACCAAGCAGCTGGTGCACGCCGCGCTCTGGCTGGTGGCCGCGCTCGGCGGACTGGCCGTGGAGTTCCTGCTGCTCACCGCCGAGTTCATCGCCTGGGTGCAGGTGTTGATCTACCTCGGCTCGGTGGTCGTCCTGGTGCTGTTCGGGCTGATGCTCACCAAGGCGCCGATCGGACGCTCGCCGGACGCCGACTCCAAGAACCGCTGGGTCGCCCTGGTGGTCGCGCTGGCCTCGGCCGGGACGCTGGTGACGCTGGTCGTGGACGCCTTCCGGACGTCCTGGATCGACCTCGGCGCGGGCGGCGGCTCGACGGCGGTGACCGGCGCGAGCCTGTTCCGGACCTGGGTGCTGCCCTTCGAGGCGCTCTCGGTGCTGCTGCTGGCCGCGCTGGTCGGCGCGATCGTGCTGTCGCGCGGCAGCGGCCGGCGGGTGCCGGCGCCGCGGGCCGGGCGGATCCGGGCCGGGCGGCCGGTGGGCTCCAACGGGCCGGTCGCCCGGTCCGCGCCCGTGCCTGCGCCCGAGGTTTCGGCGGAGCCTGCGCCGACCACCACCGAGCAGGAGGGCTGATGCACCTCGCCTACCCCGTCGTCCTCGCCGCGCTGCTGTTCAGCATCGGCGTCTACGGCGTGCTCGCCCGGCGCAACGTCATCCTGGTGCTGATGTCCGTCGAGCTGATGCTCAACGCCGTCAACCTCAACCTCGTCGCCTTCGACGCCTGGCTGCGCGACTCGCTGCACGCCGGGCAGGCGCTGACCCTGTTCACCATCACCGTCGCCGCCGCCGAGATCGGCCTCGGGCTCGCCATCGTCCTGCTGCTGTTCCGGGCCCGGGGCACCGCGGACATCGACCGGGCCACCGCGCTCGGCGACCCGGCCGAGTCCACCGCCGACGTCGACGGGGCGCCGGCCGGAGCCGAGGCGCTGAAGGGCCGGGCCGCCGCATGAACCTCGCCCTGCCCGCCCTCGTTCCCGCGCTGCCCGCGCTCGGCGCGGCGGCCACCCTGGCCGTCGGCAAGCGCGCGCCCGGCCTCGCCCGGCCGCTGGCGATCGTGCCGGTCGCCGTCTCGGCGGTGCTCGCCCTGGTCGTCGCGCTCCAGCTCGGCAGCGGCCAGGTGCTGGACGCCGGCACCCGGCTCACCCCGACCGGCGGGCCGGACATCGCGCTCGCGATCCACCTGGACGGCTTCAGCTCGCTGATCTCGGTGCTGGTCGGCCTGGTCGCCACCTGTGTGCAGGTCTACTCGACCGCGTACCTCAAGGACGACCCGCGCTACCCCTCGTACGCGGCGCTGGTCTCGCTGTTCACGGCGGCGATGTTCCTGGTCGTCTACTCCGGCGACCTGGTCGTGCTGCTGGTCGGCTGGGAGGTCATGGGCATCTGCTCGTACTTCCTGATCGGCCACCACTGGGAGACCGAGGACGCCCGCTCCGCCTCGCTCAAGGCCTTCCTGGTCACCAAGCTCGGCGACGTGCCGTTCCTGTTCGGCATCTTCCTGCTGGGCGCCGACACCGGGAGCTTCCGGATCGAGGACGTGCTGCGGGCCGCCACCGAGGGGCGGCTCGGCCACCCGACGCTGGTCGCGCTGCTGCTGCTGGCCGGGGTGGCCGGCAAGAGCGCGCAGTTCCCGCTGCACACCTGGCTCCCGGACGCGATGGCCGGCCCGACGCCGGTCTCCGCGCTGATCCACGCCGCCACCATGGTCGCGGCCGGCATCTACCTGGTGGCCCGGCTGCTGCCGGTCTTCCTGCTCTCCGGCGCGGCGCTGGTCGTGCTGGCGGTGATGGCCGCCGTGACGATGATCGGCTCGGCGCTCTGCGCGCTCGCCCAGGACGACCTCAAGCGGGTGCTCGCCTACTCGACCGTGGGCCAGCTCGGCTACATGGCCGGTGCGCTGGCCAGCGGCGACCGCCAGGCCTCGGTGTTCCACCTGGTCAGCCACGGCGCGTTCAAGGCACTGCTGTTCCTCGCGGCCGGTGTGGTGATCCACGCCGCGCACACCAACTCGATCTCCGCGATGTCCCGGATCCCCGGGCTGCGCAAGCGCGTCCCGGACGCCTACTGGACGATGGGCATCGCGCTGGTCGCCCTGGTCGGCCTGCCGCCGTTCGCCGGCTTCTTCAGCAAGGAGGCGGTGCTGACCGCCGCCGAGCACGCCGCCAACGGCGAGGCGCTGACCAACGGCCTCGGCCCCGCCTCGGCGGTGCCGCAGGCGGCCGGCTGGATCGTGCTGATCTCGGCCGGACTCACCGCGCTGCTCACGGCGGCCTACGCGGCCCGGCTGTTCCTGGTCGCCTTCCACAGCCCGGCCGGCGCGGCCGCGGCGGCGCCCGCGGTGCTGCCCGCCGCCGACCGGGGCACGGTCGTCGGCGACCACGAGGCCGGCGCGCCGTACTCGCCCGAGCTCGACGAGGCCGACCCGGCCGTCGCCGAGCCGCCCGCGATGCGCTGGCCGCTCTGGGTGCTCGCCGTGCCGACCATGGGCTTCGGCGTCGCCGGCCTGCGCTCGGACTGGCTGCCCGCGCTGCTGGACGGCGGCTCGCTGCGGCCCTCCGCGGTCACCGCCGTGATCGGCACCGGCCTCGCCGTGGTCGGCGCGCTGCTGGCCTACGGGGCCTGGCGCTCGGCCACCGCCCGGGTGCCCGAGCAGGACGGAGCCCCGGCCGCCGACGTGGTCGTCGCCGACCCCAGGCGCGCCCTGCTCGGCCCGCTGTTCGGCCCGGCCCGGCACGGCTTCGGCGTCGACCGGCTCTACAGCGCGCTGTTCGTCCGCCCGGTCGAGGCCGCCGCCCGGCTCGTCCGCTTCCTCGACCGCGAGGTCGTGGAGACGTACGTGCGCGGCGCCGGCGCCGGGGCGGGCCTGCTCGGCCGCGCCGTGCGGCTCGCCCAGACCGGCAACGCGCAGACCTACCTCAGCGCGCTGCTCGCCGGCGTCGTCCTGCTGGCCGTCCTGGTGGCGGTGTAGCCGATGCCGTACCTCCCTTCCCCGTCCGCTGTCGTGGTTGTCGCTAGGAGCCCCCGATGAACGCGGTCCTCATCGCCCTCCTGGTGCTGCCGCTGCTCGGCGCCGCGCTCACCCTGGCCCCGGTGTTCGGCACGGACCCGGCCGCCGCCGACCGCCGCGCGCTGCGCTTCAGCACCGTGCTGACCGGCGCCGTCCTGGTGCTCACCGTCGTCCTGGCCGCAGGCTTCGACCACGACGAGCCCGCCCGGATGCAGGCCACCACCGACGTGTCCTGGATCCCGGCCATCGGCGTGCGCTTCCACCTCGGCGTGGACGGCGTCTCGCTGCCGCTGATCGTCCTGACCTCGCTGCTCACCTTCCTCTGCGCGCTGTACTCGGAGCGGCGGCTGCCCTCCGGGGAGGGGGTCCCGTCCGCGCGGGCCTTCGTCGGGCTGTTCCTCCTCCTCGAAGTCGGCATGCTCGCCACCTTCGCGGTGCTGGACCTCCTGCTCTTCTTCCTGGCCTTCGAGATCGTGCTGATCCCGATGTACTTCCTGATCGCCCGCTGGGGCAGCGGGGCGAAGGTGCCGGCCGCCAACCGCTTCATCCTGTACACGCTGCTCGGCTCGGCCGTGATGCTGCTCGGCTTCCTGCTGGTCGGCGGCAAGGCGGGCACCTTCGACATGCAGGCCCTCGCCGCCGCCCACGGCTCCGGCCTGAGCCACTCCACCCAGGTGATCGCCGCGCTGGCGATCATGGTCGGGCTCGCGGTCAAGGCCCCCGCCTGGCCGCTGCACAGCTGGCTCCCGGACGCGCACACGGCGGCCCCGACCGTCGGCTCCGTACTGCTCGCCGGCGTGCTGCTGAAGATGGGGACCTACGGCCTGGTCCGCGTCCTCCTCCCGGTCGTCCCCGACGGCACCACGACGCTCGCCCCCTACCTGGGCGCGTTCGCCGCCGTCGGCATCGTCTACGGCTCGCTGGCCTGCCTCGCGCTCGCACGGCGCGGGGCCAAGGGCGACCTCAAGCGCCTGATCGCCTACTCCTCCGTCGGCCACATGGGCTTCGTCCTGCTGGGCATCGCCTCCCTCACCCCGGTCGGCGTCAACGGCGCGCTGTTCGCCAACATCGCGCACGGTCTGATCACCGGCCTGCTGTTCTTCGTCGTCGGGGCACTCAAGGACCGCTACGGCACGGCGGACCTCGACACCCTCTCCGGCGCCACCGGCGCCGCCCTCTACGGACGGGCGCCACGGCTGGGCGCGCTGCTCGCCTTCGCCGCCGTCGCCAGCCTCGGCCTGCCCGGGCTGGCCGGCTTCTGGGGTGAGCTGCTCGCGATGTTCGGCGCGTTCGACCCGGCCGACGGCCTCTCGCGCCCCGCGTTCGTCACCTACATGGTCCTGGCCGGTCTCGGCACCCTCCTCACCGCCGCGTACCTGCTGATCGTGGTCAGGCGCGTCTGCATGGGCGACCCGAAGCAGCCCGCCCCGGTGGCCGAGCTCGCCGACCTGCGCCCGTACGAGGCCGTCAGCTGGACGCCGCTGGCCGCCCTCACCCTGCTCGCCGGTCTCTGGCCCGCGCTGCTGCTCGGCCTCTCCGACCCCGCCGTCAAACACCTCCTCGGGGGTGGCTGATCATGCTCGGCACCGCACTCGGACCTCACTCCACGGGGCAGACCACTGTGACCTCCCTCGCCGTCGCCAACCCGGGCAGCCTGATCCAGTCCGTGGACTGGGTGGCGATCGCACCCCCGCTGATCGCCGCCGCGGCGGCCCTCGCCGTGCTGGTCACCGACCTCTTCCTGCCCGCGCAGCACAAGAAGTGGCTGGGCCGGCTCACCGCCGCCGGACTCGCCCTCGCGCTCATCTCGCTCCTCCCGCTCACCGGGGGATCACCCCGGGCCACCTTCTGTGCGCAGAACGTAACAGGAGCCACTGACAACGCCGGCTGCTCCTACGTCGCCGACCACTTCGCGCTGGTCTTCCAGCTGCTCGCGCTCGGCGGCGCGCTGATCGCCGCGCTGCTGTCCGCCCACACCGTGGAGGACGAGAAGCTGCCCGGCGGCGAGTACTGGTTCCTGCTGCTCTCCAGTGCCACCGGTGCCGCCCTGCTGCCCGCCTCCCGCGACCTCGCCACCCTGGTGATCGCCCTGGAGGTGGCCTCGCTGCCCGCCTTCGCCCTGGTCGCGCTGCGCCGGGACGGCCGGGGCGCCGAGGCCGCGCTGAAGTTCTTCGTCTCCTCCGTCACCGCGACCGCCGTGATGCTGCTCGGCGTCGGCTTCGTCTACGCGGCGAGCGGCAGCCTGCACCTGGGCGCCGTCGCCACCGGCCTGGAGCAGGCGCCCGCGCAGCTGAAGCCGCTGGCCGAGGCGGGCGCCGTGCTCACCCTGGTCGGCTTCGCCTTCAAGGTCGCCGCCGTCCCGTTCCACTTCTGGGTCCCGGACACCTACACCGGCGCCCCGCTGCCGGTGGCCGGCTACCTCTCGGTGGTCGGCAAGGCGGCCGGTCTGGCCGGTCTGGCGCTGGCCACCACGATCGCCTTCCGCCCCTACGCCCACACCTGGGGCCTGACGCTCGCGGTGCTGGCCGCCGTCACCATGACGGTCGGCAACGTGGGCGCGCTGCGCCAGCGCTTCGACACCCGCCACAGCGCGGTCCGGCTGCTCGCCTGGTCCTCGGTGGGCCAGGCCGGCTACCTGCTGGTGCCGCTGGCCGCGGCCGGCTACGCGCCCACCGCGACCGACCCGCTGGGCGCCACCGCCGCGTACGCGCTGATCTACGGCGTGGTCAACCTCGGCGCCTTCGGTGTGGTGGCGGCGGTCGGCCGCAGGGCCGGGACCAGCGTGGACGACTTCCGCGGCCTGTTCGCCCGCGACCGCTGGACGGCGCTGGCGCTGGCCTTCTTCCTGCTCTGCCTGGCCGGACTGCCCCCGGGCGTGATCGGCCTGTTCGGCAAGGTGGTGGTGTTCCGCGCCGCCGTCGACGCCGGGCTGGGCTGGCTGGCCGTGGTGATGGCCGTCAATGTGGTCGTCGCCCTGTACTACTACCTGCTCTGGACCGCCCGGCTGTTCGCCCCGGCGGAGGAGGCCGCGGCCGGGACCCCGGCCCCCGAGCGGCGCCTGCCGGTGTCGCTGACGGCCACCCTGGGGCTCACCGCCTCGGCGGCCGTGGTGCTCTCGGTGGCCCCGCAACTGGTGCTCCAGGTGGTGGGCGGCTCGCTGTTCTGACCCCGTCCCGGCCCCCGCCCCGGACGTGTGCCGAGGTGGCGGGCGGTGCGGGCGGGTCACCCGGCCGGGTGTCGCGCTGGTCACAAGGGAACAAGGCCCCCGGCCCCGCCCGTTGAGCGGGCAGGAGGGACGAGGCAGAAAGGGCTTCCCCACGCACCATTGGAGGGCCAGCCGTGCACCGCCCGCACAACGGACTGAGGACCGCCGCCCTGCTCGGCGGCCTCTCGGCGCTGATCCTGGTGATCGGCAGCTTCTTCGGCCGCACGGGCTTCGTGATCGCCCTCATGGTCGCCCTCGGCACCAACGCCTACGCCTACTGGAACAGCGACAAGCTCGCGCTGCGCGCCATGCGCGCCCGCCCGGTGAGCGAGATCGAGGCCCCGCAGCTGTACCGGATCGTCCGCGAGCTCTCCACCGCGGCCCGCCAGCCGATGCCCCGGCTCTACATCTCGCCGACCCCGGCCCCGAACGCCTTCGCCACCGGCCGCAACCCGCGCAACGCCGCGGTCTGCTGTACCGACGGCATCCTGCAGCTGCTCGACGAGCGGGAGCTGCGCGGCGTCCTGGGCCACGAGCTGAGCCACGTCTACAACCGCGACATCCTGATCTCCTCGGTGGCGGGGGCGCTCGCCTCGGTGGTGATGTTCCTGGTCAACTTCGCCTGGCTGATCCCGTTCGGCCGCAGCGAGGACGACGACGGTCCCGGCCTGTTCGGGATGCTCGCGATCATGATCCTCGGCCCGGTCGCCGCCTCGCTGATCCAGCTGGCCGTCAGCCGCTCCCGCGAGTACCAGGCTGACGCCGACGGCGCCCGGATCACCGGCGACCCGCTCGCCCTGGCGAGCGCGCTGCGCAAGCTGGACGCCGGCACCCGGCAGCTGCCGCTGCCGCCGGAGCCGCAGATCCAGACCGCCAGCCACATGATGATCGCCAGCCCGTTCCGGCCGGGCGAGGCCGGCACGAAGCTCTTCTCCACCCACCCGCCGATGGCCGAGCGGATCGCCCGGCTGGAGCGGATGGCGGGCTACCGGGGGTAGGCCCTCCACCGGGGGTAGGCCCTCTCTACGGGACCGCACCGGGCGGGAGGACCCGACCAGCCTGTCGGCCGCGGCCCCTGGGGCCGCACGGCCCGTCGTCAGCCCGCGACCTCCTCGAAGGCCAGCCGCAGGCGGTGCACGCCCTCCGCCACCTGGGCGGAGCTCTCGGCGGACGCGTAGCTCAGCCGCAGGTGCGGGGCCGGCGGCTCGGCGGCGTGGTACGGGCGGCCCGGGGTCACCTGGACCCCGGCCCGCAGGGCGGCCTCGGTGAGGGCGCCGTCGTCGACGCCGTCCGGGAGCCGCAGCCACAGGTGGTAGCCCCCGGGCCGGTGGCCGCCGAGCAGGCCCGGCAGCTCGCGGTGCAGGGCGGTGACGGCGGCGGTGCGGCGGTCGCGCAGCTCGCCGGCGAGGGTGCGCAGATGACGGGCCCAGCCGGGGTCGGCGACCAGCTCCAGCGTCGCCTCCTGCAGCGGCCGGGGCACGAAGAAGGTGTCCACCACCTGGGTCGCGCGCAGCCGGGCGAGCGCCGGCCCGCGCGCGGTGAGCGCGCCGACCCGCAGGTTGGGCGAGGCGGCCTTGGTCAGCGAGCGCAGGTGCACCACCACCCCGTCGCGGTCCTCGGCGGCGAGCGGGCGCGGCAGCGCGGGGGCGTCCGCGTGGACCAGCAGCCGGGCGAAGTCGTCCTCGACCACGAACGCGCCCGCCGCCCGGGCGATCCGCAGCACCTCGCCCCGGCGCTCGGGGGAGAGCACCGCGCCGGTCGGGTTCTGGAACAGCGGCTGGCAGACGAAGACCCGCGCCCGGGTGGCCGCGAAGGCGTCCGCCAGCAGGTCGGTGCGCACCCCGTCGGCGTCGACCGGCACCGGGACGGGCCGCAGTCCGGCCGCCCGGACGACCGCCAGGATCCCCGAGTACGTCGGCGACTCCACCAGGACCGGCGCACCGGGCGCGGCGAGCGAGCGCATCGCCACGGTGAGGCCGCCCTGCCCGCCGGAGGTGATCAGCACGTCCCCGGTGGCGATCGGCCCGCCGTGGCCGCCGATGTCGCGGGCGAACCAGCCGCGCAGCTCGGTGAGGCCGTCGGTGGGCGGGCGCTCCCAGGCGCCCGGCCGCCGCCCGGCCCGGCCGAGGGCGGCGGCGAGCAGGCGCTCGGGCAGCAGCGAGGCGTGCGGGTAGCCGCTGTTGAGGTCGACGACGTCGGGCGGCGGCACACGCAGGGTGGCGAACACCGGGGCGGCCAGCAGATCGCGCGGGCCGGTGTCGGTGCTGAGCGCGATCTCCTGCCAGGAGAGGTCGCCGGGACGGGCGGCGCCGGGCGTCCCGGTGCCCGGACCGCCCGCGAAGGCCGCCGTCCGGAACACCCCGGCGCCCGGGCGGGAGACCACCAGGCCCTCGGCGGCCAGCACGGCGATGGCGCGCGACACCGTTCCCGGGCTGACCTGGTGGCGCTCCATCAACGCCCGGCTCGACGGCAGCTTCCGCCCATCCGGGTAGCGCTCGACCTCGCGGCGCAGACGGTCGGCGAGTTCGGCCACACTGCTACGCTCGTTCATGAGAGCACAAGATAGCGCTACGCCCTCTCCGGCGGTAGCGGTACGACCCGCCACGGCGCCCGCCGCCTCGAGGGGCCCGGGCACCGCGCTGGCCGCCCTGGGCGTCCTCTCCTTCTCCTTCAGCTTCCCCGCCACCGCCTGGGCGCTGACCGGCTTCGGCCCCTGGACGGCCACCGGGCTGCGCGGCGTGCTGGCCGGCCTGCTCGCCGCACTCTGCCTCGCCGCCGCCCGCGTCCCGCTGCCCGAGCGCCGCCACTGGCCCGGCCTGCTGGTGGTCGCGGCCGGCTGTGTGCTCGGCTTCCCGCTGCTCACCACGCTCGCCCTGCGCACCTCCACGACCGCGCACTCGGCCGTCGTCATCGGTCTGCTGCCGCTGGCCACCGCCGCCGTCGCGGCCGTGCGCTCCCGCCGGGACGGCCGCCGTCCGTCCCGGCTGTTCTGGGGCGCGGCGCTGACCGGGGCGGTGGCGGTGCTCGGGTTCACGCTGCTGCGGAGCCACGGGCGGCCCGGCCTCGCCGACCTCCATCTGTTCGCGGCGCTGCTGGTCTGCGCGGCCGGGTACGCGGAGGGCGGGCGGATCTCCCGGGAGCTGCCCGGTTGGCAGGTGATCGGCTGGGCGGTGGTCGCCGCGCTCCCGGTCACCGCGCTGACCGCGGCGGTGGCGCCGGCGTCCGAGCCGCTGCCGTCCGGCGGCCCCGGGGCGAAGGCGGTGGCCGGGCTGCTGTACACCGCCGCGGTCTCGCAGTTCGGCGGCATGGTGGTCTGGTACCGGGGGATGGCGCTGATCGGGGTCCCGCGGGCGAGTCAGCTCCAGCTGGCCCAGCCGCTGGTCACGCTCGTCTGGTCGGTGCTGCTGCTCGGCGAGGAGCTGCCGGCCGCCGCCCCGGTGACGGCGGTGGTGGTGCTGCTCTGCATCGCGCTCACCCAGCGGGACCGGGCCTGACGCTCCGGTCCGGTACGCGGCGCCGTCCGGTCCCGTACGCGGTACGGGGCCGGACGGCGGCAGCGGGGGTCAGTGACCGGCCTCCGCGGGCCGGTAGACGCAGAGGGCCCAGATGATGAACACGTCCAGCGCGATCACCACGATCGACCAGCCCGGGTAGTACGGCATCGACAGGAACGCGTCGATGGCGCTCACCGCGGTGAGGACGATACCGGCGTACCGCGCCCAGGCGGCGCCCTTGAGGAGGAAGGCGCCGACCACCGCGACCAGCGCGCCGACGACGATGTGGATCCAGCCCCAGCCGGTGAGGTCGAAGCGGAAGACGTAGCGGTTGGTGGTCAGGAAGACCTCGTCCTCGTGAACCGCCATGATGCCCCGCAGCACCTCCATGATGCCGTTGATGAGCATCAGGACACCCGCGAACACCACGAAGCCGGGCGCCCACTCGCGGAAGTGGTGGTGCGAGGGCGGCGGTGGCGGCCGGCCGGTGCCGTGCTGCCAGGGCGGGGGCTGGTCCACCCGGGGCTGGTCCGCCCCGGGCTGTTCCGGGGGCGGCTGGCCGGGCGGCGGGGACGACGTGCTGCTCATGGGTTTCCTCCAGGACCGGACGCCGGGGCCGGACAGGCGCTCCCGGACAGGTGTGCGGAGAGACGTGCGGACTTCGACCGTCCGATCCCGGCCGGGGCCGGGCAACCGGGCCGCGCCTGTTCGGGTGACCGCCCGCTGTTCGGGTGAGCCGCCGCGCGCGCCCCCGCGTGCCCCCGTCCGCCACGCCCGGCCGGCCGGTACAGGTGGTCCGACCCCTGCCCCGGACCCGGAAGGCGCAGCACGTGACCCTCCTGCCGCAGGACACCGTGGAGCAGCCGCCCCCGCACCCGTCGCGCACGACCCGGTCGCAACGCCGCCGCGCCGCCCGCCGCCGACGGGGCGGGGCCCTGGTCGGCTGGCTCACCACCACCGACCACAAGCGGATCGGCACCCTCTACATCACCACCTCCTTCCTGTTCTTCCTGTTCGGAGGGCTGATGGCGATGCTGATGCGGATCGAGCTGGCCCGCCCCGGGCTGCAACTGCTCTCCAACGAGCAGTTCAACCAGCTCTTCACCATGCACGGCACGATCATGCTGCTGATGTTCGCGACCCCGCTGTTCGCCGGCTTCGCCAACTGGATCATGCCGCTGCAGCTCGGCGCCCCCGACGTCGCCTTCCCCCGGCTGAACGCGCTCGCCTACTGGCTGTACCTGTTCGGCTCGCTGATCGTCGTCTTCGGCTTCCTCACCCCGGACGGCGCGGCCGACTTCGGCTGGTTCGCCTACGCGCCGCTGAACGGCCTGGACCGCTCCCCGGGCCTCGGCGCCGACCTGTGGATCATGGGCCTGGCCCTCTCCGGCTTCGGCACCATCATGGGCTCGGTCAACTTCGTCACCACGATCGTCTGCTTCCGGGCTCCCGGGCTGACGCTCTTCCGGATGCCGATCTTCGTCTGGAACATCCTGCTGACCGCCGTCCTGGTGCTCTTCGCCTTCCCGGTCCTGGCGGCCGCGCTGCTCTGCCTGGAGTCGGACCGCCGCTTCGGCTCGCACGTCTTCGACGCGGCCAACGGCGGGGCGCTGCTCTGGCAGCACCTGTTCTGGTTCTTCGGGCACCCGGAGGTCTACATCATCGCGCTGCCGTTCTTCGGCATCATCACCGAGATCATCCCGGTGTTCAGCCGCAAGCCGATCTTCGGCTACACCGGCCTGATCGGCGCGACCATCGGCATCACCGGCCTGTCGATCACCGTCTGGGCGCACCACATGTTCGTCACGGGGCAGGTGCTGCTGCCGTTCTTCTCGATCATGACGATGATGATCGCGGTGCCCACCGGGGTGAAGTTCTTCAACTGGATCGGCACCATGTGGCGGGGCTCGCTCAGCTTCGAGACACCGATGCTGTGGGCCGTCGGCTTCCTGGTCACCTTCCTGTTCGGCGGCCTCACCGGGGTGCTGCTCGCCGCGCCGCCGATCGACTTCCACGTCTCCGACTCGTACTTCGTCGTCGCGCACTTCCACTACGTGGTGTTCGGGACGGTGGTCTTCGCGATGTTCGCCGGCTTCCACTTCTGGTGGCCCAAGTTCACCGGCCGGATGCTCGACGAGCGGCTCGGCCGGATCCACTTCTGGACCCTCTTCGTCGGCTTCCACACCACCTTCCTCGTCCAGCACTGGCTCGGCGCCGAGGGCATGCCCCGCCGCTACGCCGACTACCTCGCCTCGGACGGCTTCACCACGCTCAACACCGTCTCCAGCATCGGCTCCTTCCTGCTCGGGATCTCCACCCTGCCGTTCCTCTACAACGTCTGGCACACCGCCCGGTACGGGCGGCGGGTCACCGTCGACGACCCGTGGGGCTACGGCCGCTCCCTGGAGTGGGCCACCTCCTGCCCGCCGCCCCGGCACAACTTCGTCACGCTGCCCAGGGTCCGCTCCGAATCCCCGGCCTTCGACCTCCACCACCCCGAGATCACCGAGATCGACCGGCGGCAGAACGCCCGCGAACCACACGTCTGATTCCGGGTCCTTTACCTTCTCGTTAGGATGACCGGCATGGCAGAGGACACCGCAGAGGACACCGCCGAGGAGGCGGGGGACACCAACAGCCCGGTGGCCGGAGACCCGCGGGCCCGGCGGCGCGGCCAGGGCGAACTGGAGGCGCAGGTGCTGGCCGTGCTCCAGCGGGCGCCCGTCCCCGTCACCGCGGGCTGGGTCCAGGAACGCCTCGACGGCGACCTCGCCTACACCACCGTGATGACCATCCTCTCCCGGCTGCACGCCAAGGACGCCGTCACCCGCACCCGCTCCGGCCGCTCCTACCTCTGGCAGGCCTCCTCGGACGCGGCCGGCCTCGCCGCGCTGCGGATGCGCCGCGTCCTCGACGGCGAGCCCGACCGGGACGCCGTGCTCGCCAGCTTCGTGACCGCGCTCCTCCCGCACGACGAGGAGCTGCTGCGCACCCTGCTCGACGGCGCCTGCGCCCCGGCCGCCGACCGCGAAGGCTGACCTCCTCACCGTGGGCGTCTTCGTCTTCCTTCCCCTCTTCCTGCCGCTGACGGCGCTGCCCATCGCCCGCCTCACCGAGCAGCACCTCCACCCGCGCGGCGCCGCCCGGCTGCTCACCGCGATCAGCATCGTCATGGCCCTGTGCAGCGCGGTCTGCCTGGCGCTGATCGGCGTCGTCGGCACCGCGCAGATCCCCGGCAACCCGCTGCCCGACAGCTGGTCCGACCCCGAGGTCCGGGCCGCCCTGCCGTACCACGAGACCGTCGGCACGGCGGCACTGCTCGCCCTCGGCGCCGTCCTGCTCGCGGTCGGCCGCACCCTCGTCCGCCACCTGCGGATCCGCGCCCGCGCCCGGCGCGCCCTCGGCCGCGCGCTGCCCGGCTCGTCCGACGTCGCCCTGCTGCCCGACCCGGCCCCGTACGCCTACGCGCTCCCCGGCTCGCCGCGCTCGCCCGGCCGGGTCGTCGTCTCCACCGGCATGCTGGCGGGCCTCGCCGAGGACGAGCGCGCCGCCCTGCTCGCCCACGAACGCGCCCACCTCACCCACCGGCACCACCGCCACCTGCTGGCCACCCAGCTCGCGGGCTGCGTCAACCCGTTCCTGCGCCCGCTGGAGCGCGCCGTCGCCTACAGCGCGGAGCGCTGGGCGGACGAGGAGTCCGCGCAGGCCGTCGGCGACCGGCGGGTCACCGCCCGCGCCGTCGCCCGCGCCGCCCTCGCCTCCCACCGCCCGCCCGCCGCCTACGCGGCCTTCCCCGCCTTCGCGGCCCCGGGCCCCGTCCCCCGCCGCGTCGCCGCCCTCCTCGGCCCCGTCCCCACCACCCGCAACTGGCCCCCCGCCCTCACCCCCGCCGGCCTCGCCGCCCTCGTCGCCGCCCTCGGCACCGCCGCCTCCGCCCTCTCCGCCCTCAACGCCGCCGTGGCCCTCCTCCTCGTCCTCAAGGCCGTCACCCCGCTCTGACTCCCGCTGCTTCCTCCGTTCAGCGGAAGGCCCTCCTCCGTAAGGATGGGAGGCACCCCGAGCGGTCCCTGAACCCGGTCACCCAGGGGCGTAGACACGTGGACCGGCGGGAATCCGCTGGTCGTAGGGGTGAACCGTCGTACGTGAGAAGGTGCCAGGCATGAAGGTGATCGGGTTCGTACTGAATGTGCTCTGGCTGGTCTTCTGCGGGTTCTGGATGGCGATCGGCTATGTGGTCGCCGGCATCATCTGCTGCGTTCTGATCATCACCATTCCCTTCGGCATCGCGTCCTTCCGGCTGGCGGGGTTCGTGATCTGGCCGTTCGGGCGGACGGCCGTCGAGCGGCCGGACGCCGGGGCGCCGTCGTGCATCGGGAACGTGATCTGGCTGATCTTCGCGGGGTGGTGGCTGGCGCTGATGCACCTGATCACCAGCATTCCGCTGTTCCTGTCGATCATCGGGATCCCGTTCGGGTGGGCGAACCTCAAGCTCATCCCGGTGTCGCTGACGCCGCTGGGGCGGGAGATCGTGCCGACGGACGAGCCGTGGGGCGGGCGGTAGGGGGAAGTGGAGAAGGGCCGACGGGTGTTCCCGTCGGCCCTTCGGCGTGCTCAGGCGGTGGCGAGGGCGGCCAGGGTGGTGCGGGCGGTGGTGAGGGAGGTGGTGGCGAGGTCGCGGTAGGGGGTGAGGGCGGGGATGTCGGCGGCGCGGGTGAGTTCGGCGTGGATGAAGCGGAGGCCGGCGTCCGGGATGCCGAGGTGTTCGGTGAACCAGGCGCGCAGGTACGGGGTCTGGAAGTCGAAGGGCTCGCGCGGGGTGCCGGGGCCGTAGCCGCCGCCGCGGGCGGTGACGACGATGACGCGGGTGGCGGTGAGGCGGCCGGTGTGGGCGCCGGGGAAGGTGATGCGGTCGATCCAGGCCTTGAGGGCGGCGGGGACCGTGAAGTTGTACATCGGGACGCCGAGGAGAAGCGTGTCGGCCGAGTGGAGCTCGGTGATCAGGGGGTGGGTGAGGGACCACTCGTGGTGCTCGGAAGGGGTCGTGGCGAGGGAAGGGACGTCGGCGAGCGGGACCGGGGCGGCCTGGCGTTCGACGCGCACGCCGAGGGAGGCGTAGCCGGCGCCGATCAGGGGCACCGGGTCGGCGGCGAGGTCGCGGTAGCGGTAGTGGGCGTCCGGGTGGCGGGCCTGCCAGGCGTGGGCGAAGCGGGCGGTCAGGCGGCGACTGACGGAGCGGTCGGTCGGGCCGGCGCTGGAGTCCAGGTGGAGCAGGGTGGGCATGAGGGGTCTCCCGGTCACCTTCGAGGGGTGGGCGTCGTCAGTCCCGTGACGCGGGTGCGGGCGGAAAGGTGACCGATGGACGGGCGCGAGGAGCTGGCGGTGCGGTTCGAGGCCGAGCGGGGGCGGCTGGGGGCGGTGGCGCGGCGGATGCTGGGTTCGACGGCGGAGGCGGAGGACGCCGTGCAGGAGGCCTGGTTGCGGCTGGAGCGGGTGGACGCGGCGGAGGTCGAGAACCTGCCGGGGTGGCTGACCACCGTCGTGTCGCGGATCTGCCTGGACGTGCTGCGGGCGCGGCGGACCGAGCCAGTACTGGTCGAGGGGGTCGAGGGGATCGAGGGGGTGGTGGACGGGCCCGAGGCGGAGGCCGAGCTGGTCGAGGAGGTGGGCCGGGCGATGCTGGTCGTACTGGACCGGCTGGGCCCGGCCGAGCGGGTCGCGTTCGTGCTGCACGACGGCTTCGCGGTGCCGTTCGAGGAGATCGGGCCGATCGTCGGGCGGAACACGGTGGCCGCCAAGAAGCTGGCGAGCCGGGCCAGGCAGCGGGTCAGGGGCGCCGGGGAGGAGCGGGGGACGGGGGACCGGGTGGTGGTGGAGGCGTTCCTGGCCGCCGCGCGCGGGGGTGACCTGGACGCCCTGCTCGCCGTGCTCGCGCCGGACGTGGTGCGCCGGGCCGACCCGGCCGCGCTGCCCGCCGGTCGCGCCGTCGTGCTGCGCGGCGCCGAGGCGGTGGCCGGGGAGACCCGGGTGATCGGGCGGCGGGCGCGGTTCGGGGTGCCGGTGCTGGTGGACGGCGCGGTCGGGGCGGCGATCGCCCCGGACGGGCGGCTGCGGCTGCTGCTGCGGTTCACCGTCGCGGACGGCCGGGTGGCCGCCTTCGAGGTGGTCGCGGACCCGGCCCGGCTGGCCGCCGCGGAGGTCGGGCTCGCGGACGAGGTCCGCTAGCGCGGTTCGTCGGCGAGCTGGACGATCATCTTGCCGGTGTTGGCGCCGCGGAGCATGCCGAGGAAGGCGTCGACGACGTTCTCGAAGCCCCGGACGACCGTCTCGTCCGAGGTGACGGCGCCGGAGCGCAGGTGCGGGACGAGGAAGTCGTACAGCTCGGGGCGGGCGTCGAGGTGGTTGCGGACCAGGAAGCCCTCCAGCCGCAGGCTCTTGCCGACCACGTCGAACAGGTTGCGCGGCGCGGGCGGCGGCGACTGCAGGTGGTTGTACTGGGCGACCGCGCCGCACCAGGCGATCCGGCCGTGGTCGCGCAGCGCGCCGATGGCGGCCTCCAGGTGGTCGCCGCCGACGTTGTCGAGGTAGACGTGCAGGCCGTCCGGGGCGGCCTCGCGCAGGCGGTCGGCGAGCGGGGCGTCGTGGTGGTCGAAGGCGGCGTCGAAGCCGAGGTGCCCGGTGAGGCGGGCGACCTTGGCGGCGGACCCGGTGCTGCCGACGATCCGGCCGGCGCCGAGCAGGCGGGCGATCCGGCCGGCCGCGGTGCCGACGCCGCCCGCGGCTGCCGAGATGAAGATCGTCTCGTCGGCCCGCAGCCGGGCGATCCGGGTCAGGCCGACCCAGGCGGAGAGCCCGGTGCCGCCGAGGATGCCGAGGTGGGCGCTGAGCGGCACGCCCGCGAAGTCCGGCAGGACGGTGGCCTCGTCCGGGGTGACCACGGAGAGGGTGCGCCAGGCCCGGCGGTGGTGGACCAGGGTGCCGAGGGGCAGGGCGGGCGTCCGGGACTCCACGATCCGGCCCAGGGTGCGGCCCTCCAGCGGGGCGTGCAGCTGCCAGCTGCCGGACTCGTCCATCTCCTCGCGCATGTACGGGTCGACGGACTGGTGGATGTTCTCGACCAGTGCCTCACCGGCGGCCAGGGGCGGGACGGTCTCGTCGAGGAAGGCGAAGTTGTCGGCGGTGGGCTCGCCGGTGGGGCGGGAGACGAGGTGGACGACGCGGGCGGTGGGGCGGGACACGGGGACTCCAGACGGTGTCGGCGGGCGGTGGTGATCACCGTAGGGAGCGGGGCCCGGCCCGGGCAGGGGGCGGCGTCGATGGGCGGGGACGTTCCATGAAGAGGATCGATGGATCCGGTAGCGTCACCCGTATGACCGATCTCGCCCCGCACGAGCTGCGGGTTCTGGTCGCCGTGGCGGAGGAGCAGGGGTTCACGGCCGCCGCCGCACGCCTGGACAGCAGCCAGTCCGCCGTCTCGCACGCCGTGCGCGCCTGCGAACGGAAGCTCGGCGCGGTGCTGTTCGAGCGCGGGCGCCACGGCGCGCGCCCCACCGAGGCGGGCGAGCGGGCCGTCGCGTACGCCCGGCGGGTCCTGCGGCTGCTCGCGGCGATGGGCCCGGAGGTCCGGGCAGCCGGGGCGGGGGACGCGGCCGGGGAGGTGACCGGCGTGCTGCGGATCGCCGCGTTCCGCAGCGTCGCCGCCCATCTGCTGCCGCCCGTCCTCGCCCGGCTGACCGCCCGCCACCCGGGGCTCACGCCGCAGGTGCGGATCGTCCGCGAGCTCGGCCGGGGCACCGCCGGTGAGGTCGCCGACGGCCGGGCCGACCTGGGCCTCGCCACCCTCGACCCGGCCGCGCCGCCGCCCGTCCCCGGTCTGGTCGCGGCCCGGCTGTTCGAGGAGACGTACGCGCTCGCGCACCCGGCCGGCCATCCGGCGCCGCGCGGGCTGCCGCTGGTCGACTGGGACGAGAACTGCGGCTCGTACACCCGCGACTGGTGGGACCGGCAGGACTGGATCCCGCCGTCGACCATCGACGTCGAGGACGACACGGTGGCCGTCTCCCTGGTGTCCCAGGGCCTGGGGATGGCGATCATGCCCCGGACGGCGCTGCTCGGCGCGCCCGCCGGGCTGGCGGTCACCGACCTCGGGCCGCGGCCGCCGAGCCGGTACGTCGGGTACGTGACGACGCCGGAGCTGGCGGGGACGGCCGCCGTCCGGGCGCTGATCCGCGAGCTGCGGGAGCTGCGCGGACAGGTGCTGCCGGAGGGCCTGGCGGCGGTCTGACGCGGGAGGCGGCGGAGGCCTCAGCGCGCGGCGGCGGTGACCGGCCGGGAGCGCAGCGCCCAGGCGGCGGCCGGGGCGGCGCACCCGGCGGCGAGCAGCAGCGCGCCGCCGGCCACCACGGCGACCGGGCGCCACGGGAGGACGAGCGGCGCGGGCACGTGGAGCACCGCCAAGGCGGCGTACAGCGAGCCGAGCTGGACGGCCGTGACCGCGCAGCCGAGCACCGCGCCGACCGCCGTCACCAGCACCGATTCGGCCGTCACCAGGCGCACCACCTGGGCGCGGGTCGCTCCGGCCAGGCGGAGCAGGGCGAGTTCGCGGCGGCGGTCGGCGGTGGCCGTGAGCAGGGTGTTGGCGAGCGCGATGCCGGTGTAGACGAGGGCCAGGCCGAGCACCAGGGCGATCCGCAGCCAGGCCGTCCCGGTGGGTGCCCCGGCGGTGAGCCACTCCTCCCGGGTCAGCACGGTGGCGCCGTACGGCCGGGCGGCGGCGCGCACGTCGGCGACCCGGGCGGTCACCCGGGCGTCGCCGGTGGCGGCTTCGGCGTCGCCGGCGGCGGAGAGCCGGACCTCGATGCGGTCGACGCGGGCGCCCGGGGCGTTGGCGGCGGTCACGTACAGGCCGTTGTCGCCGAGCCCGTCGCGCAGCACGGCGGCCACCCGCAGGGTCGTCCGGCTGCCGTCGGCGCGCACCACCGGGACCCGCTCGCCGACACGGGTGCGCCCCCATTCGGCGGGCAGCACCAGCGAGCCGTCGTCGAGCGCGGCCGTCGAGCCGGCCAGCAGCGGCAGCCGGGCGAGGGCCGCCAGACCCGCCGGGTCGGCGGCCATCCGGGCCTCGGAGCGGACGGTCACCCCGTCCGGCTCGACGAGGCCGAGCGCGGTCGGCGCGGTGGCGGAGAGCGCGGCCACGCCCCGGACGGCGCGCAGCGCGCCAAGCAGCGCGTCCCCGGATCCGGGCGCCGGTACGACGACCAGGTCGGCGGCGGTGCGGGCCCGCGTCTCGGCGGCGCGGGCGGCGGCCACCGTGTCCAGCGCGCCCGCCAGCGAACCCGTCAGCGCGACCGAGACCAGCACCGGTGCGGCGACCGCGCCCGTCCGGCGGACCGCCGCGGCGGCGCCGGCGGGCACCAGACGGCCCGCGTAGCCGGTGAGCCGCAGGGGCACGACGCGGCCCAGGAGGCGGACCAGCGGTGGGGCGAGCAGCGGTGAGAGCAGGCCGACCGCCGAGATCAGCCACATCGGCTGGGTGGTGTACGTCTTGCGGTGCAGCAGGTCGACCGGGTCGGTGACGAGCGCGGTGCCGGCCAGGACGGCGGCGGTGAGCAGCAGCCCGAGCCCGGTGAGCAGGCGGCCCGCGGTCAGCACGCCGGTGTCGAGGTCGGCCGCGCGCAGGGCGTCCAGCGGTCCGACCCGCCCGGCCCGGCGGGCGGCGACGGCCACACCGGCGAGGGCGACCAGCAGACCGGTGCCGAACGCGGCGGGCAGCGGCCAGCCGGCCGGGGCGAGGGCGAAACCGGGCGGGGCCATCCCGACGTCGGACAGCCACCCGACGAACGCGGGCGCGCCGATCCGGCCGAGCAGACAGCCCGCGGCGGAGGCGCCCGCGCCGAGCAGCAGCGCCTCGGCGAGTACGGAACGGCGGACCTGCGCGCGGGTGGCGCCGGCGAGGCGGAGCAGGCCGAGTTCGCGATGGCGCCGGGCGACGGCGTAGGAGTAGGTGGAGGCGACGACGAACGCCGAGACGAACGCGCTCACCCCGCCCGCCGTGCCGAGCGCGGCGACCAGCGAGACCAGCTCCTCCCCGCCGGGGGCGCCCGCGGCGGAGGCGAGACCGAGCAGCATGACGGCGGTCATCGCGACGCCGAGCGCGAGCGCGACGAAGGCGCCGAGCAGCGAGACCTGGCGGGCCTTCAGTGACGTGAGCGTGATCCGCAGCATTCCCATGGCGTCCAGCGAACCGCCGGGGGGAGGGCCGGCGCAGCAGGCCGGGGGCCACTTCGGGAGGTAGGGCCGGCCCTACCGACGGGCCGCCGCCGCGACCCTAGGCTGGCCGGGACGGGGGAGGGACACGATGGACGACGGCGGCTGGTGGGGCCCGGTGCTGCGGCCGGGGTTCCTGCGCTCGGGAGCCCCGTGGCGGGCGGCCGGGTACCTGCTGGTGACGGGGCTGACCGGGCTGCTGCTCTGTGCCGGGCTGCTGCTGTCGGTGGCGGCCGGCGGGGCGCTCGCGCTGCTGCTGGTCGGGCTGCCGCTGCCGGCCGCGCTCGCCCTGGTCGGGCTGCCGGTCGCGGCCTGGGAGCGGCGGCTGGTCCGCTTCCTGGACGGCGGACGGGTGCCGGACCCGCACCGCGTCCCCGACCGCCCCGGCCTCGCCGCCTGGCTGCGGCTGCGCTACCGCGAGCGGGTGACCTGGCGGGAGCTGGGCTTCACCGCGCTCGCCGCGTTCGTGCTCTGGCCGGTCGACCTGGCCGTGGCCGGCTGCGCGCTGGCCGTCCCCGGGTACCTGCTGGCCGCCCTCCCGCTGCTCCTGCTGGACGGCGAGCAGGTCAACGTCCTCAAGCTCTGGGAGGTCCACTCGCCGTGGACGGCGGCCCTGTGCGGGCTGGCCGGCCTCGTCCTGCTGCCGCTGTCCGGCTACCCGCCGGCGCTGGTGGCGGCGGCCCGGGCGGGACTGGTCCGGCTGCTGGTCGGGCCGGACCGGCAGGAGCGGAGGATCGGTGAACTCGTGCGCTCCCGGGCCCGGTTGGTGGACGCCTTCGAGGCGGAGCGGCGCCGGATCGAGCGCGATCTGCACGACGGCGCCCAACAGCGCCTGGTGGCCCTACGGATGACGCTCGGCCTGGCCCGGCTGGACGCGCCGCCGGACGGGCCGCTGGCCGCCCGGCTCGCCGACGCGCACCGCGAGGCGGGCGAAGTGCTGGCCGGACTGCGGGAGTTGATCAACGGCATCCACCCCCAGGTGCTCACCGACCGCGGTCTGCCGGAGGCCTGCGCGGACGCCGCCGACCGCTCGCCGGTCCCGGTCACCACCCGCTTCGCGCTGCCCGCCCGGCTCCCGGCACCGGTCGAGTCGGCCGGCTACTTCGCCGTCACCGAGGCCCTCGCCAACATCGCCAAGCACAGCGGCGCGAGCGCGGCGAGCGTCGAAGGCCGCTACGCGGACGGGCGGTTGACGATCGAGGTGGCCGACGACGGCCGCGGCGGCGCCGACCCGGGGCGCGGCACCGGGCTGACCGGGCTGGCCGACCGGGTCGCGGTCGTGGACGGCACACTGACGGTCAGCAGTCCGCCCGGCGGACCGACCCTGGTGCGGGTGGAGATCCCCTGCGCCCCGGCTGACGGAGGAGCCCCCCGATGAACCCGTGGACCGCCCCGGTGGGCCCGTCGATCGCCCCGGTGGGCCCGTCGATCGCCCCGACGGACCCACCGACCGCCCCGACGGACCCACCGGCCGCCCCGGCGAACCTGAGGATCGTGCTCGCCGAGGACGGCGTGCTGCTCCGCGAGGGGCTGGTCGGCCTGCTGGCCCGGTTCGGGCACCGCGTGGTGGCCGCCGTCGGTGACGCCGGGGCACTGCGGGCGGCGGCCGAGGAGCACGAGCCGGACCTCGTCGTCACCGACGTCCGGATGCCGCCGGGCCAGAGCGACGAGGGGCTGCGCACGGCCGTCGCCCTGCGCGAGCGGCGCCCGGGCCTGCCGGTCCTGGTGCTCAGCCAGTACGTGCAGCGCTCGTACGCGGCGGAGCTGCTGGACTCCGGGGACGGCTCCGGCGTCGGCTACCTGCTGAAGGACCGGATCGGCCAGATCGAGGAGTTCACGGCGGCGGTCGCCGAGGTGGCGGCCGGCGGGACGGTGGTCGACCCGGAGGTGGTCCGCCAGCTGCTGCGCCGCCGCCGGGACCCGCTGGAGCGGCTGACCCCGCGCGAGCGCGAGGTGCTGGCGCTGATGGCCGAGGGCCGGTCGAACGCGGCGATCTGCCGGGAGCTGGTGGTGTCGGAGGCGGCGGTGGGCAAGCACATCGGCAACATCCTGATGAAGCTGGACCTGCCCCCGGCCGAGCCGACGCACCGCCGGGTGCTGGCGGTGCTGGAGTTCCTCCGCTCCTAGCGACCCGGGTCGGACACCGCCGCGCGGAGCCCCGCGAACTCCGCCGCCAGCGCGTCCAGGGTGTAGTGGGCGTTGAGGCCGCTGGGGTTGGGCAGCACCCAGACCTCGGTGTCCCCGACGGTCCGCTCCTGACGCCCGATCGACGCCGTCCGCCGGCCGAAGGCCGTGCGGTAGGCGCCGATGCCGAGCACCGCCAGCACCCGGGGGCGCAGCCGCAGCACCCGTTCGGTGAGGGCGGCGCCGCCCGCGCGCAGCTCGTCGGCGGTCAGCTCGTCGGCCTTGGCCGTGGCGCGCGGGGCGACGTTGGTGATGCCGAGGCCGAGGTCCAGCAGCTGCCGCTGCTCGTCCGGGCGGAACTGGCGGGGCGTGAAGCCGGAGCGGTGCAGGGCGGGCCAGAACCGGTTGCCCGGGCGGGCGAAGTGATGGCCGGTGGCCCCGGACCAGAGCCCGGGGTTGATGCCGCAGAACAGGACGCGCAGACCGGGGGCGGTGACGTCCTCGATCGTGGTGTCGCGGGCGGCGAGCAGCTGCTCGGCGGTCGGCCTGGGTGCCGTGGTCGGCTTCTCGGTCACCGGTCCAGTGTGCCGCCGGACGCCGTCGCCCCCGCGGTCACCCCCGCTTCCGGGGCTGCGGCCGCCGTGGCCTCCGCGACCACCGGGGCGGCCGTCGGCGCGGCCACCGCCGTCCGGCTCTCCGCCAGCGACCTGGTCCGCCGCCGCTCCCGCAGCCACCGCACGCCGTACACCGCCGCCGCCGCGTACGCCCAGCCGACGAAGACGTCCACCAGGAAGTGCTCCGCGCCGTACACCAGCGCGAAGGTCATCGCGAGCGGGTACGCGACCAGCAGCACCCGCACCCACCGCGAGGCCGTCGGCCAGAAGAAGAACAGCAGCATCGCCGGGTACGCGGAGTGCAGCGAGGGCATCGCGGCGACGTCGTTGGCGAACTGGCTGCCGTTCTCGAACACCGACGCGGCCCGCGGCAGCCCGCTCTCGGTGAGCACGTCCGAGACGACCCGGGTCAGCTCCGGCAGGTGGCCCTCCTGGGAGGACAGCCACGGCGGCACCGCCGGGTAGAGGATGTACGTCGCGAAGCCGGCGAAGGTCAGCACCAGGTAGCAGGTGAGCAGGTGCCGGAACCGGTCGTGCCGGCGGCGCCACAGCACCGCGAGGATCATGAAGACCGCGAAGAAGTGCGACATGTAGACGGTGACCGCCGCGTAGTCCCACCACTGCGGCGAGCCGGGCGTGTAGAGCCCGTGCTGGAGCCGTACGGTCAGCGTCTCGCCGAAGCCGATGATCTCGTCGGCGCGCTGCTGCGGCCACAGGTACGGGCCCCAGGGGGTGTGCGCGCCGTAGCCGCGCAGCAGTGAGTACGTCCAGACGACGGCCATCACCGGCACCCAGTCGCGCAGCACCAGCAGGAAGCCGCGCAGGCCGTGCCCGCTGTGCACGCCGGCGGCCACCAGGGCGCCCATCAGCCACAGGAAGACCAGGTCATTGGTGTACGGCAGACCGTAGGTGCGCAGGTACCACAGCAGCGCGGCGAGGTAGAGCGGCCACGCCAGCAGCCGGAGCCGGGCCAGGGCGCCGGTGCGCGCGCCGGTCCGGGGGCCGGTCGCCGGACGCAGCCGCCCGGCGCTCGCGGGCGGGGTGGGCGGCGCCGGGCGGAGCATTCTGGTCATGCCGGTCGAAGCTAGCAAGGCATTCTTGGAGAACTCTCGGTGTGGACGGCGGTCCGTTCAGGAAGGGCTCAGAATTGCCCCGGCCGGCGCAGCGAACACGGGCCGGGGGCGGTGCGGGGGTGACTCAGGACACGATGCCCAGCTCGTGCGGGGTGTTGTTGAAGCGCCGTCCGCCCTGCTCGGTGACGGTCACGATGTCCTCGATCCGCACCCCGAAGCGGCCCGGCAGGTAGATGCCCGGCTCGATCGAGAAGCACATGCCCGGTACCAGCGGCCGCTCCTCGCCCTCGACCAGGTACGGCGGCTCGTGCGTGGTGATGCCGATGCCGTGGCCGGTGCGGTGGATGAAGTACTCGCCGTACCCGGCCTCGGTGATGACCCGTCGGGCGGTCCGGTCGATCTCCTGGCAGCTCACCCCGGGCCGGACGGCCTCGAACGCGGTCTGCTGGGCCTGCCGGACGATGTCGTGCACCTTCTGCACCTCGGCCGGGACGTCGGCGCCGACGTGCACGGTGCGGGTGGTGTCCGATCCGTAGCCGTCCTTGAGACCGCCGAAGTCGAGCACGACGGTGTCGCCGGTCTCGATGACCCGGTCACCGGCCTCGTGGTGCGGGTTGGCGCCGTTGGGACCGGAGCCGACCACGGTGAAGTCGACCTGGCTGTGGCCGTACTGGATGAGCAGGGCGGCGAGGTCGGCGGCGACGTCGGTCTCCCGGCGGCCGGCGAAGGAGACCTCCAGGATGCCCCGGTAGGCGGCGTCGGCGGCGCCGCCGGCCGCGGCGAGGCGCTCCAGCTCGTCCGGGCCCTTGACCGCGCGCAACATCGGCAGGGTCGCGGTGAGCGAGGTCCAGCCGATGCCCGGCAGGGCGGACTGGAGGCCGAGCAGGTGCATCGCCCAGGCGTTGTCGGAGATGCCGTAGCGGCCGGAGCCGTCGATCAGCGGGACGGCGGCGGCGTACGGGTCCTGGCCGTCGGTCCAGTCGACCAGCCGGACGGCGGGGGCGCCGACGGCCTTCTCGGCGTCGGGGCGTTCCAGGACGGGGACGATCAGCGCGGGCTCGCGTCCGGTGGTGAGGACGAGGGCGGTGAGCCGTTCGGTGATCGCGGTGGGCTGGTAGCCGGTCAGGTGGACGAGGTCGGGGCCGGGGGCGACGACCAGGCCGGACAGGCCGGCGTCCGTGGCGGCGGCGGTGGCCCGCTCCAGGCGGGCGCGGTAGTCCTCGGTGGTGAACGGTCGGGGCATTTCGGGGTCTCCTGGTGCGGGAAACTCGGCGGTGGCGGTGGCGGTGGCGGTGGCGGTGGCGGTGGCGGTGGCTGGGTGTGCGTCAACGTCATCACGGGCGGTGCGAGTTGGCGTAGTGCCGGAGGAACAGCGCCTCGACGTGGGCCATCTGCTCGATCTCGCCGGGGTCCACGCTCTCGTTGGGCGCGTGGATGAGGCAGCGCGGCTCCTCGACGCCCATCAGGATGATCTCGGACCCGGGGAAGGTCGCGGCGAGCACGTTGCAGAGCGGGATCGAGCCGCCCTGGCCGAGGAAGGACAGCGGCCGGCCGTAGACCTCCCGCGCGGCCTGGTCGAGCGCCGCGTAGGCCGGCCCGCCGGTGGCCGCGCGGAACGGCGAGCCGACGCTCTCCGGCGTCACCTCGATGCGCACGCCCCACGGCGCGGCGGCCTTCAGGTGGGCGGTGAGCGCGGCCTGGGCGGTGCGCGCGTCGGTGCCGGGCGGGACGCGCAGCGAGACCCGGGCCCGGGCGGTGGCCGGGACGGCGGCGGCGGAGCCGATCACCGGCGGGCAGTCGATGCCGAGCACGGTGACGGCGGGCCGGGCCCAGAGCCGGTCGGCGACGGTGCCGGAGCCGGTCAGCCGGACGCCGTCCAGGACGCCCGCGTCGGTGCGGAACTGCTGCTCGTCGTAGCCGACGCCGCTCCAGGTGCCGTCGTTGTCCAGGCCGTCGATCCGGGTGCCGCCGTCGGCGTCGCGCAGCGCGTCGAGGACCCGGATCAGCGCGGCCAGCGCGTCCGGTGCGGGGCCGCCGAACATGCCGGAGTGCATGTCGCCCTTGAGCGCGGAGACGGTGACCACGACGTTGGTGACGCCGCGCAGCGAGGTGGTGGCGGTGGGGACGCCGACCGCCGCGTTGCCGGTGTCGCAGACCAGCAGCGCGTCCGCGTGCAGCTCGCCGGCGTGCGGCGGCACATAGGCCTCCAGACCGCCGGTGCCCTGCTCCTCCGAGCCCTCGACGACCAGCTTGAGGCCGACCGGCAGGTCCTCGCCGAGCGCCCGCAGCGCGGTGAGGTGCATGACGATGTTGCCCTTGCAGTCGGCGGCGCCGCGCCCGTACCAGCGGCCGTCGCGCTCGGTGAGCTCGAACGGCGGGGAGGTCCAGGCGGCGTCGTCGAGCGGGGGCTGGACGTCGTAGTGGGCGTAGAGCAGGACGGTCGGCGCGCCGGGCGGGGGCGGGCGGTGGCCGACCACGGCGTGGCTGCCGTCCGGGGTCTCCTCCAGGTGGACGTCGCGCAGTCCGGCGTCGGCGAAGGCGGCGGCGACCCACTCGGCGGCCCGGCGGCACTCCTCCGGCGGGTACTGGCGGGGGTCGGCGACGGAGGGGATGGCGACCAGCTCGGCCAGGTCGGCCCTGGCGCGCGGCATCAGGGCGGCGATCCGGCGGGCGAGTTCGTCGGTCATGGTGACGGCTCCTCTGGAGGGCGGTGGGCCGGGCTGCGACGGGGCGGGCGCGACGGGCGCGACGGGCGGGCCGGGCGGCGTCAGGGCGGGGCGGGCCGGGGCGGCGTCAGTTGCGGACGGTGTCCTCGAGCTTGAGCTGGTCGATCTTGTCCTTGACGGCGGCGAGCTTCTCCGGGCAGTACACGGAGAGCACGATCGTCTCCGCGAGGATCACCTCGCGGTCGGAGAGCACCGGGCGCTGGCCGGGTCCGTCCGCCCCGGTGGACATGCCGTACTTCCACTGCGCCTGCTGCAGCGCGCCGGCCGGGTCGGCGCAGACGGCGCCGCCGTCCTCGCCCAGGGTGTGCACGATCTGGCTGTGGGACGGTACCGGGTAGCCGGCGGCGGTCAGCGCCTCGGAGAGCTGACTGGCCTTGCGGTTGGCCTCGTTGGTGTCGTGCAGCTGGGCGTAGGTGAGCAGGCCGGTGACCAGCATGCCGACCAGCAGGACGATCGCGCCGAGGTAGATCCAGCGGTGCCGGGAGGCCATCAGGCTGCGGGTCATGCCGCACCGCCCTCGGCCGGGCCCTCGGTGCGGTGCAGCTCGGCGGCCTCCTGCGCGGCGAGCTCGGCCTGTGCGTCGGGCGAGCGCCACTCCGGCTTGCGCAGCCGCAGGAACAGGTACGGGATCAGCAGTCCCAGGATCACCAGGCCGCCGCCGACGATCGCCACGTACGACCAGGCCGAGCCGCTGCCGAACTGCGAGGAGGGTACGAACCCGATCGCCATCGCCGCCGCCGAGGCCACCAGACCGGTCACCGAGATCGGCACCAGCGCGGGCGCCCGGTAGCCGCGCGGGTGGTCGGGCCGGGTGCGGCGCAACCGGATCGCGGCGGCGAACATCAGCAGGTAGACGATCAGGTACACCTGCGTGGTGATCACCGAGAAGATCCAGTAGGCGCTGGAGACGTTGGGGATCAGGGCGTAGGCGAGGGCGATGACCGTGGTGATCACGCCCTGGGTGACCAGCAGGTTCTGTTGCACGCCCTCCTTGTTGAGGTGCTGCAGGAACGGCGGGAGGTAGCCCTCCTGGCGGGAGATCATCAGCAGGCCCTTGGAAGGCCCGGCGAGCCAGGTGAGCATGCCGCCGAGCGAGGCGGAGACCAGTGCCACCGCGATCACCGGGGTGAGCCAGCCGATGTGGAAGTACTGGAAGAAGGCGTCGAAGGCCTGCATCACGCCGGCCGTCAGGCTCAGCTCGCTGGACGGCACCACCCAGCTGATCGCCAGCGCGGGCAGGATGAAGATCGCGAGCACCATCCCGGAGGCGGTGAACATCGAGCGGGGGAACTCCCGGGCCGGGTCGCGCAGCGAGGAGACGTGCACCGCGTTCATCTCCATGCCGGAGTAGCTGAGGAAGTTGTTGACGATCAGCACCAGGCTGGCCAGGCCGGCCCACTCGGGGAACAGGTGCGCGGCGTTCATCGGGGCGGCGGAGCTGTTGCCCTGGCCGAGGAAGACGAAGCCGAGCACGACCAGCAGCGTGCCGGGGATCAGCGTGCCGATGACCAGGCCCGCCGAGGAGAGCCCGGCCACCGCCTTGGTGCCCCGGGAGGAGACCCAGACGCCGGTCCAGTAGAGCACCATGATCACCAGCGCGGTGTACGGGCCGTTGTTCGCCAGGGAGGGGTTGACCACGTAGGCGATGGTGGAGGCCACGTAGGCGAGCAGGGACGGGTAGTAGAAGATCGTCATCGCGAACTGGCACCAGACGGCCAGGAAGCCCAGCGGCTTCGACAGGCCCTCGGACACCCAGCGGTAGACGCCGCCCTCCCAGCCGGACGCCAGCTCCGCGGAGACCAGCGCGGTCGGCAGCAGGAAGACGACGGCCGGAAGCAGGTAGAGGAAGACGCAGGCGAGGCCGTAGACCGCCATGGTCGGGGCGGAGCGGAGGCTGGCCACCGAGGCGGTGGTCATGAAGGCGAGCGTCAGCCAGGACATCCGGGGGGCGTTCGCCAGCCGGGTGGCCGCCGCGCCGGTGTGTTCCCGGGCGGCCGCCTCCGGCCCTCCGCTCGCGTCTCCGCCTCCGCCTCCGCCGCCTGGGCCTGGGCCTGAGCCTGGGCCTGGGCCTGAGCCGCCAGGACTTCCCTGGCCGGACGACGGTATGTCCATGGAACTCATGCGTCCTCCTGGGGTGGCCCGTCGGTGCTGGGCCGTACCCGGCCAGTTCACCCGGTTGGCGCGGGAGCCGCATGCGGCGTGCACCCGCACGGGTGAGCGGGCGTCAGGAGGGCGGCTGTCAGGAGGGCGGGTCGGACGCGGGTCGGACGCGGGCCGGCTCAGGTGGCGGGTGTTCCCGCGGGCGCCGCCGCCTGCTCGGGCCAGGCGGAGCGGCGCAGTGACCGCCCGGCCGTCGCCGCGGTCAGGCCCGCCGTGAGCAGCGCGGCCACCGCGCCGAGCGCCGTCGCGGGGGAGAGGTGGTCGAGCAGCAGTCCGCTGCCGACCATCCCGGCCGGCATCCCGACCGTGAACAGCGTCAGCGTCGCGGAGATCACCCGGCCGCGCAGCGCGTCCGGGACCCGGCTGAACACCAGCAGGTCGATCATCACCCGCAGCGTCGGGATCCCCAGGCCCACCACGAACAGCGCCGCGAAGACGGTGACCGGACCGCCGGGCAGCAGCGGCGCGAACATCGCCGGGACGGTCAGCCAGGACACCGCGAGCAGCAGCACCCCGGGGCCGGCCAGCCGGTGCAGCCGGCTCACCAGCAGCGCGCCGACCAGCGCCCCGACGGCCTCGCCGGCCAGCGCCAGCCCGATGCCGGCGCTGGACGTGCCCTGGCCGCGCAGGATCACCATCACGGGCAGCAGCATCGCGGCGCCCGCGACGTTGATCAGCAGGACGACGGCGAGGATCGGGCGCAGCAGGGCGTTGCCGGCCAGGTAGCGGTAGCCGGCCAGGGCGCTGCCGGTGGTGCCGTCCGTCCCGCCCGTCCCGTCCGTCCCGCTCGCGCCTCTCATCTCCTTCGTCCCCTTCGTCCCCTGCGTCCTGGACTCCGGTCCGCCCGGGAACTTGACCACCAGAGCGGCGGTGAGCGCGAGCAGCGAGGCGACCGCCGTGCCGATGAACGGCGCGTTCCGGCCGAGGCCGAACAGCGCGCCCGCCAGCGGCGGCCCGACCAGGCCCGCCCCGCTCATCCGTGCCTCGTCCTGCGCGAGCGCCTGCCGCAGCTGCTCGGGCGGCACCACCGAGCGCACCGCGATCAGCCGGACCGGGCCGGTGTACGCGATGGTCGCGCCGATCACCACGGCCACCAGCAGGGTGTGCGCGACCGTCAGCCGGTCCAGCGCCATGGCGAGCGGGACGCTGGCGCAGGCGACCAGCCGCACGGAGTCGCCGACGATCAGCAGCCGGCGCCGGTTGTAGCGGTCGGCCGCCGCGCCGCCGTGGACGCCGAAGAGGACGGCGGCGCCGATCTGCACGGCCCCGAACGCCCCGGCGAGCGTGGAGGATCCGGTGAGCGCGAGCAGCAGCAGCGGGTACGCGGTGTCGGCGATCTGCAGGCCGAGGGTGGCGCCGGCCTGGCCGGCCCAGAGCGCCTGGAAGCGCCAGTTGCGCCGCAGCGGGACGGGCGGCGCCGCGTCCGGGGCCGTGGGCGGGGTCGCGGTGTCGGTCTTCATCGGTGGCCTCCCCCTCGTCGCCACTCACCATGGCGCCATCATTCACGAATGCGTGAATGATGGCGCGGGCGTGACCGCTTGCGCAAGGGTGAATGTGCGATTGCCCGGGTCCACGGCCATCTGCGAGGGTGGGCCCGTGGTCGAGAACGTCGAGAACGCCGAGAGCCCCGAAAGTGCCGGGAACGCCGAGCGCGCCGTGAACGCGTCCGGAGGGGCGGTCGCCCCCGCCGTCCTGAAGGAGCGCCGGGTGGAGGACGCCGCCACCCTCAAGGCCCTGGCCGACCCGCTTCGCCTGGCGATCCTCGACGTCCTGATGGCGGCGGGCGACTCCGGCCCGCTCACCGCCAAGGAGATCGCCGCCGCGCTCGACGAGCCGCAGACCAAGCTCTACCGGCACATCAAGCAGCTGGAGAAGGTCGGCCTGATCGGCGTCGCCGGCACCCGGCTGGTCTCCGGCATCGTGGAGAGCCGCTACGCCCCGGCCCAGGCGTCACTGCGGGTCGCCCCGGAGATCTTCGCGCCCGGCTCGCCGACCCGGGTCGACGCCTACGACGCCCTGCTCGCCGCGATGGACCGCGTCCGCGGCGACTTCCGCGCCCACGCGGTGGCCGACCGGATCGACTTCGGCACCTCGCGGGAGGCCGATGCGACCGGTCTGCCGGGCATGTTCTCGCACTTCACGTACCGGCTCACCCCTGAGCGGATGCGCCGGCTGCGCCGTCAGCTCGACGAGATCTTCGACGAGTTGAGCGCCGAGGGGGAGAGCGACGCCGAGGACGCGGTGGAAGCGACCCTGTTCACCCTGCTCTACGGCGTCCGCTCCGAGCAGGGGACCGACTCTCGGACTGATACCCGACCGGGCACGGAATCGTAAACGTCGGGCGGACTGTCGGTGCCATGGTTCACGATGACTTAATGCCATACGAACTTCAGGCGCTGATCGGCCCGGCGGAGCTGGTCGCGGTGGCGGCCGCCGAGGTTTCGGCGGCCCGTCCGCGACCGCTCGCCCAGGGCCTGGCGCTGATCCCGGCCACCCCCGAGTTCCTGGCGGCCCTCCGGTTCGGCGACGAGGAGCCCGCTTCCGCGGGCGCCGCCGGCTTCCACTGGTTCTCCGTCGGCCTCGAACGCCGGCTCGCCGCCTGGTCCAAGGCCGGCCCGATCGCCTGCGTGGAGGCCGACTTCTTCGGCGGCACCGGCACCCAGCGCGCCGCCCTCTGGGCCGACGGCCGCCTCGCGCTCGGCCCGTTCACCGGCGGCGAGCCCGGCCCCTTCCCGCCCGAGGGCAGCCCGATCTCCCTCGTCCTGCGCCACCTCGGCGTCCACCTCCCGGCCGGCACCGCCGACCGCGACGAGTTCGACGCCGTCGGCCTCGCCGCCCACCGCACCACCGCCGCCTGGGCCACCCCTGACTGACACCCGGCGAACGCCCCCCAGCGAACGACGGCGGCCCCGGTCGGAAGCCCCTTCCAGAGCTCCCGGCCGGGGCCGTCGCTCGGCTCAGCGGTAGTTCACGTACTGGATCGCGAAGTCCAGGTCCTTGCCCTTGAGCAGCGCCTGGACGGCCTGCAGGTCGTCACGGCTCTTCGAGCTCACCCGGAGCTCGTCGCCCTGGACCTGGGCCTTCACGCCCTTGGGGCCCTCGTCACGGATGATCTTCGCGATCTTCTTGGCATCGTCCTGGGAGATGCCCTCCTTCACGTCCGCGAAGATCTTGTACTCCTTGCCGGACAGCTGCGGGTCCTTGGTGTCCAGCGCCTTCAGCGACAGACCGCGCTTGATGAACTTGCTCTGCAGCACGTCCAGGATGGCCTTGACGCGCTCCTCGCCGTTGGCCTTCATCTCGATCGTCTCGCCGGAGCGCTTGATCTCGGCGCCGACGTTCTTGAAGTCGAAGCGCGTGGAGATCTCGCGGGAGGTCTGGTTGATCGCGTTGTCGACCTCCTGCCACTCGACCTTCGAGACGATGTCGAAACTGGAGTCGGCCATGGGTGTTGGTCTCCTTGATGTTCTGGCTGCACTGAGGCGGCCCGCCCACCGGGCGCCCGCCGCCCCAAGCCTATCCAGCCCACCCCCGCCCCCGCCCGGGACAGCCACGCCACACCCGTCGATCCCGCCCCACAGAACCGGGTGGCGAACCACCCCCCGGCATCGGGTAAGGTTTACCCAGTCGAACGGGGCAAGCCCCTGGGAGGCAAAAATCCTGGCTGGTTGCCCGAGCGGCCAAAGGGAGCAGACTGTAAATCTGTCGCGCAAGCTACGCAGGTTCGAACCCTGCACCAGCCACAGGATAGATGGACGGCCCCCGATTCACGGAGACGTGAGTCGGGGGCCTTTCGTCGTTTTCGGGGGTCATCGGGGGAGGGCGAGGAGGAGGGCGGCGGCGGTGGGGGTGTCGGGGGCGGTGTGGGTGGGGGTGGGGTGGGACGGGGGGAGGGGCGGGGGCGGGGTGGGGGTGATCCAGATGGAGCGGAGGCCGGTGGCGTGGGCGCCGGCGAGGTCGGTGTCGGGGTTGTTGCCGACCATCCAGTCGGCCGAGGTGAGGGTGCGGCCGAGGCGGGCGGCGGCGAGGTGGAAGATCCCGGGGTCGGGTTTGCGGGCGCCGGCCTCCTCGGAGACGCAGACGACGTCGACGGCGGGGAGCAGGCCGGTGCGGGCGAGTTTGGCGCGCTGGATGTCGGTGGAGCCGTTGGTGACGACGGCGATGGTCCAGCCGGCCGCGCGGAGTGCGGCGAGGGCTTCGGGGACGCCGGGGATCAGGCGGGTGCGGGCGGCCTCGTGGGTGACGTGCTGCTTCCACAGGGTGGCGCCCGAGTAGGGGAGGCGGAAGCGGGTGCCGATGCGGCCGAAGCCGGAGGGGGAGCGGTCGGCGCGGAAGAGGGCGTAGACGACGGGGGCGGCCTCGGGGGGCAGGTCGTGGGCGGCGCAGAAGGCGGGGGTCCAGGCCTCGGGGCCGCCGTCGCGTTCGACCAGGGTGTGGTCCAGGTCGATGAGGAGGAGGGGTGAGGAGGAGGGCAGGACGGAAGGGAAGAGCTGAGGGTGAGGTGGCATGTGCGGAGGGTAGCGGATGAAGGGGGGTGGGGGTTATTGCGAATGGCTTGCAATTACATGAGCAAGGCAGCACAGTGGTGGGGCAGGGTGGGACCGGACCGTTCAGCTCGGCCGCCGGGAGTCCTTCCCCAGAGCCGATCGTCTTCCCAACCGGCGCCCGCCGGGACAAGCGGTCCGCCCATCCTGTCCAGCCGCCGTCAGGGGCCCGTCAAGAGCGGGCGACGGCGCGTCAGGAACGCGTAGGGGCCGTGGGGTGGGACCGGCCGCCGCCCGCAGGATCGGAGCAGCCGATCGACTGCGGAGGTTCCGTCCGATGTCCAGCCCCCTCGCTCCGGCCGCCGCCGCGGCCCCCGCGGTCGAGCCCGAGTCGCCGGATACCGGCGCGAGCGCGGCGGACCGGCACCGGCTGACCGCGCTCGGGGGTCTGGCGGCACTGTCGTTGGACGCGATGGCCTCGGTGGCGTACGGGCCGGAGTCGGTGGTGCTGGTGCTCGCCGCGGCGGGGGCGTACGGCCTGGGGTTCACGCTGCCGGTCACGGCGGCGATCGCGGTGCTGCTGGCGGTGCTGGTCGCCTCCTACCGGCAGGTGATCGCGGCGTTCCCGGACGGCGGTGGCTCCTACGCGGTGGCCAAGGCGCACCTGGGCCGGCGGACGGCGCTGACCGCCGCGGCCTCGCTGGTGATCGACTACATCCTGAACGTGGCGGTCTCGGTGACGGCCGGCGTGGCGGCGCTCACCTCCGCCGTGCCGGGTCTGTACGGGCACCGGGTCTGGCTCTGCCTGGGCGTGCTGGCGCTGGTGACGGCGGTGAACCTGCGCGGGATCGCCGAGTCGGCCCGCTGGTTCATGGCGCCGACGGCCGTCTTCGTGCTGTCGATCCTGACGATCGTCGTGGTCGGCCTGTTCCGGGACGCGCCGGTGAGCACGGCGGCGGCCGACGGCCACGCCTCCGTGCTGGCCGACAACGCGACGGCGGTGGGCGCGTTGCTGCTGCTCAAGGCCTTCGCGGCCGGGTGTTCGGCGCTGACCGGCGTGGAAGCGGTGGCGAACGCCGTCCCGTCCTTCCGCGTGCCGGGCGTGAAGCGCGCGCAGCGCACCGAGGTCGCGCTCGGCGCGCTGCTCGGTGTGATGCTGATCGGACTGGCCGTGCTGATCGGCCGCTTCCACCTCCAGCCGGTCGAGGGCGTCACCGTGCTTGCCCAGTTGGCCGACGCCTCGCTCGGGCACGGGGCCGGCTTCTACCTGGTGCAGTTCGCCACCGTGGTCCTGCTGGGCCTGGCCGCCAACACCTCCTTCGGCGGCCTGCCGGTCCTGCTCCACCTGCTGGCCCGCGACAACCACCTGCCGCACGTCTTCGCCCTGCGCGCCGACCGCCAGGTGCACCGGCACGGGGTGCTCTTCCTGGCCGCCGTCTCCGCGCTGCTGCTGGTCGGCTCGGGCGGCGACGTCAACAGCCTGGTCCCGCTCTTCGCGATCGGCGTGTTCGTCGGCTTCACGATCTGCCAGGTCGGCATGGTCCGCCACTGGTGCCTGCTCAAGCCGGCCGGCCGGCGGTGGAAGGCGGCGCTGAACGGGTTCGGCGCGCTGCTCACCGGCACCGCCGCCCTCGTCGTCACCGGCACCAAGTTCACCGAGGGTGCCTGGGGCATCTGCCTGGCCCTTCCGCTGCTGGTGCTGCTGTTCGAGGCGGTGCACCGCGGCTACGCCCGGATCGGTGAGCGGCTGGAGCTGGGGCGCGTGCCCGGCCCGCTCACCCCGCAGCGCAGCCTGGTCGTGGTCCCGGTCACCGCGATCACCCGCCTCACCCGCGACGGCCTGTCCGCCGCGCTCTCGCTCGGCGACGAGGTCCTCGCCGTCACCGTCGTCCACGAACCCGCCGAGGCGGAGGCGCTGCGCCGGGACTGGGAGCTGTGGCGGCCCGGCGTGCCGCTGATCGAGATCGCCGACGACCACCGCCGCCTCGGGCAGCCGATCGCCGCCTTCGTCAACGACCTCGCCGCCGAGCACGTCTACGACCGTCTCACCGTCCTCATCCCCGAGGTCGAACCCGCCCGCCCCTGGCAGCGCGCCCTGCAGAACCGCCGCGGCGCCGTCATCGACCGGGCGCTGCGCCGGCACACCGACGCGGTGGTCTGCCGGCTCCGGCTGCGGATGTGAACGGCGCGGGGCTGTGAACGGCGCGGGGCTGTGAACGGCGCGCGGACGCGAACGGCGCGGGGCTGTGAACGGCGCGGAGAGGCGGGCGGGGCGCGGAGGTGAACGGCGCACAAATGCGAACAGCCCCCCCTGATGGAATTGCGGGGATATGTCCCATGTAAATGGAGTGATCGTCATATCTTGACGATGTCTTAACGGCCCTCCTTGACGCCCTCGAAACGCCCCCGACCCACCCGGAACGCCCGTCCATAGCGGCTGCGACCAGCGGAAACATCCCGCCCGTCCGTCCCGCCGGACGCCGCGGGCACGCCGGAACGGCCCATTGCGCGCCCGTCGCACGCGCTTACGCTCGCCGATGTGTTCAACGTGCCCCAGGCGCTCAAGCGCCTCGTGATCGGCAGGGCCATGCGCAGCGAGGAGCTCGGCGAGACGCTGCTCCCCAAGCGCCTGGCCCTGCCGATCTTCGCCTCCGACCCGCTCTCCTCGGTCGCCTACGCGACCCAGGAGATCCTGCTGGTGCTCACCGTCGGCGGCACCGCCTTCCTCTACCTGACCCCGTGGGTCGCGGCCGGCGTGGTCGCGCTGATGGCGGTCGTGGTGATGTCCTACCGCCAGGTCGTGCACGCCTACCCGAGCGGCGGCGGCTCCTACGAGGTGGTCTCCCGCAACCTGGGCGCCAACTCGGGCCTGGTGGTGGCCGCCTCGCTGCTGGTCGACTACGTGATGACGGTCGCCGTCTCGGTGGCCTCCGGCGTGGACAACATCATCTCGGCGCTGCCCTCGCTGGCGGACCACCGGGTGGAGCTGGCGCTCGGCTTCGTCCTGCTGCTGATGGCGATGAACCTGCGCGGCGTGCGCGAGTCCGGCAAGGCCTTCGCCGCACCGACCTACCTCTTCATCGGCGCGATCCTGCTGATGGTGGTCACCGGTCTGATCCGGGTGGCGTTCGGTCACGCGCCGGTGGCGTCCAGCGCCGGGTACGGGATCGTTCCGGAGGACGGCAAGGACAGCCTGGCGGGGCTCGGGCTGCTGATGCTGGGCCTGCGGGCCTTCGCCTCCGGCTGCACGGCGCTGACCGGGGTGGAGGCGATCTCCAACGGCGTGCCGGCGTTCCGGGCGCCGAAGTCGCGCAACGCCGCCGCCACGATGGCCGTGATGGGCACCACGGCCGTGGTCATGTTCGTCGGCATCACCTCCCTGGCGCTGATCTCCAAGGTCCACATCACCGACGACACCTGCCACCTCACCGGCTTCCCCGGGGACTGCGCGAGCGCGCCGCAGCAGACCGTGATCGCCCAGCTGGCGGCGGCGATCTTCGGCGGCGACCACAGCGTCCTCTTCTACGCCGTGCAGGCGGTCACCGCGCTGGTGCTGATCCTGGCGGCCAACACGGCGTTCAACGGCTTCCCGCTGCTGGCCTCGATCCTGGCCGAGCACCGCTACCTGCCCCGCCAGATGCACACCCGCGGCGACCGGCTGGCCTTCTCCAACGGCATCATCGCGCTCGCGGTGGTGGCCGGCGGGCTGCTCTGGCTGTACGACGCGGACGTCACCAGCCTCATCCACCTCTACATCCTGGGCGTCTTCACCTCGTTCACGCTGTCGCAGATCGGCATGGTGCGGCACTGGAACCGGGCCCTGGCCGGCGAGACCGACCCGTCGGTGCGCGGCGCCGCCCAGCGCTCCCGGGCGATCAACTTCTTCGGCGCGGTCACCACGGCGCTGGTGCTGGTCATCGTGCTGCTGACCAAGTTCACCCAGGGCGCCTGGCTGGCGGTGGTCGCGGCGGTGGTGCTGTGGCTGATGATGCGCGGCATCCGCCGACACTACGACGGCGTCGCCGAGGAGTTGGCGGTGGACGACGCACGGGCCGCGGCGGTGCGGCCGTCCAAGGTGCACGGCATCGTGCTGGTCTCCCAGGTGCACAAGCCGACCCTGCGGGCGCTCGGTTACGCGCAGGCGTTCGCGCCGGACTCGCTGGAGGCGCTCACCGTCGCGGTGGAGCAGGACGCCACCGGGGAACTGGAGCGCCGGTGGCGGGAGCTGGACGTCCAGGTGCCGCTGAAGGTGCTGGACTCGCCGTACCGGGAGATCACCAAGCCGGTGGTGCAGTACGTGCGGGACCGGCGGCGCAGCAGCCCGCAGGACGCGGTGGCGGTGTTCATCCCCGAGTACGTGGTCGGCCGCTGGTGGGAGCACCTGCTGCACAACCAGTCGGCGCTCTGGCTGAAGAGCCGGCTGCTGTTCACACCGGGGGTGATGGTGATCAGCGTGCCGTGGCAGCTGACCTCCTCCAGCCGGGCGAACCGGCCCTCGCGGCGCGCCCCCGGCGCGGTCCGGCGCGGCGAGCCGGCGGCCCGCCCGGAGCGTGGGACGGAGCGCGGGACGGAGCGCGAGGAGTCGGAGCACGAGAGGTCGCCCGAGCGCGCGTAGCCACCGCGCGGGGGAGGACCAGGGCCCCGGACGGCACCCGCCGTCCGGGGCTTCCGCGTACCCGGTCACGGCCCGGACAAGCCGCCGTATGGAGCCCGTCAACAATCGAACGGGCGCCGTATGGAGGGCGTCAAGAGATCCGTTGACGCTCCGTGAGCGCGGTTGGCTGGCCTTGCCGGCCCGCCGCCGGCGCCGTGCCCCGCAGGCCCGTGGTTCGCCCCGGACGCGGGCGGCGGCCACTTCCGAGCCACCGTGGTGGAGTCATGTCCGATCTCATCTACGTCGCCGTCACGCTCGCCGTGTTCGGCGTCATCGCCCTGATCGCGCGGGGGGTGGAGAAGCTGTGAGCGTGGAGAACGTCGTGGGTCTTTTTGTGGCCGTCGCGCTCGTCGGCTACCTCGTCCTGGCGCTGATCTACCCGGAGAAGTTCTGACATGGGCTCGACTCTCGCGGGCTGGCTGCAGGTCCTCGCCCTGGTGGGCGCGTTGGCCCTGTGCTACCGGCCGCTGGGCGACTACATCGCCCGCATCCTCACCACCTCCAAGCACCTGAGAGCCGAGAAGGCGCTCTACAAGGTGATCGGCGTGGACGCCGACGCCGACCAGCGCTGGCCGGTCTACCTGCGCTCGGTGCTGGCCTTCTCGGCCGTCTCCGTCCTCTTCCTCTACGGCCTGATCCGCCTCCAGCAGTGGCTGCCGCTGAACCTCGGCGTGCCGCGGATGGAGGGCCATCAGGCGTGGAACACCGCGATCTCCTTCGTGGCCAACACCAACTGGCAGTCCTACAGCGGCGAGGCCGCGATGGGACACCTGGCCCAGATGGCCGGCCTGGCGGTGCAGAACTTCGTCTCCGCGGCCGTCGGCATCGCCGTCGTCGCCACCCTGATCCGCGGCTTCACGCGCAACCGCACCGACCGGGTCGGCAACTTCTGGGTCGACCTGACCCGGATCAGCGTGCGTCTGCTGCTGCCGGTCGCGATCGTCTTCGCCCTGGTCCTGGTGGCGAGCGGCGTGGTGCAGAACTTCCACGGCTTCCACGAGGTGGCCGGCCTGGCGGGCGACCCGCAGGCGATCCCGGGCGGGCCGGTGGCCTCGCAGGAGGTCATCAAGCTGCTGGGCACCAACGGCGGCGGCTTCTACAACGCCAACTCGGCGCACCCGTTCGAGAACCCGAGCGGCTTCTCCAACCTGGTCGAGGTCTTCCTGATCCTGCTGATCCCGTTCGCGCTGCCGCGCGCGTTCGGCCGGATGGTGGGCGACCACCGTCAGGGCTACGCGATCGTCTCGGTGATGGCGCTGTTCTGGATCGCCTCGACGGCGCTGGTCACCCTCTCCGAGTCGCAGCACGCGGGCAGCGCCCTGCAGGCGGCCGGCGGGGCGATGGAGGGCAAGGAGCAGCGGTTCGGCATCGCGGCGTCCAGCCTGTTCGCCGCGACGACGACGCTGACCTCGACCGGCGCGGTGAACTCCTTCCACGACTCGTACACGCCGTTCGGCGGCGGTCTGACGATGTTCAACATGATGCTGGGCGAGATCGCGCCCGGCGGGGTGGGCTCGGGCCTGTACGGGATGCTGGTGCTGGCGGTCGTGGCGGTCTTCGTGGCCGGTCTGATGGTCGGGCGCACCCCGGAGTACCTGGGCAAGAAGCTCGGCGGGCGGGAGATGAAGTTCGCCTCGCTGTACATCCTGACCACGCCGACGATCGTGCTGGTCGGCACGGGTGTGGCGATGTCGCTGCCGGGCGAGCGGGCCGGGATGCTCAACACCGGCGCCCACGGCTTCTCCGAGGTGCTGTACGCGTTCACCTCGGGCGCGAACAACAACGGCTCGGCGTTCGGCGGCATCACCGTCAACACCGACTGGTACGACACCGCGATCGGCCTGGCCATGGTGTTCGGCCGGTTCCTGCCGATGGTCTTCGTGCTCGCCCTGGCCGGCGCGCTCGCGCAGCAGCAGCCGGTCCCCGCCACCCCGGGCACCCTGCCCACCCACAAGCCGCTGTTCGTGGGCCTGCTGTCGGGCGTCGTCCTGATCGTCGTCGGCCTCACCTACTTCCCGGCCCTGGCTCTCGGGCCGATCGCGGAAGGTCTCTCCTGATGTCGTCCACCCTTACCGACAAGCCGGCCCCGCAGCCGCAGGCGGCGTCCGCCGAGGCGCCGCACAGAGCGGCCGGCGGCCTGCTGGACCCCAAACTGATCCTGGCGTCCCTCCCGGACGCGGTGAAGAAGCTCGACCCCCGGGTGATGGTCAAGAACCCGGTGATGTTCGTGGTCGAGGTCGGCTCGGTCGTCACCACCGTCTCCGCGATAGCCGACCCGTCGGTGTTCGCCTGGTCGATCACCGTCTGGCTCTGGCTGACCACCGTGTTCGCCAACCTGGCCGAGGCCGTCGCCGAGGGCCGCGGCAAGGCGCAGGCGGACACCCTGCGCCGCGCCAGGACCGACACCACGGCCCGCCGCCTCACCGACTGGCCGGCGACCCGGGCCGAGGAGGAGGTGGCCGGCACCGCGCTGCGGCTCGGCGACCACGTGGTGGTCGAGGCCGGCCAGGTCATCCCGGGCGACGGTGACGTCGTCGAGGGTGTCGCCTCCGTCGACGAGTCCGCGATCACCGGCGAGTCCGCGCCGGTGATCCGGGAGTCGGGCGGTGACCGTTCCGCTGTGACCGGCGGCACCAAGGTGCTGTCCGACCGGATCGTGGTGAGGATCTCCTCCGAGCCCGGCAAGACCTTCATCGACCGGATGATCGCCCTGGTCGAGGGCGCCGCCCGGCAGAAGACGCCCAACGAGATCGCGCTCAACATCCTGCTGGCCTCGCTGACCATCGTCTTCCTGGTCGCGGTCGTCACCCTGCAGCCGATGGCCACCTACGCGGGTGCCCCGCAGTCGATGATCGTGCTGGTCGCGCTGATCGTGGCGCTGATCCCGACCACCATCGGCGCGCTGCTCTCGGCGATCGGCATCGCCGGCATGGACCGGCTGGTCCAGCGCAACGTGCTGGCGATGTCCGGGCGCGCCGTCGAGGCCGCCGGCGACGTCAACACCCTGCTGCTCGACAAGACCGGCACCATCACCCTCGGCAACCGCCAGGCCGCCGAGTTCCTCGCGGTGACCGGCGTGTCCACCGACGAACTGGCCGACGCCGCCCAGCTCTCCTCGCTGGCCGACGAGACGCCGGAGGGCCGCTCGATCGTCGTCCTGGCGAAGACCGGCTACGGCCTGCGGGCCCGTGCGCAGGGCGAGCTGGCCCACGCCACCTGGGTGCCGTTCACCGCGCAGACCCGGATGTCCGGCGTCGACCTCGACGAGCCGGAAGGGCTCCAGCAGGTCCGCAAGGGCGCGGCCTCGGCCGTGTCCTCCTGGGTCACCGGCAACGGCGGCACCGTCACCGAGGAGGTCTCCTCCCTGGTCGACGGCATCTCCGCGGCCGGCGGCACCCCGCTGGTCGTCGCCACCAGGGCCGGTGAGACGCCCGCCCGGGTCCTGGGCGTCATCCACCTCAAGGACGTGGTCAAGGAGGGCATGCGGGAGCGGTTCGACGAGCTGCGCCGGATGGGCATCAGGACCGTCATGATCACCGGTGACAACCCGCTGACCGCCCGGGCGATCGCGGAGGAGGCGGGCGTGGACGACTTCCTCGCCGAGGCCACCCCCGAGGACAAGATGGCCCTGATCAAGAAGGAGCAGGCCGGCGGCAAGCTGGTCGCGATGACGGGCGACGGCACCAACGACGCCCCCGCCCTCGCCCAGGCCGACGTCGGTGTCGCGATGAACACCGGCACCATGGCGGCCAAGGAGGCCGGCAACATGGTCGACCTGGACTCCAACCCCACCAAGCTGATCGAGATCGTCGAGATCGGCAAGCAGCTCCTCATCACCCGCGGCGCCCTGACCACCTTCTCCATCGCCAACGACGTCGCGAAGTACTTCGCGATCATCCCGGCGATGTTCGCGGCCGTCTACCCGGGCCTGGAGAAGCTGAACATCATGCACCTGCACAGCCCGCAGTCCGCGATCACCTCGGCCATCGTCTTCAACGCCCTGGTCATCATCGGCCTCATCCCGCTGGCCCTGCGCGGCGTGCGCTACCGCCCCACCGACGCCGGCTCCCTGCTGCGCCGCAACATCGGCCTCTACGGCTTCGGCGGCCTGGTCGTCCCCTTCATCGGCATCAAACTGATCGACCTGGTCGTCCAGTTCATCCCCGGCCTCAACTAGCAAGAGAGGAGAACGCATCATGTCCAAGCCCCTGCCCACCGCCGTGCGCACCCACCTCACCGCGCTGCGCGCCCTGCTGGTCCTGACGGTGCTCCTCGGCATCGCCTACCCGCTGCTGGTCACCGGCATCTCCCAACTGGCCTTCGCCGACAAGGCCAACGGCTCGATCGTGAAGGTCGACGGCAAGGAGGCCGGCTCCAGCCTGCTGGGCCAGAACTTCAACCTGCCCAAGCAGAACCCGAACGACCCGGACGAGGCCCCCCGGCCGGACCCGCAGTGGTTCCAGCCGCGACCCGGCGCCTACGACCCCAAGGCCTCCGGCGCCTCCAACCTGGGCCCCAACAGCGAGGACCTCACCAAGACCGTCGAGGAACGCCGTCAGGCCGTCGCCGCGTTCGACGGCGTCAGCCCGGCGAGCGTCCCGGCCGACGCGGTCACCGCCTCCGGCTCCGGCCTCGACCCGCACATCTCCACCGCCTACGCCCGGGAACAGGTCGACCGGGTCGCCAAGGCCCGCGACCTGCCGGCGGACACCGTCCGCAAGCTGGTCGAGAAGTACACCGACGGACGCCCACTGGGCTTCCTCGGACAGCCGGGCGTCAACGTCGTCCTGCTGAACAAGGCACTGGTGGAACAGAAGTGACGACCACGCGCCGAACAGTCGAGTGACCCGGCCGGCCCGGGCGAGCGGAACACCCGCCGCCCGGGCCGGCCGCCCGTGTCCGCGCACCACCGACCTGCCAGCCACGCAAGGAAAGAGCAGCGCCCATGGCCCGCGACCTCACCCCCGGCACCGGTCACCGACGCGGCCGGCTGAGGGTGTACCTCGGCTCCGCCCCCGGTGTCGGCAAGACCTACCGGATGCTGGACGAGGCACGGCGCAGACACGACCGCGGCGCGGACGTCGTCGTCGGCTGGATCGAGTGCCACGGTCGCCGCCACACCGAGGCCATGCTCGACGGCCTGGAGGTCCTGTCGCGGGCCCACCGCTCCTACCGGGACGCCGACTTCGAGGAGATGGACCTCGACGCCGTGCTGGCCCGCCGGCCCGCCGTCGCCCTGGTCGACGAGCTCGCCCACACCAACGTCCCCGGCGGGCGCAACGCCAAGCGCTGGCAGGACGTCGAGGACCTGCTCGACGCCGGGATCGACGTCATCACCACCGTCAACGTCCAGCACCTGGAATCGCTGAACGACGTGGTCCGCAAGATCACCGGCACCCCGCAGCGCGAAACCGTCCCGGACGAGGTGGTCCGCCGGGCCGACCAGATCGAGCTCGTCGACATGGCCCCCCAGGCGCTGCGCCGCCGGATGGCCCACGGCAACGTCTACCGGGCGGAGAAGGTGGACGCCGCGCTCTCCCACTACTTCCGGGTCGGCAACCTCACCGCCCTGCGCGAACTCGCCCTGCTCTGGGTGGCCGGCCGGGTCGACGAGGGCCTGCGCGACTACCGGGCCAGCCACAACATCGACCGGGTCTGGGAGACCCGCGAGCGCGTCGTGGTCGCCCTCACCGGCGGCCCCGAGGGCGAGACGCTGATCCGCCGCGCCGCCCGCATCGCCGACCGCATCGCCGACCGCACCGCCGGCGGCGACCTGCTCGCCGTCCACGTCACCCGCAGCGACGGCCTGGCCGGCGCCTCCTCCGGCGCCCTCGCCCAGCAACGGCAGCTGGCGGAGAGCCTCGGCGGCAGCTACCACGTGGTCGTCGGCGACGACATCCCCACCGCGCTGCTCGCCTTCGCCCGCGCCCACGACGCCACCCAGCTCGTGCTCGGCACCAGCCGGCGCGGCCGGATCACCCGCTTCCTCACCGGCCCCGGCATCGGCGAGACCACCGTGGACGCCTCCGAGGACATCGACGTCCACATGGTCACCCACGCGTTCACCGGCCGCGGCCGGCTGCCCGCGCTCGGCCGCCGCCACTCCCGGCGGCGCACCGTCGCCGGCTTCCTCGCCGGCCTGGTGCTGCCCTGGCTGCTGACCGCGCTGCTCTCGCAGTTCCACGAGACCGTCAACCTCACCACCGACGCGCTGATCTTCCAGCTCGGCGTGGTGGCGGTGGCGCTGCTCGGCGGCGCGACCTCGGCCCTGGTGGCCTCGCTGGTCGCCTCGGTGCTGCTCAACTGGTTCTTCATCCCGCCCGTCCACAACTTCACCATCGGCGAGACCAACAACATCATCGCCCTGGTGGTCTTCGCCGCCGTCGCGCTGACCGTCTCCACCGTCGTCGACCACGCCACCCGGCTCACCGCCCGGGCCGCCCGGGCCACCGCCGAGGCCGAGACCCTCTCCACCCTGGCCGGCAGCGTGCTGCGCGGGGCCGACGCGCTGCCCGCCCTGCTGGAGAAGTCCCGCACCGCCTTCGGGATGCGCACCGTCGCCCTGCTGGAGCGCACCGGCGGCGAGGTGCTGGCCTCCTGCGACAGCGACAGCGACGGCGGTGGTGACGGCGGTGGTGACGGTGGTGGTGGCGGTCGTGGTGGTGGTGGCGAACCCGACCCCGGGCAGGCCGACGGGACCACCGAGGTCCCGGTCGGCGCCGACGCCGTCCTCGTCCTCACCGGCCGCCGGCTGCCCGCCGCCGACCAGCGGGTGCTCACCGCCTTCGCCGCGCACGTCGCCGCCGCCCTGGAACGCGACCGGCTCGCCGTGGTCGCCGCCGAGGTCGAACCGATCAGGGCCGCCGACCGGATGCGCACCGCCCTGCTCGCCGCCGTCAGCCACGACCTGCGCACCCCGCTCGCCGCCGCCCTCGCCTCGGTCGGCTCGCTGCGCAGCCCCGACGTCGAGTTCTCCCCCGAGGACCAGGCCGAACTCCTCGCCACCGCCGACGAGTCGCTCGTCAAACTCACCCGTCTGGTGGACAACCTGCTCGACATGAGCCGCCTCCAGGCCGGCGCGCTCACCCTGCACCTCGCCGAGACCCACCTCGACGAGATCCTCCCGCGCGCCCTGGACTCGCTCGCCGACCCGTACGCGCCCGTCCAGCCGCTCGACCTGGAGAGCGTGCCGCCCGTGCTCGCCGACCCGCCGCTGCTGGAACGCGTGCTCGCCAATGTGATCACCAACGCCCTGCGGTACAACGCCCCCGGCGCCCCCGTGCTGGTCGCCGCCAGCCACCACGCCGGGCGCGTCGAGCTGCGGGTGATCGACCGCGGCCCCGGCATCGCCCCCGAGGACCGCGACCGGGTCTTCCTGCCGTTCCAGCGCCTCGGCGACACCGACAACACCCAGGGCGTCGGCCTCGGCCTCGCCCTCTCCCGCGGCCTGGCCGAGGCCATGGGCGGCAGCCTGGAGGTCGAGGACACCCCGGGCGGCGGCACCACCATGCTGCTCACCCTGCCCGCCGCGAAGCCGTCCGCCGCGAAACTGCCCTCCGAGGGGGAGGTCCCCGTATGAGCGAGATCCTCGTCGTCGACGACGAGCCCGCGCTGCTGAGCACCCTGCGGATCAACCTCGGCGCCCGGCAGTACGCCGTCCGCACCGCCACCACCGGCGGCGAGGCCCTGGACCGCGCCGCGCACCGCGTCCCCGACGCCGTCCTGCTCGACCTCGGCCTGCCCGACCTGGACGGCATGGACGTGCTGCGCGGCCTGCGGCGCCGCAGTGCGGTGCCGATCATCGTGCTGTCCGGCCGCTCCGGCGCCGCCGACCGGATCGGCGCACTGGACGCGGGCGCCGACGACTACCTCACCAAGCCGTTCCTGATGGAGGAACTGCTGGCCCGGCTGCGCGCGGTGCTGCGCCGTCCGCCGGCCGCCGACGGCCCGGCCGCGCCCGCCCCGGTGATCGGCGGCCACACCGTGGACCTCGCCGCGACCACCGTGACCGGCCCGGACGGCCCGGTGCGGCTCACCCCGACCGAGTGGCGGATCCTCGCCCTGCTGCTGGCCAACCCGGGCCGGCTGGTGCCGGGGCGGCAGATCCTGCGCGAGGTCTGGGGACCGGCCCAGGAGCAGCGCGGCAACTACCTGCGGGTCTACCTGGCCGGGCTGCGGCGGAAGCTGGAGCGCGACCCGGCGCGGCCGCGCCATCTGATCACCGAACCGGGGATCGGCTACCGCTACGAGCCCTGAGGCCCTCCCGGGCGTCAACGAACCGTCAAGGACGGCGACCGCGCCGCCAACAGGCCGTCAAGAGGCGCCGGAACCACCCGTTCGCGGGCGTAGCGTCAGCGGTGAGGAAGCGGCCCCGCTCCATGTGGGGAAGTCCGGGGCCGCTTCGCCGCTCAGGCGGCCGGCAGTGGGGGAGGGGCGCGCGGCACAGGGCCGCGCGCCCCGATCACTCGTTCGGCCCGCGCCCGTCCGTGCCGTCCGACTGCCGGGGCAGCGCCAGGACCACCGTGTCGGCGAACTCGCGCACCGCGCTGGTCCGGCTGACCACCCGTCCGCTGTGCACCACCAGCCGGCTGTGCCCGCCCGCCAGCGCCCCGGCCAGGCTGTCCCCGCGCACCGCCAGCAGTTCGGCCGGGAAGCCGGCGTCCACCCGTACCGGCGGCAGCCCGAGCGCCACCCGCGCCTGGTTGGAGACCGCGTCGTACGCCGCCTCCACGTCCATGACGCCGCCCGCCACCAGCAGGTACGCGGCCTCCAGCGGATCGGCCCGTCCGACCGGGTTGGCGCCGTCCCGCAGCGATCCGCTGCCGGCCGCCAGCGGCACCCGGGCCTTCACCAGCTCGCGCAGCAGGGCCGGCCGCTGCCCGGCGGCCAGGCCTTCGAGCCCCGCGCAGCCGCCGCTCTGCGGCAGGCAGACCACCCGGATGCCGGCGCTGGCCAGCACCGTCGAGGCGCCCGGTGCCAGCGACCCGCACGGCCCGACCACCACCCGCGGCCGCAGCGGCGCGAGCGCCCCGGCCAGCCGGGCCAGCCGGCCCGGGTCGGCGGCGGTGGTGTGCAGGTCCACCGGGCAGTCCGCCTCCCGGGCGGCCTCCAGCAGCAGCTCGACGTAGCCCGCCGGGTCCGGGTCCAGCTCGGGGCAGCCGCCGGCCGCGGTGGCGCCGAGCTTGAGCGCCTCCCGCAGCTGGGCCCGGCCGTCCGCCCCGGCCCGGCCGGTGAGCAGCCGGGGCATCGCCACGGCCTGCAGCTCGGCGAGGCCGCGCAGCGCCTGCTGGGCGGTGAGCACCGCCTCCAGCCGGCGCAGCCCGTGCACGTCGCCGATCCGGACGTGGGTGCGCTGGGCGGTCGAGCCGTAGCCGAGCGAGGTCAGCGCGGCCTCGGTGACCCGGCGGGTGAGGTCGGTGGAGGTCTCCGGCGGCGGCGCGGTCAGGGCGGCGGAGAAGGCCACGTCGTAGTGGGCGTGCGCCTCGGCGGGGGCCGGCAGCAGCAGATAGCCGCGCAGGTCGATCCGGGCGCCGGTGGTGACGGTGGGGGCGCCGGGCAGCGCGGGCAGCGGGCCGAGCCCGCCGGCGGTGCCGACGGCCTGGATCCGGTCGCCGCTGATCCGCACGTCCACCACCCGGCCGTCCGCCAGCCGGGCCCCGGTGAGCAGCAGGACGGGTCCGTGCCCGAGCGGGTTGGCGGCCGGGCCGGGGCCGGGCTGCGGTCCGTCGGCGGCTGCGCTGTCCATCGCCCGGCTCCTTCTCGCGTCCGGCTCCTGCTCGCGTCAATGAGCGCCGAGCCTATGGGCGGCGGGCCCGGGGTGCCGGGAGGCGGGCAATAGTCGTATCGGGTCGGGCCGCCGCCGGGGAGGCCGGTCGAACGCCCGGCCTTCGATCGATCGGCCGTGCGTGCCGTGGACCTGCGGACTTCGCCGCCGGATACGGATTTCACCTCTGGGCGCGGAACGTGTAATCTCTTCCTCGTTCGCCCCTATAGCTCAGTCGGTAGAGCGTCTCCATGGTAAGGAGAAGGTCTGCGGTTCGATTCCGCATGGGGGCTCTGGTGAGAAGGAGTCAGCCTCGGCTGTGCTCCGGATCACTGTGGCGGTGTAGCTCAGTTGGTAGAGCAAGCGGCTCATAATCGCTGTGTCACCGGTTCAAGTCCGGTCACCGCTACCCCGCGTAGTCGGTCGGGAGATCGCACTCCCGGTCGGCTACTCTTGTCTGTGTTCTTATTCATTGTCCAAGGAAGGCACTCCCGTGGCTGCCACCGATGTCCGCCCGAAGATCACGCTGGCCTGCGTGGAGTGCAAGGAGCGGAACTACATCACCAAGAAGAACCGGCGTAACGACCCGGACCGTCTTGAGATGAAGAAGCACTGCCCCCGCTGCAACTCGCACACTGCGCACCGCGAGACCCGCTGACCCTGTCGTAGGGCATCGGGCCTGTGTGAATTCAGGTCTTTGACTCCGGGCCGCATCCCTCACTGGGTTGCGGTCCGGAGTTTTTTTCGTTTGTCCACCGCGTTTCCGAGGAGCTTGCCGATGGCGCTCGACCCCTCCTTCATCGGGCGGACGTATCCGCCCACCGAGCCCTACGAGGTCGGTCGCGAGAAGATCCGCGAGTTCGCCGTCGCGGTGGGTGACGCCAACCCGGCGTACACCGACCCGGAGGCGGCCAAGGCGCTGGGTCACCCGGACGTGATCGCCCCGCCGACCTTCCCGATCCTGCTCAGCATGCGGGCCTCCGCCCAGGTGGTGCAGGACCCGGAGCTCGGTCTGGACTACAGCCGGGTGGTGCACGGCGACCAGAAGTTCGTCTACACCCGCCCGGTGCGGGCCGGCGACCGGCTGACCGTGGCGGTCACCGTGGACAACATCAAGTCGCTGGCCGGCAACGACGTACTCACCGTGCGTGGTGAGATCGCGGACGAGTCGGGCGAGCACGTGGTGACGTCCGTCATGACCCTGGTGGCCCGGGCCGCCGACGAGACGACGGGGGAGTGAGCCCGATGACGGTCCGCTACGACGAGGTCGAGGCCGGCACCGAGCTGCCGGCGCAGTCCTTCCCGGTGACCCGCGCCACCCTGGTGCAGTACGCGGGGGCCTCCGGCGACTTCAACCCGATCCACTGGAACGAGAAGTTCGCCCTGGAGGTCGGCCTGCCCGACGTCATCGCGCACGGCATGTTCACCATGGCCGAGGCGATCCGGGTGGTCACCGACTGGGTCGGCGATCCCTCCGCGGTTCTCGAGTACGGCGTCCGGTTCACCCGTCCGGTGCCGGTGCCCAACGACGGGGTCGGCTCGGTGATCGAGGTCTCCGGCAAGGTGGCCAAGCTGCTCGACGACCACAAGGTCCAGGTCGACCTGCTGGCGACCTACGGGGGCCAGAAGGTGCTCGGCATGTCCCGGGCGGTCGTCCGGCTGGCCTGAGCGCGCCCCGGCCCGGGCGGGGCGGCGGACGGGACCCCCGTACGCTGGGGGACGTGCTGGAAGAACTCGACGCCCCCCTCGCCCCGCTGACCACCCTGCGGCTCGGCGGCCCGGCCCGCCGCCTGGTGACCGCGCACACCGATGACGAGGTGATCGCCGCCGTCCGCGCCGCGGACGCGGCGGGGGAGCCGCTGCTGGTGATCGGCGGCGGCTCCAACCTGGTGATCGGCGACGCCGGCTTCCCCGGCACCGTGCTGCGGATCGCCACCACCGGCTTCGTCCTCGACGGCACCGCGCTGGAGCTGGCGGCCGGCGAGGTGTGGGCCGAGGCGGTGGCCCGCACCGTCGACGCGGGCCTGGCCGGCATCGAGTTCCTGGCCGGCATCCCCGGCTCGGCCGGTGCCACCCCGGTGCAGAACGTCGGCGCCTACGGCCAGGAGGTCGCCCAGACGGTCACCGAGGTGGTCGCCTACGACCGTCGCTCCGGCGAGACCGTCACCCTCGGCAACGCGGCCTGCGCCTTCTCCTACCGGCACAGCCGCTTCAAGGCGGACCCGGACCGCTACGTGGTGCTGCGGGTCCGCTTCGCGCTGGAGGACGCCGCCGGGCGCTCCACCCCGGTCCGCTACGCCGAGGTCGCCAAGCACTTCGGGGTGGCCCAGGACGAGCGGGTCGGGCTGCGCGAAGCGCACGACGCGGTGCTCGGCCTGCGGGCCGGCAAGGGCATGGTGCTGGACGCGGCCGACCACGACACCTGGTCGGCGGGCTCCTTCTTCACTAACCCGGTGCTGAGCGCCGACCAGTACGCCGCCTTCCTGGCGGTGGCCGCCGGGCGCGAGCAGGCCGCCCCCGCCTACCCGGCGCCGGACGGGTGCACCAAGACCTCGGCCGCCTGGCTGATCGACAAGGCCGGGTTCGGCAAGGGCTACGGCAGCGGTCCGGCGACCCTCTCCACCAAGCACACCCTGGCGCTCACCAACCGCGGCGCCGCCACCACCGAGGACCTGCTCGCGCTGGCCCGCGAGATCCGGGACGGCGTGCGGGCCGCCTTCGGGGTGGAGCTGGTCAACGAGCCGGTGATGGTGGGCGTCAGCCTCTAGGGCCGGGCCGCTCAGGCGGTCAGCCAGCTGTCGATGTCGGCCAGCAGCTCCTTCTTCACGCTCTCCGGCGCGCAGGAGCCGCGCACCGACTGGCGGGCCAGCTCGGCCAGCTCCTGGTCGGAGAAGCCCAGGACGTCGCGGGTCAGGTCGTACTGGGCGGCGAGCCGGGTGCCGAACAGCAGCGGGTCGTCGGCGCCGAGCGCGAGCGGCACCCCGGCGTCGAACAGCCGTCGCAGCGGGACCTCCTCGGGGTGCTCGTAGACGCCGAGCGAGACGTTGGAGGAGGGGCAGACCTCGCAGGTGATCTGACGGTCGGCCAGCCGCTGCATCAGCCGCTCGTCCTCGGCGGCCCGCACGCCGTGGCCGATCCGGCCGGCGCCGAGGTCGTCCAGGCAGTCCCGGACGGACTCCGGGCCGGCCAGCTCGCCGCCGTGCGGGGCGGCCAGCAGCCCGCCCCTGCGGGCGATGTCGAAGGCCCGGTCGAAGTCGCGGGCCAGGCCGCGCCGCTCGTCGTTGGAGAGCCCGAAGCCGACCACGCCCCGGTCGGCGTACCGGACGGCGAGCCGGGCGAGCGTCCGGGCGTCCATCGGGGACTTCATCCGGTTGGCGGCGACCAGGACCCGGATGCCGACCCCGGTGGCCGCGGCGGCGTCGTCCACCGCGTCCAGGATCAGTTCCAGGGCGGGGATCAGACCGCCCAGCCGGGGCGCGTAGGAGGTCGGGTCGACCTGGATCTCCAGCCAGCGGGAGCCGTCCCGGCGCTCGTCCTCGGCGGTCTCCCGGACCAGCCGGCGGATGTCGCTCTCGTCGCGCAGGCAGGAGCGGGCGGTGTCGTAGAGGCGCTGGAAGCGGAACCAGCCGCGTTCGTCGGTGGCCCGCAGCTTGGGCGGCTCGCCGGAGCTGAGCGCCTCCGGCAGCCGGATCCCGTGCTTGTCGGCCAGTTCGAGCAGGGTGGCCGGGCGCATCGAGCCGGTGAAGTGCAGGTGCAGGTGGGCCTTCGGAAGGTCCCTGACGTCTCGCGGGTTCAGCAGGCGTTCCATTCACGAATCCTGCCGCATCAGGGGGGCCCACGGGAACCGCCCTCTTCCCGTCCCCCGAAGGGGTGGAAAGAGGGCGGTCCGGTCAAGCGATGTTGACGAGCTCCGACGAGCGAGCCCAATGGCGTCAGTCCCGGGCCTCGGCCAGCAGCTTCTGGACGCGCTCGACGCCCTCGGCGAGGTCGGCGTCGCCCAGCGCGTAGGAGAGCCGCAGGTAGCCGGGGGTGCCGAAGGCCTCGCCGGGGACGACCGCGACCTCGGCCTCGTCCAGGATCAGCGAGGCCAGCTCGGCGGAGGTCTGCGGGCGGCGGCCGCGGATCTCCTTGCCCAGCAGGGCCTTGACGGACGGGTAGACGTAGAAGGCGCCCTCGGGCTCGGGGCAGACCACGCCGTCGATCTCGTTGAGCATCTTCACGATGGTGCGGCGGCGCCGGTCGAAGGCGGTGCGCATCTCGTGGACGGCGGACAGGTCGCCGGCGACGGCGGCCAGGGCGGCGCGCTGGGCCACGTTGGAGACGTTCGAGGTGGCGTGCGACTGCAGGTTGGTCGCGGCCTTGATCACGTCCTTGGGACCGATCACCCAGCCCACCCGCCAGCCGGTCATCGCGTAGGTCTTGGCGACGCCGTTGACCACGATGGTCTTGTCGGCCAGCTCGGGCAGCAGGGCCGGCAGCGAGGTGAACTCCGCGTCGCCGTAGACCAGGTGCTCGTAGATCTCGTCGGTGAGCACCCACAGCCCGTGCTCCAGCGCCCAGCGGCCGATCGCCTCGGCCTCGGCCCGGGTGTACACCGCGCCGGTCGGGTTGGACGGCGAGACGAACAGCACCACCTTGGTGTTCTCGGTGCGGGCGGCCTCCAGCTGCTCGACCGAGACCTTGTAGCCGGTGGTCTCGTCGGTCACGACCTCCACCGGCACGCCGCCGGCCAGCTGGATCGACTCGGGGTAGGTGGTCCAGTACGGGGCCGGGACGATGACCTCGTCGCCCGGGTCGAGGATCGCCGCGAACGCCTCGTAGATCGCCTGCTTGCCGCCGTTGGTCACCAGGACCTGGGAGGCGTCCACCGCGTAGCCGGAGTCGCGCAGGGTCTTGGCCGCGATCGCCTCCTTGAGCTCCGGCAGGCCGCCGGCCGGGGTGTAGCGGTGGTTCTTCGGGTCACGGCAGGCCTCGACGGCCGCCTCGACGATGTAGTCCGGGGTGGGGAAGTCCGGCTCGCCGGCGCCGAAGCCGATGACCGGACGGCCGGCCGCCTTGAGGGCCTTGGCCTTGGCGTCCACGGCGAGGGTGGCGGACTCGGCGATCGCGCCGATCCGGGCGGACACGCGGCGGTCGGCGGGGCGGACGGAACTGTCGGGCTGCGGGGTGGAAGCGCTCATGCCTGCATGGTCGCAGACCGCACACGGCCCGGGCATGGCGGTTTCACGATATGTACGGGGCAGTCCACATGGCGGCCCGCCGGGACCCGGGCGACAGCCGGAAAAGAAGAGGTTCGACCAAACGCCCTCCGACCACGTACACTCACTGCTCGACGGCCACCGAATGAACCGGAGCCTCCGCCGCCGTACAGAGCCTGTACGGAGATCGGCGGGAGATGCGGTAGGTTGGTGGTCGCTACTGGGGCCGCGAGGTTCCGTAGGGCAATAGCTCAATTGGTAGAGCACCGGTCTCCAAAACCGGCGGTTGGGGGTTCAAGTCCCTCTTGCCCTGCTGCTTGATCCGTACTCAGCCCGTTCGCTCCGCAGAGCGAGCGGGCTTGATGCGGAGAGGGCGCCGATCAGCACCGTTAGCCGGCCGCTCGTGCCCTTTTCGGGGTACGCAGTCGACGTCCGGCAGGACCCGGATTCAGGTGAGGACGAGTGACGGAGACCACGGGCTCCACCGCAACGCCTGAGAGCGGCAACCCCGAGGGGACCGACGGCGCTGCCGAGACCGCGCCCGCGGAGGGCGAGTCGCGCCGCAAGCGCTCTGGCGACAAGAAGTCCGGCAAGCGCGGCAAGAAGGGCGCCTTCGCCCGCCTCGCGCTGTTCTACCGGCAGATCATCGCCGAACTCCGCAAGGTCGTCTGGCCGACCCGCAACCAGCTGATGAGCTACACCAGCGTCGTCGTGGTGTTCGTCGTGGTCGTGATGGCCTTCGTCTGGGGCCTCGACTACGGCTTCTCCAAGGCCGCCCTCTGGATCTTCGGCTGACGCAGCCGTCCACCTTCGAAACAGCTTCCCCGACCCGGGCCGGTCCTCGGCCCGGGTCGAGCTGTCTGCGTCGGCGGGATGAGGCCGCTACCGTGGACTCGGTACTGTTGAAGTCTCCGAGGCGAACGTCCGGCGACCGCGTGAGCGGAGCGTCGCCGGTCCGTCGCGGAGCGCGCCACCTTCACCATCTCCAGGAAAGAAGCAGCCACCGTGTCTGAGTCCCCCCTGTACGACGCCGACGAGACCGTCCGCGAGGCGGATGTCGCCGCCGAGGACGCGGCCGAGCTGGCTGACGACGTCGAGACCGACGAGCAGCAGATCGTGGACGCCGTCGACGCCGACGAGGACGAGGCCGAGGCGCACGACGAGGCCGAGGCCGGGGAGTCGGCCGAGGAGGCCGCGCTGCACGTGGAGTCCGACGAGGCCGCCGAGGACGAGGCCGAGACCGAGGAGACCGTCGCCGAGGAGACCGCGGAGGAGCCGGCCGAGGAGGTCGACCCGGTCGCCAAGTTCCGCGAGGACCTGCGGTTCATGCCGGGCGAGTGGTACGTGATCCACACCTACGCCGGCTACGAGAACCGGGTGAAGCAGAACCTGGAGCAGCGCGCCGTCTCCCTCAACGTCGAGGAGTACATCTTCCAGGCCGAGGTGCCGCAGGAGGAGGTCGTCCAGATCAAGAACGGCGACCGCAAGACCATCCGCCAGAACAAGCTCCCCGGCTACGTCCTGGTGCGCATGGACCTCACCCCCGAGTCCTGGGGCGTCGTGCGCAACACCCCCGGTGTCACCGGCTTCGTCGGCAACGCCTACGACCCGTACCCGCTGACGCTGGACGAGGTCGTCAAGATGCTCGCCCCCGACGTCGAGCGCCAGGCGGCCAAGGAGGCCGGCAAGCCCTCGCCGGTCAAGCCCAGCGAGATCCAGGTGCTCGACTTCGAGGTCGGCGACTCGGTCACCGTCACCGACGGTCCGTTCGCCACCCTCCAGGCGACCATCAACGAGATCAACCCGGACTCGAAGAAGGTCAAGGGCCTGGTCGAGATCTTCGGCCGGGAGACCCCGGTCGAGCTCTCCTTCGACCAGATCCAGAAGAACTAGTCCCACACTCTTCGGATGCGGGGCGGGGGCCGAGGCCCCCGCCCCGCATCCGTTTTGGTCCAGCGACGCCGAGGCGTTAGCCTGGTCCGATGTGTGTGCTGGCGACCGGGTGTCGCCCCGGTTCCGCGCACACCAGCAATCACCTCTCGGAAGGACCCGGAGAGACATGCCTCCCAAGAAGAAGAAGGTCACGGGGCTTATCAAGCTCCAGATCAACGCCGGTGCGGCCAACCCGGCCCCGCCGGTCGGCCCCGCGCTGGGTCAGCACGGCGTCAACATCATGGAGTTCTGCAAGGCCTACAACGCTGCGACCGAGTCGCAGCGCGGCATGATCGTGCCGGTGGAGATCACGGTCTACGAGGACCGTTCCTTCACCTTCATCACGAAGACGCCGCCGGCCGCGCGCCTCATCCTGAAGGCCGCCGGTGTCGAGAAGGGCTCCAGCGAGCCGCACAAGACCAAGGTCGCGAAGCTCACCAGCGCCCAGGTCCGCGAGATCGCCACCACCAAGATGCCCGACCTGAACGCCAACGACCTGGACGCGGCGGAGAAGATCATCGCCGGCACCGCCCGGTCGATGGGCATCACCGTCGAGGGCTGATCACCCCTTCTCGTCCCCCGTGGTAGGGCCTGCGCTGGCCCGTGACTACCACAACTCCCATCACCATTCAGGAGCAGCTATGAAGCGCAGCAAGGCCCTGAAGGCCGCGGACGCCCAGGTCGACCGCGAGCGCCTTTACGCCCCCCTCGAGGCCATCCGCCTCGCCAAGGCGACCAGCACCAGCAAGTTCGACGGCACCGTCGAGGTCGCCATGCGTCTGGGTGTCGACCCGCGCAAGGCCGACCAGATGGTCCGCAGCACCGTGATCCTCCCGCACGGCACCGGTAAGACCGCTCGGGTCCTGGTCTTCGCGACCGGCGAGCGTGCCGAGGCCGCGCGTGCTGCGGGTGCCGACATCGTCGGTGCCGACGAGCTCATCGACGAGGTCGCCAAGGGCAAGCTGGACTTCGACGCCGTCGTCGCCACCCCGGACCTCATGGGCAAGGTCGGCCGCCTCGGCCGCGTGCTCGGTCCCCGTGGCCTGATGCCGAACCCGAAGACCGGCACCGTCACCCCCGATGTCGCCAAGGCTGTCAACGACATCAAGGGCGGCAAGATCGAGTTCCGCGTCGACAAGCACTCGAACCTGCACTTCATCATCGGTAAGGCCTCCTTCACCGACGAGCAGCTGGTCGAGAACTACGCCGCCGCGCTGGACGAGGTGCTCCGCGCCAAGCCGTCCGCCGCCAAGGGCCGCTACATCAAGAAGACCGCGTTCTCGACCACCATCGGCCCCGGCATCCAGGTGGACCCGAACCGCACCCGTAACCTCCTCGTCGAGGAGGACCCGGCCGCGGTCTGATCGCAGCCGTCGTCCGTACGGCGGGCCCGTACCCCCTTCGCCGGGGGTGCGGGCCCGCCGTCGTTTCCCGATCGATACCCCCGGTGGGGGGAACCGGGGCGCGGTCCGTCGTACGCTCGCCCGGTCCGCCCGCGTGCTCCCGTCCCGGGGCCGCCGCCGTCCGACCGCCGGAGAGTGCCGTGCCCGCCCTTCGCCCCGCCGCCAAGGGGGCGGCCCTGCTGCTGCTCGCCGCCGGCCTGACCGCGTGCAGCGTGCTGGCCGTGTCCGGCGACCGGACCCCGATCAGCGACCGCCCCACCGTGCGTCCGCCCCGGCAGGTGCTGCTGTCCGCCTCCCAGCGGCTGGACGACTCCGGCGGGGCCCGGGTGCAGGTGGTCCAGGAGGGGCCGGGCGGGCGGCGCAGCGCCGACGGCACGCTCACCTGGGGCGCCCGCGACGCGGCCGAGCTGACCGTCACCGACGAGCTGGGCACCGGGCGGCTGCACCGGCAGGACGGCGTGCTGGAGCTCGGCTACCCCGGGGCCGCGCCCAGGACAGCGGACCGGGACAAGGCGGAGTCACTGGATCCGCGGGCCTCCGCCGGGGCCGCCGGGACGGCCGGGGCGACCGGCTGGGCCGGCGGCTGGATCACCGGGCTGCTGTCCAACCCCGGCGGCCCGGCGCACACGATGGCGCTGGCCGGCCGGCTCACCCCGCTCGGCGGCGAGCAGCTGAACGGCGGGACGGTCGCGCACTACCGGGGCACCGCGTCGGTGGCGGACTACTTCGGCGCCGAGGAGGGGCTGAGCCCCGCGCGGCTGACCGAGGTGCTCGACTACTACGAGCGGAACGGGGTCGAGACGCTCGACTACGAGTTCTGGGTGGCGCCCGGTGACCGGCTGCAACGGGTGCGCTCCACCGTCCGCGGCACGGCCGGCGCGGTGGTGACCACCACGGACGTCACCGAGCCCGCCGAGCCCGCCGAGTCCGTCGCGCCGAGTCCGTAGGGCTCCCGTGGCGGGTCGTGCGGCCGAGTGGCGGGGGGTGCCACCGGGTCGCGTGAGCCCGGGTGGCAAGGTGGGCAGGAACGGACGTCCCGGCCCGAGCGGGAGTCCGGCCGGATCAGTGGCAGTTGGGGAGGCGCGGATGGCGGTGCGGCAGCGGCTGGCGGCGGTGGTCGCCGTCGCGGTGCTGGCGGCCGGCCCGGCCGGGTGCAGTTCGGCCGGCGGCCCGGAGCCGTCCGCCTCGCCGAGCGCGCCCGGCGAGGCGACGCCGACGCCGAGCAGCGCCTCGCCGACCTGGCCGGCCAAGCCGACCGACCGTTCGCCGCACGGGGTGCTGCTCTCCTCCCAGCTGGCCATGCAGACCGCCCGCCGCGCCAAGGTGAGCTACCGGCTGGGCGCGGACGCCGGCTCCGGGCCGCTGTTCTGGCAGCCGAAGACCGCGCTCCAGGTCAAACGTTCCACCCCGGCCGCCGCCGAGCAGCTGATCGTCGTGGACACCGTCGCCTACGAGGGCGGCGACGCGGCCACCGCGGCCAGGCTGGGCGGCAAGCACTGGGAGCGGTTCGCCGGTACGCCGGGCCCGGACGGGCACCGGGAGATCCCCTACGCCGGGCTGATCGACCTGATCAACCCGGTGGTGGCGCTGGCCGCCGCGACCGCCGACGGGATCACCGCCCAGTACGTCGGCGAGGAAAAGTTCGAGGACTCGACGGTCGAGCACTACCGGGTGGCCACCGACGCGGCCCGCTACGCGGCGGCGCAGACCCAGCTCGCCCCGGCCCGCCGGGACGGCCTGCGGGCCGCGCTGGCACCCGGCGGCTCGGCCTCGCTCACCCTGGACCTCTGGCTGAACGACAAGGACCAGCTGGTCCGGATGGAGCGGACCGGGACGGGGGACAGCGGCCGGCTGGACGACTCGGTGCTCTACTCCGAGCCCGGCGGCGCGCTCTCGGCGCAGGCCCCGGCGGAGGCGGACACCGTGGACACCGGCACCCGCAGCACCTCCCCGCTGGCCCGCTGATCCCGGCCCGCCGAGGCCGGCCCCTTGCCCCGGGTCGGGCCGCCGCCGGGGGCGATTTGCCCCGGACGGCGGCGTCCGGCTACTGTGGCGGAAGCCAAAGACCGCTGGTTGTCGCCGTGCGTCCGTGAGGAAGCTCGCGACCGAAGGATCTGCGCTTCACGCGCAGGCAGCCCGCGCAGGACTGTTTGGAGCTTTGACCTCCGGGTCGCGTGCCCCGCACGTGGATCCGTCGAGTTCACGCCGAGCCCCGTGCGCCTGCGCACCGGGGCTCATCTGCTTTTCCGCAGGGGGTTTCCTTCGTCCGGTGGTTCGAGGCGCGAATGGTCGACTCTTGCGGTCGGCCGGACTTCGACATCACGGAAGGAGGCGTAAGCCTATGGCTAGGCCCGACAAGGCTGCTGCCGTCGCCGAGATCACGGAGCTTTTCCGTGGCTCGAACGCGGCCGTGCTGACCGAGTACCGCGGTCTCACGGTGAAGCAGGTCAAGACCCTGCGTCGCTCCCTGGGTGACAACGCCCAGTACGCCGTGGTGAAGAACACGCTGACCAAGATCGCGGCCAATGAGGTCGGGATCACGGAGCTCGACGACCTGTTCGCCGGTCCGACGGCTGTCGCCTTCGTCACCGGTGACCCGGTGGAGTCGGCGAAGGCTCTGCGTGACTTCGCCAAGGAGAACCCCGCTCTCGTCATCAAGGGCGGTGTCCTTGACGGCAAGGCGCTGTCCGCCGACGAGATCAAGAAGCTCGCGGACCTCGAGTCCCGCGAGGTGCTGCTCGCCAAGCTGGCGGGTGCCCTGAAGGCCAAGCAGTCCCAGGCTGCCGCGCTCTTCCAGGCCCTGCCGTCGAAGCTCGTCCGCACTGTGGACGCGCTGCGCGACAAGGTCGAGCAGGGCGGTGCCGGTACGCCGGCTCCCGCCGCCGAGGAGACCGCGGCCGAGTAATCGGCCGGGGCCATGCCTCGCTGCGGGCCCGTACGCCCGCCAACCCGTACATCCGGCACCACCTGCCGATTTAGTGGAAGGACGCCAATCATGGCGAAGCTGACCCAGGACGAGCTGCTCGCGCAGTTCGAGGAGCTCACCCTCATCGAGCTGGCCGCCTTCGTGAAGGCCTTCGAGGAGAAGTTCGACGTCACCGCTGCCGCTCCGGTCGCCGTTGCCGCCGTTGGTGGCCCGGCCGCCGCCGAGGCCGCTGCCGAGGAGCAGGACGAGTTCGACGTCATCCTCGAGGGTGCGGGCGACAAGAAGATCCAGGTCATCAAGGAGGTGCGCACCCTGACCTCCCTCGGCCTGAAGGAGGCCAAGGACCTCGTTGACACCGCCGGTGCCAAGGTCCTGGAGAAGGTTGCCAAGGACGTTGCCGAGAAGGCCAAGGCCGCCCTCGAGGCCGCCGGCGCCAAGGTCACCGTCAAGTGACTTCTCGCCCCCTCTGAGGGGGCCGCGGGCCGGGCCGATCACCCTTGTGGTGGTCGGCCCGGCCTTTTGTGTTCTCCGGCCCCGGCGGCCCCGTTCCCGGGCCCCGGAGGCCGCCTCGTCCGTGGACACACCGGTGTGGCCGAACGCTCACTCGGCACTGTCGGTGCGGGCGGGTATGGTGATCGCTGTCATCGGGTGAGGCCCCGACCACGGCTTCTGTAACGCCGGGGTGGTCCGGCGCGATGAAGGGGTCGAGGCCCGCGCCGGAGGCGGGCCCTTGACGAACCCGGCAGGGCGCGCGATTCTCGAGGCGCGAGTCGGCCCGGTTGGTCCCCCGTCGGATGCATAACCGGCGGCTCCGGCGGGAAGTGACTCCACGTGAGTCGTGGGGCCCGGCAAGTCCGGGCCGGTGCAGTACCCGGCGGGCGTTCGCGCCCGACGGCTACCGGGAGGAGTCTCCGATTCGGTCTCCGAATCAGAGCTGGACAGCAGTGTCGCCTTTGGCTACACTGTCCCTTTGCGCTGCCTGTTAGCTGCTCCGTGACTCGTCGCCCGGAGTTTGCGTTGCCCCGAAGGGGTCTGGCACCAACTCCGCAAAGCGGCTCTGACCTGGGGTTTCGACCTCGGCAGAGGCCAGTGGCGAGGGAGGTGGGACCAAGCCCGTGAAGGCCCGGCTGGTACGCGCGTAGTGAGCTCCGAGCCCTCGGAAGGACCCCCCTCTTGGCCGCGCCGCGCAACGCCTCGAACAATTCCGCCGCATCCACCGCCCCGCTCCGCGTCTCCTTCGCGAAGATCAAGGAGCCCCTCGAGGTCCCGAACCTCCTGGCCCTGCAGACCGAGAGCTTTGACTGGCTGCTCGGCAACGCGGCCTGGAAGACCCGGGTCGAGCAGGCGCTGGAGAACGGTCTGGACGTTCCCACCAAGTCCGGTCTGGAGGAGATCTTCGAGGAGATCTCACCGATCGAGGACTTCAGCGGGTCGATGTCCCTGACCTTCCGCGACCACCGTTTCGAGCCGCCGAAGAACTCCATTGACGAGTGCAAGGACCGCGACTTCACGTTCGCCGCCCCGCTCTTCGTCACGGCCGAGTTCACCAACAACGAGACCGGTGAGATCAAGTCTCAGACGGTCTTCATGGGCGATTTCCCGCTCATGACCCACAAGGGCACGTTCGTGATCAACGGCACCGAGCGTGTCGTCGTGTCGCAGCTCGTCCGCTCCCCGGGCGTGTACTTCGACTCCACCCTGGACAAGGTGTCCGACAAGGACATCTACTCCTGCAAGGTCATCCCCTCGCGTGGTGCCTGGCTGGAGATGGAGATCGACAAGCGCGACATGGTCGGCGTTCGCATCGACCGCAAGCGCAAGCAGTCGGTCACCGTGCTGCTCAAGGCGCTCGGCTGGACCAACGAGATGATTCTCGAGGAGTTCGGCGAGTACGAGTCGATGCGCGCCACCCTGGAGAAGGACCACACCCAGGGCCAGGACGACGCGCTGCTGGACATCTACCGCAAGCTGCGTCCGGGCGAGCCGCCGACGCGCGAGGCCGCGCAGACGCTGCTGGAGAACCTGTACTTCAACCCGAAGCGCTACGACCTCGCCAAGGTCGGCCGCTACAAGGTGAACCGCAAGCTCGGCAACGCCGAGTCGCTGGACTCCGGTGTGCTCACCGAGCCCGACATCATCAACGCGATCAAGTACCTGGTCAAGCTGCACGCCGGCGAGGTCGACTGGCGTGACGAGACCGGCCGCGACATCGTGGTCGAGGTCGACGACATCGACCACTTCGGCAACCGCCGCCTGCGCAACGTGGGCGAGCTCATCCAGAACCAGGTCCGTACGGGTCTCGCCCGTATGGAGCGCGTCGTGCGCGAGCGCATGACCACCCAGGACGTCGAGGCGATCACGCCGCAGACCCTGATCAACATCCGGCCGGTCGTCGCCTCCATCAAGGAGTTCTTCGGCACCAGCCAGCTGTCGCAGTTCATGGACCAGACGAACCCGCTGTCGGGCCTGACCCACAAGCGCCGTCTGTCCGCCCTCGGCCCCGGCGGTCTCTCCCGTGAGCGCGCCGGCTTCGAGGTCCGTGACGTGCACCCCTCGCACTACGGCCGCATGTGTCCGATCGAGACCCCGGAAGGCCCGAACATCGGTCTGATCGGGTCGCTGGCCTCGTACGGCCGGGTCAACGCCTTCGGCTTCATCGAGACCCCGTACCGCAAGGTCGTCGAGGGCGTGGTCACCGAGCAGGTCGACTACCTGACCGCCGACGAGGAGGACCGCTACGTCATCGCCCAGGCGAACGCCCCGCTGACCGCGGACCTGCACTTCGCCGAGCCCCGCGTCCTGGTCCGCCGCCGTGGCGGCGAGATCGACTACATCCCGGGCACCGAGATCGACTACATGGACGTCTCGCCGCGCCAGATGGTGTCGGTCGCGACCGCCATGATCCCGTTCCTCGAGCACGACGACGCCAACCGCGCGCTCATGGGCTCGAACATGATGCGCCAGGCGGTGCCGCTGCTGAAGAGCGAGGCCCCGCTGGTCGGCACCGGCATGGAGTACCGCTGCGCCGTCGACGCCGCGGACGTCATCACCGCCGAGAAGCCGGGTGTCGTCCAGGAGGTCTCGGCCGACTACGTCACCGTGGCCAACGACGACGGCACGTACACCACGTACCGCGCCGCCAAGTTCACCCGCTCCAACCAGGGCACCGCCTTCAACCAGAAGGTGCTCGTGGACGAGGGCACCCGGGTGGAGGTCAACCAGGTGCTGGCCGACGGCCCCTGCACCGACGAGGGCGAGATGGCCCTCGGCAAGAACCTCCTCGTGGCGTTCATGTCGTGGGAGGGTCACAACTACGAGGACGCGATCATCCTGTCGCAGCGCCTCGTCCAGGACGACGTCCTCTCCTCGATCCACATCGAGGAGCACGAGGTCGACGCCCGTGACACCAAGCTCGGCCCCGAGGAGATCACCCGGGACATCCCGAACGTCTCCGAGGAGGTCCTCGCCGACCTCGACGAGCGCGGCATCATCCGCATCGGCGCCGACGTCGTCACCGGCGACATCCTGGTCGGCAAGGTCACCCCGAAGGGTGAGACCGAGCTGACCCCGGAGGAGCGCCTGCTCCGCGCGATCTTCGGCGAGAAGGCCCGTGAGGTCCGCGACACCTCGCTGAAGGTCCCGCACGGTGAGTCCGGCAAGGTCATCGGCGTGCGCGTGTTCGACCGCGAGGAGGGCGACGAGCTTCCCCCGGGTGTCAACCAGCTGGTCCGCGTCTACGTGGCCCAGAAGCGCAAGATCACCAACGGTGACAAGCTCGCCGGCCGTCACGGCAACAAGGGCGTCATCTCCAAGATCCTGCCGGTCGAGGACATGCCGTTCCTGGAGGACGGCACCCCGGTCGACATCATCCTCAACCCGCTGGGTGTCCCGTCCCGAATGAACCCGGGACAGGTCCTGGAGATCCACCTCGGCTGGCTCTCCAAGCAGGGCTGGGACGTCTCCGGCCTCGCCGACGAGTGGGCCAAGCGCCTGCAGGCGATCGGCGCCGACAAGGTCGAGGGCGGCACCAACCTCGCCACCCCGGTGTTCGACGGCGCCCGCGAGGACGAGATCACCGGTCTGCTCGACCACACCACCCTCACCCGTGACGGTGAGCGCCTGGTGAACTCCACCGGCAAGGCGCGGCTGTTCGACGGCCGCTCCGGCGAGCCGTTCCCGATGCCCGTCTCGGTCGGCTACATGTACATCCTCAAGCTGCACCACCTGGTCGACGACAAGCTGCACGCCCGCTCGACCGGCCCGTACTCGATGATCACCCAGCAGCCGCTCGGTGGTAAGGCGCAGTTCGGTGGTCAGCGCTTCGGTGAGATGGAGGTGTGGGCCCTTGAGGCATACGGCGCCGCGTACGCGCTGCAGGAGCTGCTCACCATCAAGTCCGACGACGTCCTCGGCCGCGTGAAGGTCTACGAGGCCATCGTCAAGGGCGAGAACATCCCCGAGCCCGGCATTCCCGAGTCCTTCAAGGTCCTCATCAAGGAAATGCAGTCGCTCTGCCTCAACGTGGAGGTGCTGTCCTCGGACGGCCAGTCCATCGAGATGCGGGACTCCGACGAGGACGTCTTCCGCGCCGCCGAGGAGCTCGGCATCGACCTGTCCCGGCGCGAGCCGAGCAGCGTCGAAGAGGTCTGACGGAGGTCGGGCCGGCCCGGTAGCCCCGGGCCGGCCCGCCCCCAGGCCCCCCTCAGACCACACGAACGACTCTCGACTTACGAAAGAGGGCTTGACGACCAGTGCTTGACGTCAACTTCTTCGACGAGCTCCGCATCGGCCTGGCCACCGCCGACGACATCCGCCAGTGGTCCCACGGCGAGGTCAAGAAGCCGGAGACCATCAACTACCGCACCCTGAAGCCCGAAAAGGACGGCCTCTTCTGCGAGAAGATCTTCGGCCCCACCCGGGACTGGGAGTGCTACTGCGGTAAGTACAAGCGCGTCCGCTTCAAGGGCATCATCTGCGAGCGCTGCGGCGTCGAGGTGACCCGCGCCAAGGTGCGTCGTGAGCGGATGGGCCACATCGAGCTGGCCGCCCCGGTCACCCACATCTGGTACTTCAAGGGTGTGCCGTCCCGCCTCGGTTACCTGCTCGACCTGGCGCCGAAGGACCTCGAGAAGGTCATCTACTTCGCCGCCTACATGATCACCTGGGTCGACGACGAGCGCCGCCAGCGCGACCTGCCGTCCCTGGAGGCGCACGTCTCGGTCGAGCGCCAGCAGATCGAGAACCGCCGCGACTCCGACCTCGAGGCCCGTGCCAAGAAGGCCGAGACCGACCTGGCCGAGCTGGAGGCCGAGGGCGCCAAGGCCGACGTGCGCCGCAAGGTGCGCGAGGGTGCCGAGCGCGAGATGAAGCAGCTGCGCGACCGCGCGCAGCGCGAGCTCGACCGCCTCGACGAGGTGTGGGCCCGCTTCAAGAACCTCAAGGTCCAGGACCTCGAGGGCGACGAGCTGCTCTACCGCGAGCTGCGCGACCGCTTCGGCACCTACTTCTCCGGCTCGATGGGCGCGGCGGCCCTCAAGGACCGCCTGGAGACCTTCGACCTGGCGGAGGAGTCCGAGCGCCTGCGCGAGATCATCCGCACCGGCAAGGGCCAGAAGAAGACCCGTGCGCTGAAGCGCCTCAAGGTCGTCTCCGCGTTCCTGCAGACCACCAACAAGCCCAACGGCATGGTGCTGGACTGCGTCCCGGTCATCCCGCCGGACCTGCGTCCGATGGTGCAGCTGGACGGTGGCCGCTTCGCGACCTCCGACCTGAACGACCTGTACCGCCGTGTCATCAACCGCAACAACCGCCTGAAGCGGCTTCTCGACCTCGGCGCGCCCGAGATCATCGTGAACAACGAGAAGCGCATGCTCCAGGAGGCCGTCGACGCGCTGTTCGACAACGGCCGCCGCGGCCGTCCGGTCACCGGCCCGGGCAACCGCCCGCTGAAGTCCCTGAGCGACATGCTCAAGGGCAAGCAGGGTCGTTTCCGTCAGAACCTGCTCGGCAAGCGCGTCGACTACTCGGCCCGTTCGGTCATCGTCGTCGGCCCGCAGCTCAAGCTGCACCAGTGCGGTCTGCCCAAGGCCATGGCGCTGGAGCTCTTCAAGCCGTTCGTGATGAAGCGCCTGGTCGACCTGAACCACGCGCAGAACATCAAGTCGGCCAAGCGCATGGTCGAGCGCGCCCGTCCGGTCGTGTGGGACGTCCTCGAAGAGGTCATCGCCGAGCACCCGGTCCTGCTGAACCGTGCGCCCACCCTGCACCGCCTCGGCATCCAGGCCTTCGAGCCGCAGCTGGTCGAGGGCAAGGCCATCCAGATCCACCCGCTCGTCTGCACCGCGTTCAACGCGGACTTCGACGGTGACCAGATGGCCGTCCACCTGCCGCTCTCCGCGGAGGCGCAGGCCGAGGCCCGCATCCTGATGCTGTCCTCGAACAACATCCTGAAGCCGGCCGACGGTCGCCCCGTCACCATGCCGACCCAGGACATGGTGCTCGGTCTGTTCTTCCTGACCTCGGACCGCGACAACGTGAAGGGCGCCGGCCGCACCTTCTCGTCGACCGCCGAGGCGATCATGGCCTTCGACGCCCGCGAGCTGGACGTCCAGGCCCCGATCGAGCTGCGCCTGCCCATCGGCACCGTCCCGCCCCGTGGCTGGACCCCGCCGCTGGACGAGGACGGCCAGTCGAACTGGTTCGAGGGCGAGTCCTTCCGCCTGCGCACCACCCTGGGCCGCGCGCTCTTCAACGAGCTGCTGCCCGAGGACTACCCGTTCGTCGACTACGAGGTGGGCAAGAAGCAGCTCTCCGCGATCGTCAACGACCTGGCCGAGCGCTACCCCAAGGTCACCGTCGCGGCGACCCTGGACAACCTGAAGGCGGCCGGCTTCCACTGGTCGACCCGTTCGGGTGTCACCGTCTCGATCTCGGACGTCATCGTCCCGCCGAGCAAGCCCCAGATCCTCGAGGGCTTCGAGGCGAAGGCGGAGAAGGTCCAGAAGCAGTACGAGCGCGGTCTGATCACCAACGACGAGCGCAAGCAGGAGCTCGTCGGCATCTGGACCCAGGCGACCAACGAGGTCGCGGACGCCATGTCCGCGAACTTCCCGAAGACCAACCCGATCTTCATGATGGTCGACTCGGGCGCCCGTGGAAACATGATGCAGATGCGCCAGATCGCCGGTATGCGTGGTCTGGTGTCCAACGCGAAGAACGAGACCATCCCGCGACCCATCAAGGCGTCGTTCCGTGAGGGTCTCTCCGTGCTGGAGTACTTCATCTCCACCCACGGTGCCCGTAAGGGTCTCGCGGACACCGCTCTGCGTACCGCCGACTCCGGTTACCTCACCCGTCGTCTGGTCGACGTCTCCCAGGACGTCATCATTCGCGAGGAGGACTGCGGCACCGAGCGCGGCCTGAAGCTGGCGATCGGCTCCGTGGGCGCCGACGGCGTGCTGCGCAAGGCCGACGACGTCGAGACCAGCGTCTACGCCCGCATGCTCGCCGAGGACATCACCGTCGACGGCAAGCTGCTGGCCACGGCCAACACCGACCTCGGTGACGTGCTGATCGACGAGCTGATCCGCCACGGCATCAGCGAGGTCAAGACCCGCTCGATCCTGACCTGTGAGTCGGCCGTCGGCACCTGTGCCTTCTGCTACGGCCGCTCGCTGGCCACCGGCAAGCTGGTCGACATCGGTGAGGCGGTCGGCATCATCGCCGCCCAGTCCATCGGTGAGCCCGGTACCCAGCTGACCATGCGTACCTTCCACACCGGTGGTGTGGCCGGTGACGACATCACCCAGGGTCTGCCGCGTGTCGTCGAGCTCTTCGAGGCCCGTACCCCCAAGGGTGTGGCCCCGATCTCGGAGGCCCAGGGCCGGGTCCGCATCGAGGACACCGAGAAGACCCGCAAGCTGGTCGTCACCCCGGACGACGGCACCGACGAGATCGCCTACCCGGTCTCCAAGCGTGTCAAGCTCCTGGTGAGCGAGGGCGAGGCGGTCGAGGTCGGCCAGAAGCTGACCATGGGTGCCACCAACCCGCACGACGTCCTGCGCATCATGGGCCAGCGCGCCGTCCAGATCCACCTGGTCGCCGAGGTCCAGAAGGTCTACAACTCGCAGGGCGTGTCGATCCACGACAAGCACATCGAGATCATCATCCGGCAGATGCTCCGCCGCGTGACGATCATCGAGTCGGGCGACGCCGAGCTGCTCCCGGGCGAGCTCGTCGAGCGCGGCCGCTTCGAGCAGGAGAACCGTCGCGTGGTCTCCGAGGGCGGTCACCCCGCCTCCGGCCGTCCGCAGCTGATGGGTATCACCAAGGCCTCGCTGGCCACCGAGTCCTGGCTGTCGGCCGCCTCCTTCCAGGAGACGACCCGGGTCCTCACCGACGCGGCGATCCACGCCAAGTCGGACCCGCTGCTGGGCCTCAAGGAGAACGTCATCCTCGGTAAGCTCATCCCGGCCGGTACGGGTCTGCCCCGCTACCGCAACATCCGGGTCGAGCCGACCGAGGAGGCCAAGGCCGCCATGTACTCGGCCGTCGGCTACGACGACTACGACCTGTCGCCCTTCGGCGCCGGCTCCGGCCAGGCGGTCCCGCTGGACGACTACGACTACGGCCCGTACACCGGCTGAGTCGAAGGTTGCTGATCGCTGGGCGGTCACCCCGTGCGGGGTGGCCGCCCAGCGGCGTTCCCGGGGGCGGGCGGAAGGCGATTTGGGGTTCTGGGCCGAAGTCGCGTAGAGTCAGGTTCACCGACGCGGGGTGGAGCAGCTCGGTAGCTCGCTGGGCTCATAACCCAGAGGTCGCAGGTTCAAATCCTGTCCCCGCTACTGCATCGAAGGGCCCGGAGGCTTCAAGCCTCCGGGCCCTTCGGCGTTCCCGGGGTCCGTCGTGCGGGGGAGGGCGGGAAACCGCTCCGGCGGGGGAGGCCGGGGAGGGGGAGGGCGGGACAGGCTCGGGGCGTCGGATTGCGGCGCGGACGGGCGGAGGAACACGGGGATGGCTGTGCGACGGGTGCTGGGAGCGGTGGCGATCACCGGGGCGGTGGGGCTCGGTTCGGCGGGGTACCTGTGGGAGGCGGGGTACCTGGGGCCGGGGGACGGGCCCGAGCGGCTGACGGTGTCCTACGGGGTGTCCGAGCCGGTGCGGGAGCTGGTGGTCGAGGGGCTGACCGGCGGCATCGAGGTCCTCGCCGGGGACGCGGTGCGGGTGGTGGAGCAGCAGTCCTTCCGCGGTGATCCGCCGCGGACCCGGCACGAGGTGAGCGACGGCACGCTGCGGCTGACGTACGACTGCTCGGACTGCGGGGTCGGCTACCGGGTGACCGTCCCGGCCGGGACGAAGGTCCGGCTGAGCAGCGGGACCGGCGGGATCCGGCTGGCCGGGCTGGCGGGGGAGGTGCGGGCGGAGGCCGGTACCGGCGGGGTGACGGCGAGCGGGCTGACCTCGTCGGCGGTGCGGGTGAGCGTGGCGACCGGCGGCATCGACCTGGGCTTCGCGACGAGCCCGACCACCGTGGAGGCGCGGGCGGACACCGGCGGGGTGCGGGTCGCGGTGCCCGGCGGGGAGGAGCCGTACGCGGTGGACGCCGGGGCGGACACCGGTGGGGTCGAGGTGACGGTGCCGCGCCGGGCCGGTGCGCCGCGCAGCATCACGGCGCACACCGGGGCCGGGGGCGTGGCGGTCACGGGTGGCTGAGGCCGGCGCGGGCCGGGAGGTGCCCACCGTGCTGCCGGTCGGGCATGATCTTCTCCGCGGGGGCGGCTTCCCCCGGTACGGGGGAGGGATCATGGCCGGACGGGTGGCGGCGCGGTGGCGGGCACGGATGGCGGGGGTCGACCCGTACGTGCTGGACGGCCTGCTGGCGGCGGCCTCGGCGGCGGTCTCGCTCTGGTCGGTGTACCAGGACGTCACCGCCAGGCCCTGGTGGGTCTATCTGCTGGCGCTGGGAACGGCCCTGCCGCTGCCCTGGCGGCGGCGCGCGCCGGTCACCGTGATGGTGGTCAGCGGCGCGGTGTCGGCGGTGCTCTCGGTGGTCGCCCACTCGGCGATGCCGCAGCTGCCGCTGTTCGTCGTGGTCACCCTGTACACGGTGGCCGACCGGGCCGGGGAGTGGCAGCGCTGGAGCGTGCTGGCGGTGACCGTGACCGCCAACGTGGTGGGGACCCACTCGCCGAACGGTGCGCTGTTCTCGCTGATCACCACGGTCGGCGCGTTCGTCTTCGGCTGCCTGGTGCGGGAGCTGCGCCGGCTGGCGGCGGTGGAGGCGGAGCGGGCCCGGGAGGCCGGCCGTCGCGCGGCCAGCGACGCGGCCCGGGCGGTCGCCGAGGAACGGGCCCGGATCGCCCGGGAGATGCACGACATCCTGGCGCACGCCGTCTCGCTGATGGTGATCCAGGCGGAGGCGGGGCCGCTGGTGGTGCGCGGCGACCCGGACCGGGCGGTCAAGGCGTTCGACACCATCGCCGACTCCGGGCGGGACGCGATGGCCCAGCTGCGGCGCCTGCTGGGGGTGCTCAAGGAGGAGGGCAGCGGGCCGGAGCTGGCGCCGCAGCCCCGGCTGGCCGAGCTGCCGGCGCTCGCCGAGCGGGTGCGCCGGACCGGGGTGCGGGTCGAGCTGGAGGTGGACGAGCGGGCCGGGCCGCTGCCCGCCGACATCGAGGCGGCCGGCTACCGGATCGTGCAGGAGGCGCTGACCAACACGGTCAAGCACGCGGAGGCGAGCCGGATCTCGGTCCGGGTGGTCCGCGAGGGCGGGGAGCTGGCGGTGCTGGTGTCCGACGACGGCCGCGGGGCGCGGCGGCGGCCGGGCGGGCCGGCCCCCGCGGGGAGCGGCCTCTCCGGCGGCCGCGGGCTGGTCGGCATCCGGGAGCGCGCGGCGGCCTGCGGCGGCCGGGCCGAGGCCGGTCCCGGGCCGCGGGGGCGGGGATTCCTGGTGAGCGCCCGGCTGCCGCTGGGCACGGAACGGAGGGTGGCGTCATGACGCCGATCCGGGTGGTCGTCGCGGACGACCAGGAGCTGGTGCGCGTCGGGTTCGGGATGATCCTGGACGCGCAGCCGGACATCGAGGTGGTCGCCGAGGCGGCGAACGGCGCGGAGGCCGTCGAGGCGGTCCGGGTGCACGGGCCGGACGTGCTGCTGCTGGACGTCCGGATGCCGGTGATGGACGGCCTGGAGGCGGCCCGCCGGGTCTGCGCCGAGTACCCCGGCACCAGGGTGATCATGCTGACCACCTTCGACGCCGACGACTACGTGTTCGACGCGCTGTACGCGGGGGCGAGCGGCTTCCTGCTCAAGGACGTCCGCCGCGACGACCTGGCGCACGGGGTGCGGATGGTGGCCTCCGGTGAGGCGCTGCTGGCGCCGTCGGTGACCCGCCGGCTGATCGGTGAGTTCGCCGCCCGCCGGCCGGGCTCCGCCGAGCGGGCGGTGCGGGCGCCGTCGCGGCTGCTGGAGCAGCTGTCCCCGCGCGAGCGGGAGACCCTGGTCCTGCTGGCGCGCGGGCTGTCCAACGCGGAGATCGCCGCCGCGCTGGTGGTCAGCGAGCACACCGTGAAGACCCATGTCAGCAATGTGCTCGCCAAGTTGGGGCTGCGCGACCGGGTGCACGCGGTGGTCTTCGCGTACGAGGCGGGCGCGGTGGTGGCGGGGGAGGGCTGAACCGTCTCCCCCGCGCGGGGGAGCGGCCGGGTTCGCCGGTGCGGGTGATCCCCGACGAGGGGCGCGGCGGACAGGATCCGGGGTGTCGGAACAACGGCCCCTTCGTCAGGAGCGCACCCATGGACACCTCTCGGCGCAGCAGCGTCACCTCGTTCGCCGTCGTCGCGGCTCCCGTGCTGATGGCGCTGTACGGCGGCATCCGGCTGCTGGAGGGCTCGCGCGAGCCGGGCCCGGGCTGGCTGGTCGGGCACGGCCTGATGCTGCTGGGGCTGCTGCTGTTCGGCCCCGTGCTGGCCGCGCTGGGGCGGGGGCGCGGGGCGGTGGGCCGGGCGGCGGCGGGGGTGGCGTTCGCCGGGCTGGCCGCCTCGCTGGGGCAGATCGGGATCGACCTGTACGTCGGGGCGGTGGCGGTGGACAAGGCCGACCAGCAGCGGCTGTTCGACGTGGTCCAGAGCCGGCCGGGCGTGCTGCCGGCCTTCTACTCGGTGGGCCCGATGCTGTTCTACGTCGGCCTGCTGGCGCTGCTGGTGATCGCCGCGACCGGTGCCGGTCGGGTGCTGCGCTGGTGGAGCCCGGTGCTGATGCCGGCCGGGACCGTGCTGACGGCGGCCGACCTGGCGTTCATCCCGGTCGCCGCGGGCTGCTACCTGGTGGCGCTGGCTCCGCTGGGCGGCTTCGGCGCCGCCCGCCCGGTCGCCGCCTGATCGGTGCTCCCGGGCGTGGCGGTCGGGGCGGTCGGGGCCGATGGGGCGATCGCGGCGGCTCGATCGTGGCCGGTCGATTTTCGGTGGCGGGCGGCCCGTGCGGGCCGTACCGTCCGGGGCATGAACGCGAAGCGCCCGCTGATCGCCGTACTCACCGGCGCCGGGATCTCCACCGACTCCGGCATCCCCGACTACCGCGGCCCGAACGGACTCTGGCAGCGCGACCCGGAAGCACAGCGGCTGGTCACCATCGGCCCCTACATGGACGACCCGGAGGTCCGCCGCAAGGCCTGGCGGATGCGCGCCGAGGCGGGTGCGCTCGCCGCCGAGCCGAACGCCGGGCACCGGGCCCTGGTCGGGCTGGAGCGCTCCGGACTGCCGCTGCGGGTGCTCACCCAGAACGTCGACGGGCTGCACCAGCGGGCCGGGCAGACACCCCGCAAGGTGCTCGAACTCCACGGCACCGCACGGGAGGTGCAGTGCGTGGACTGCCGGGTGGTGGGCCCGATGGAGCAGGCCCTGGAGAGGGTCGCCGCCGGTGAGCCGGATCCGCGGTGCCGGGACTGCGGGGGGATCCTGCGCCCGCGCACCGTGATGTTCGGCGAGCAGCTGGACCCCGAGGTGCTGCAGCAGGCGGACGCGATCAGCAAGGCCTGCGAGCTGTTCATCGCCGTCGGCACCAGCCTGCAGGTCTTCCCGGTGGCCGCGCTGCCGTACAACGCGGTGAAGACCGGCTCCCGGCTGATCATCGTCAACGCCGAGCCGACGCCGTTCGACGAGGCCGCCGAGGAGGTCGTCCGCGAGCCGATCTCCACCGCCCTGCCGGCCCTGGTCCGCCAGCTGGTCGCCCAGTACGCCTGACGGCGCCCCGCGGGGCGGCGGGTTCGGTGACGAATCGGTTGCCGCGTTCCGAACTGGCCGCTCCCGGCCGCTCGTTCTGCGCTACGCTGCCGCGCGGAGCGGTGTGGTCGGTTTCCGGCCACCGGGGGAGGCCGCGCGGGCGCCCGCGCCTGCGCGCCGCACCGGCCGGAGGCGTCCCCCGCTCCGCGGCGGCGCGTACGAAGGAGCCCTCATGACCTCAGGCCCACTGCTGGACCGCCACGCGATCGGGGGCGAGCTGCGGACCCTGGCGGACCGGCCCGGACTGGTGCACCGTCATGAAGAGCTCAGGGAGCTGGGCTTGGCGCTCTCGGGCGCCGGCGACCTGGACCGGTGGGCCGAACTCGACCTGGTGCACAGCTTCGTCCGGCCGGAGAGCGTACGCTCCGCGGTGCGGCCGCGACCCGAACCGAGGTTCTGGGCCTGGGCCGAAGTCGCCCTGGGCGCCCTGGTGTTCGTCCCGCTGCTGGTCACCTGGGCTGGGCTGATGCAGGCCACCAGCGCCTACCGGGCGCTGATCGGTGCCGACGCCCGGCAGGCCGCGCGCCCGTTCCTCCAGCTCTGGCAGACCGGCTTCGAGGGCCGGCTGCCCGGCTGGGCCACGTTCGGCGATGTCGCCCTGTCCGCCACCCTGTTCATCGCGCTGCTGCTGGCGCTCTCCGTCGCGCACGGTGTGCGCCGGGCCGGCACCGAGCGCCGTGAGGCGGCGGCCGAGGGCGAGGCGGAGGACCTGCTGGCGGAGCTGGCGCCGGTGCTCACCCGTGCCCAGCTGGTGCTGAACGAGCGCCGCCGGTCCACGCCGCAGCGCTTCGCGGCCGAGCTGACCGGCGCGGCGGAGACCCTGGAGCGACTCGGCCGGCAGGCCGCCGACACCCAGCGCGAGTTGAGCGAGGCGGCCCTGGCCGTCGAGCGCTCGGTCGCCGGGGCCGAACAGCGCCTCGCCGACGCGGGAGAGGCGGTCGAGCCGCTGCGCCGGGCCGTCGACGGCGTCGAGAAGGCGGTCGGCGGGATCGGCAGGTCCGTCGACGGGGTCGGCCTGGCGGTGCGGGACAGCGGGGACCGGCTGGCCGAGTCGGTCCGGGACGGCGCGGCGGCCACCGACGAACTCGTCCAGCGGGGCGCGCGGCAGCTCGCCGACGCGGCCGAGCTGGTCCGGCGGGCCACCGACCGGGTGGGCACCGAACTCGCCGACGCCGGTGAGCGGGTGGAGGACGCGGTGCGCGATCTCGCGGTCGCCCAGCGCGGCTTCACCACCGGTGCGGAGACTGTGGCGGACGTCAACGGGCAGGTGCTGGAGCGGCTCGACGGACTGGCCCGGGAGGTCGTGATGCTGGCCGACCGGGTCGCGGCGGCGGCCTCGGCGGCCACCGCGGCGGCGGCGCGCCTGGACGCCTCCGGGCCGGAGGGGCCGCGCGGCGGGGAGGGCATCGTCATGGTGAAGACGGTGTCCGGACCGGGACCCGACGCGGGCGCCGCCCGGTCCCGGGGCACCGGCACGGCCGCCGCTTCCGCCTCCGCCTCCGCCGAGGTGGACGACCGGACGCTGCTGGAGCTGGACGAGGTGCCGGTGCACGGGCAGGGCCGATGAGGGGCCGGTTCCGGACGGCCCGGCCGCGGGCCCGGGGCGTGCACCTGGCCGGCTGGCTGTTCGCCGACATGCTGCTCGTGCTCGCCCTGGTGGCGATGGGCGACCAGGGCGATCCGGTGGCCGCCGAGCGGGCCGCCACCGGGCCCTCCGCCACCCCGAGCGCGAGTGCCACCGCCGACGGCACGCCCAGTGCCGCGCCCACCCCGACCGGGCCGCGCGGCGTCGAGCACGACCCGGTCACCGTCGACGTCAGCGGCGACGGCTCGGACACGGCCGGCCTGGCCGCGCAGGTCCGCGCGGCCACCGAGCGCTACGCCGGACGGCAGGCGGCCGTGGTCCTCACCTTCGGCAGCAACCGCGATCCCGGCGTCGGCCAGGCCTACGCCCACACCGTCAACGGCCTGCTCGCCCAGGCCCGTCCGGAGATGTTCCGGGGCACCACCACCCGGGACTTCATCTCGCTCGCGGACAACCCCCGGCACGCCTCGCTGGAGATCTACTTCTACACCGGCTGACGCCCACCGACCTGCCAATCGAAGGAGAAGTGCAGTGCAGATCCTCCCGTTCTACGCCGTGTGCGACGAGTCGGGGTCGATGAGCGCCGACATCGACACCCTCAACAAGGCCCTGTTCGACCTCCACCAGGAGATCAGCACCAACCCGACCATCGCCGACAAGACCCGGTTCGGGCTGATCGGCTTCTCCACCGACGCCCACGAGCTGCAGCCGCTGGTCGACCTGAGCGACCTCGACGAGCTGCCCGCCCTGGAGGCCTCCGGCCTCACCTCCTTCGGCAACGCCTTCGGCCTGCTCCGCCAGGCGATCGAGCGGGACGTGCAGGCGCTGAAGGCGGACGGCCACGACGTCTACCGCCCGGTGGTCTTCTTCCTCTCCGACGGCGTGCCGACCGACTCCGACTGGGACCAGCCCTACCAGGACCTGCTGGCCGCCGCGTTCCGGCCGCACATCATCGCCTTCGGCATCGGCCAGGCCGACCGGAGCGTGATCGCGCGGGTCGCGACCTTCAAGGCGTTCATGCAGGAGGACGGGAAGGCCGACGTGGCGCCCGCGCTACGGGAGTTCGCGGGCAGCCTGACCCGCTCGATCGTCCGCTCGGTGAGCGGGGCGACCGAGGCCGGCCAGGGCATGAGCCTGCAGGTCGACGACAACGTGCCCGGGTTCACCTCCGTCTCGCTCGACAAGCTCTGAGGCCGGGCCGCCGGATGAACGCGTACGACAACCAGCTGCCGGCCGGGCGCGCGGCGGAGCCGGGGCCGGAGCACGCGCCGACCCGCAAGGAAGACCCGATCGACCTCGCCGCCTCGGTGTACGAGTACGGCTGGGAGGGGCCGGTGACCGCGGCGGCGCCGTCCGTCGTCTCCGGGCCGGTGGTCCCGGACGGGTTCCTGCCGCGCCCGATCGGACCGGGGCCGTCGGCGGTCCGCGGGCCGTGGAACGCGGACGGCCCGGTCGCCCCCGCCTCCCTCACCGCGGCCGCAGCCGCCTCCGCTTCCGCCGAGCCCGAGCCCGAGCCCGAGCCCGGGCCCGTCGTCCGGCCGGCCTCGTTCCGGGAGCCCGGCCCGCTGCACCACGTCGGCCGCAAGGCCCCCGCCTACCCCGCCGAGCCGACCGACATCCCCGCCCTCTCGACCGGTGACCTCTTCGGCGCCCTGCTGCCCGACACCGTGGTGGACGGCGGACGGTTCGGCCCGGTCACCGTCCGCGCCGCCTCCGTCCGCGGCGACGGGCACCGCTACGCGGCCGAGTGCCGCCAGGACGCCGTCCTGGTCGTACGGACCGGTGAGCTGCTGCTGGTCGCGGTGGCCGACGGCGTCGGCTCCCAGTCGCACTCCCACCACGGCTCCCACGGGATCCTCCGGAAGCTGACCGGTCAGGTCGCCCGGAAGGAGGAGACCCTGCTGGCCTTCCTGCGCACCGGCGCCGAACCCGACTTCGCCAGCATGATGAGCCGGCTCATCGGGGCGGCGGCCGACGAACTCGCCGAGGAGGCCAGGAAGGAGGGCCGTCCGCCGAAGGCCTACTCGACGACCCTGCGGGCGCTGCTGGTGCCGGCCGACCCGACGGTCCCGTTCCGCGGCTTCGTCTCGGTCGGCGACGGCGGCCTGCTGCGCCTGCGCGAGGGCGGCTGGCAGGACCTCGAAGCGGCCGAGGCCGGCCAGGGCGGTGGGCCGATCAGCACCCGGACCGACTGCCTCCCCGAAGCGTACGAGCACGCCCGGGCCCGGCTGATCACCGACTCCCGCCCCGGCGACGTCCTGGTGCTCTGCACCGACGGGCTCGCGCTCCCGCTGCTCAAGGAGCCCGAGCTGCAGGGGTTCCTCGGCGAGCGCTGGGGCGGTGAGGTGCCCGGCCTCGCCGAGTTCCTCTGGCAGACCCAGGTCCGGGTGCGCAGCTACGACGACGACCGCTCGGTCGTCTGCCTCTGGGAGGCCGCACCGTGAGCGCCTCCGACATCGCCACCGCGCTGGCCGGCGGCGGGGACGCCGTCCTGGCGCTGCTCCCGGTCGGCGCCGAGGCCGGCCGGGGCGGCCAGGGCAAGGTGCAGCGCCTCGACGGCTACCCCGGCCTGCTGTTCAAGCGCTACCTGGAGGCCGGGCGGGTCAACGGCGCGGCACTGGCCGAGCTGGTCGCGCTGCGGCTCGCGCTGCCGCAGGCCGACCGGGAGCGGCTGGACGCCCAGGCCGCCTGGCCGCTCTGCCGGGTGGTGGACGGCCCGCGCTGCGTCGGCTTCCTGATGCGGGAGGCCCCGTCGGCGATGACCTGGCAGACGGCCACCGGCGCGCGCAAGCTCACCGAGGCGCAGTACCTGCTGTACCCGGAGAAGCCCGCCACCCAGGGCATCGTCCGCCCCGACCCGGAGCAGCGGCTGGCGCTGCTGCTGGAGCTGGTCGGGCTGATCGACCGGCTGCACCGCTGGGGGCTGGTGATCGGGGACCTCTCGCACGCCAATGTGCTCTGGACGGCGCTGCCCGAGCCGGCGGTGCACCTGCTGGACTGCGACGGCATCCGCCGGGTCGGGGCCTCCCCGGTGCTGGAGCAGGCCGACACGCCCAACTGGGCGGACCCGTACTCCCCGCACGGCAGTGGCGCCTCCGTGGACAGCGACCGCTACAAGGCGGCGCTGCTGATCGGCCGGACGCTGGCGCAGGACCCGTACGTGGCGCCGGGCGCGCCGCTGGACCCGCTGCCGCAGGTGCTGACGGACCGGCAGCTGGAGATGGTCCGGCGGGTCTGGGAGCAGGCCGCCGGCCCGTACGGGAGCCGGCCGGACCTGACCGCCTGGCTGCTGGCGCTGGGCGGCCGGGGCAGCATCCCGCTCGCGCCGGGCTTCACCCCGCCGCCGCGCCAGGCCCGGCCGGCGGACGATCGGCTGTTCGACGGCCGGGCGGCCCGGGGGAGCATCCGGCTGCAGCGGCCCAGCTGACGAGGCCGGGTCGACGGGCCGGGCCGACGGGGTCGCAGGCCAGGCCGGGTCGACGGGGCCGGGGGCCGGACGGAGCGCATGCGTACGATGATCCTTCCGGCTCCCCCCTCATGGCCTGGAGTGATCGACCGATGACGACGACGGCGAACTTCGACCCCTGGTCGGCGGCGTTCGTGGCCCACCCCTACGACGCCTACGCCACCCTGCGCGAGCAGGCCCCCGTGACGTACTTCGAACCCACCGACCAGTGGCTGGTCTCGCGCTTCGAGGACGTCAGCGCGCTGCTCCGCGACCGCCGGCTCGGCCGCACCTACACCCACCGGTTCAGCCACCAGGAGTTCGGCCGCCCCGAGCCCGACCCGGCGCACGAGCCGTTCCACACCCTCAACGACAACGGCCTGCTCGACCTGGAGGCCCCGGACCACACCCGGATCCGCCGGCTGGTCTCCAAGGCCTTCACCCCGCGCATGGTCGAGGGCCTTCGCCCCACCGTCCAGCGGCTGGCCGGCGAACTCGTCGACGGACTGCTCGCGGACGGCGGCGGCGACCTGATCGCCGCCGTCGCCGAGCCGCTGCCGGTCGCGGTGATCGCCGAGATGCTCGGCGTCCCGGAGTCCGACCGGCACCTGCTGCGCCCGTGGTCCGCCGACATCACCGGGATGTTCGAGCTCAACCCGTCCGAGGAGGTCGCCCGCCGGGCCGTCACCGCGAGCACCGGGTTCTCCGACTACCTGCGCGCCCTGATCCGCGAGCGCCGGTCCGCCCCCGGCGGGGACCTGATCAGCGCACTCATCCAGGCCCAGGAGGGCTCGGACGCGCTCAGCGAGCAGGAGATGATCTCCACCTGCGTGCTGCTGCTCAACGCCGGCCACGAGGCGACCGTCAACACCACCGGCAACGGCTGGTGGGCGCTGTTCCGCCACCCCGAGGAGCTGGCCCGGCTGCGCGCCGACGTCGACGGGCTGCTGCCCACCGCCATCGAGGAGCTGATGCGCTGGGACACCCCGCTGCAGATGTTCGAGCGCTGGGTGCTGGAGGACATCGAGGTCCGCGGCGTCACCATCCCGCGCGGCTCCGAGGTCGCCCTGCTCTTCGGCTCCGCCAACCGCGACCCGGAGCGCTTCACCGACCCCGACCGCCTGGACCTCGGCCGCACCGACAACCCGCACATCACCTTCGGCGCCGGAATCCACTTCTGTCTCGGCGCTCCGCTCGCCAGACTGGAGCTCACCGAGTCCTACGGCACCCTGCTCCGCCGGGCCCCGGGCCTGCGGCTGGTCCGCGAGCCCGAGTGGCAGCCGGGCTACGTGATCCGGGGGCTGAAGGAGCTGCTGGTCGAGATGTAGCGGAAGAGGGGAGCGGCCGTGGGCGGCAGGGCGACGGGGGCGATGCTGGGGCTGGCGATCGGCGACGCGCTCGGCAAGCACACCGAGTTCGACGACGTGGAGACGATCGCCTGGCAGTGGCCGGACTGGCGGCAACTGCCGCTGCCGAAGCGGGCACTGGTCACCGACGACACCCAGATGACGCTCGCCCTCGCCCGCGGTCTGCGCACCGCGCTGGCCCGCGGGCCGCTCACCCCGCTGCGCCTGGAGCGGCCGCTGCGCGAGGAGTTCGTCGACTGGTGGCGCTCCCCGCAGAACACCCGTGCCCCCGGGATGACCTGTCTGCGGTCCTGCCGGCGGCTCAGCACGCCCGAGCGCCGCTGGCAGACGGCGAGCGACGTCGGCTCCAAGGGCTGCGGCGCCAATATGCGGGTCGCCCCGGTCGGCCTGGTCCGGGAGCTGACCCCGGCCCAGGCCGCCGGCGCCGCCCAGCTCCAGTCCGGGCTCACCCACGGCCACCCGACCGCGCTCGCCGCCTCCGACCTCACCGCGTACGCCGTCCGCAGGCTCGCCGGGGGCCTGCCGCCGGCCGGTCTGACCGCCGCGCTGCGGGCGTACGCGCTCGAGAACCGCGGCCGCTACGACGCGTTCTGGCTCGGGGACCTCGCCGAGCACGCCCAGGACCGTACGGCCGAGGCGTTCATCACCAGGGGCTGGGACGAGTGCCTGGCGGTGCTCGACCGGCTGGACGCCGCGCTCGCGGCACCGGACGTCGAGGCCGACCCCTGCCTGGCCACCGGCGAGGGCTGGATCGCCGAGGAGGCGCTCGCCACCGGGCTGCTCTGCTTCCTGCTGCTGCCGGACGACCCGGTGGCCGCCGTCCGCCGGGCCGCGTACTCCTCCGGGGACTCCGACTCGATCGCCTGCCTGACCGGCGCCTTCGCCGGTGCCCACCTGGGCGCCGACGCCTGGCCGGCCGGGTGGGTGGAGCGGATCGAGTACCGGGACGAGCTGCTGGAGTTCGGCGCGCTCTGGGACTGACCGATCCGCCCGGTCCTCTTCGGCCTGCCGACCCGGGGAACCGGTTGCGGGCCGGCCGCGTCCAACCGGTACCCAGGCGCGGGCACCGGCCCGCACCGTGACCCGGGAGGCAGGCCGGCCATGCCCGCGACGTTCGCCCGCACCCGCCGTCCGGCGGTGCTCCTGCTCTGCTGCGCGGCCCTGCTCACCGCCTGCGGCTCCTCCGGCGGCGGCACGGCCGTGGTCCGGGTCGAGCCCGTGACGCTGCCGCCCGCCGACCCCGGGCAGGTCGCCGCCACCGCCGCGGCCACCGGTGCCTTCGGCCTCGACCTGCTGCACACCCTCACCGCCGACCCCGCCGCGGGCGGCGGCAACCTGGTGCTCTCGCCGTCCGGCCTGGCCACCGCCCTCGCCATGGTGCTGCCCGGCGCCCGCGGCACCACCGCCGACGAACTCGCCGCGGCGCTGCACACCGGGCTCACCCCCGAGCAGTACGCGCTCGCCGTCGGCGCCCTGAACCGCCCCGTGACGCCGTCCGGCAAGGGCGGGACCGTCCTGCGGCAGTCCGACGACCTCTGGTCCCAGCGCGACGAGCCGCTCGACCGGCGCTACCTCGGCGTGCTGGCCGCCGCCTTCGGCACCGGCGTGCACACCGCCGACTTCCGCAAGGACCCGGAGGGCGCGCGCAAGGCCGTCAACGGCGTCGTCGAGAAGGCCACCGAGGGCCGGATCAAGAACCTCTTCGCCCAGGGGCAGATCAACCCGGACACCCGGCTCGCGCTCACCGACGCGCTCTACCTGAAGGCCGACTGGGCCGAGCCCTTCAAGGCCGGGAAGACCACCGACCGGCCGTTCCACCGCCTCGACGGCACCGGGACGGCCGTCCGCACCATGGCCCAGACCACCGGCCTGCGCTACGCCGAGGGCTCCGGCGGCATCCTCGGCGAACCCTGGCAGGCCGTCGAACTGCCCTACGCGGGAAGCACCTTGGCGATGGACCTGGTGGTGCCCGGGCAGGGCGGCTTCGCGGCCTTCCGCAAGGGCCTGGACCAGCCGGAGCTGGACCGGATCCTCGGCGCGCTCGCCCCGCGGACCGTCGACCTCACCCTGCCGAAGTTCCACTTCGACACCGCGAACGAGCTCACGCCCACCCTGCGGGCCCTCGGCGTCCAGGCCGCCTTCGGCCCGTCCGCCGACCTCTCCGGCATCCGCGGGCCGGGCGGCGACGGGCGGCTCGCGATCAGCACCGTCGTCCAGAAGGCCACCGTGCAGGTCGACGAGCAGGGCACGGTCGCGGCGGCCGGCAGCGGCGTCGGGGTGGACGTGATGGCCGCGCCCGTGCCGATCAACCCGGTCGAGCTGCACATCGACCGGCCGTTCCTCTTCCTGATCCGGGACACCGCCGACGGGCGGCCGCTCTTCCTCGGACAGGTCACCGACCCGTCCGCCGCCGCGAAGTGAGGCTGCCGGAGCGGGGGTGTCGGAGCGGGGCTGCCGGCGTGAGGGTGCCGAGGTGAGGGCGCGCTATCCGGCCGGGTAGCGGTCCCCGAGCGCCGGGTGGCCCGGCTCGCGGCTGCCGAACAGCACCAGCAGGTCGTCCGCCGTCCGCAGCAGCGCCTCCCGGCCCTCCACCGCCTCCGCCCAGTCGGCCGGCAGCGCGCTCGCGCCGTACGCCGCGCCGACCAGGTTGCCGCAGACCGCACCGGTCGAGTCGCTGTCCCCCGAGTGGTTCACCGACAGCAGCAGCGCCGACCGGACCGGATCCGGCCCGCCGGCCGCCGCGAGCAGGCAGTACACCGCGATCGCCAGGCACTCCTCGGCGATCCAGCCCAGCCCGACCCGCTCCACCGCCTCCGCCGACGGCTCCGACTCCTCGGCCACCCGCACCGCCCGGGCCAGCGCCTGCACCGTCTCCTTCGAGGCCGGCCACTCCCGGGTCTGCTCCACCGTCTCGCCGACCGCCGCCCAGGGCTCCGTCCCGGCCGCCAGCCGCTCCACCAGCGCCGCGAACGCGCCCGCCGCCAGGTAGCCGGTCGGATGCCCGTGGGTCAGCTGCGCGCACTGCGCGGCCAGCCCGAACGACTGCTCCGCCCCCAGCCGGCCCAGCCCGAACGGCGCCGAGCGCATCACCGTGCCGCAGCCCTTGGAGTGCGCGTTGATCGGCCCCGGCTGCCCGAGCGCCACCGGCGGCTCGAACACCGGGTGGTACTGCACCCCGGTCAGACAGGCGTTGCCCGGCGCCCGCCGCGCGTACAGGAACGGCTCGCGCAACAGCCAGCCGTCGTACGGGTGGGCCAGCGGCTCGCGGTCCGGCGCCCCCTGCTCCTGGGTGAGCAGCCACCGCCGGTACGCGCCGTGCACCGCCTCCGGCACCGAACCGCCGCCGCCCGACCAGCCGCGCACGAAGCCGCGGATCAGACCCTCGGCGGTGAACAGCGTCATCTGGGTGTCGTCGGTGACCTCGGCGACCCGGCCGCCGCCCGGCAGACCCGTCACGCCGTCCGGGCCGAAGCGCTCGCGGATCTGCTGCAGCTGCTGGAACTCCACCGGCCAGCCCAGCGCGTCCCCGATCGCCCCGCCGAGCAGCGCCCCGCGCACCCGGTCCCGGAACCCCGTCTCCGTACTCACCGTCTCGGTACCCACTCTGCCTGCCCGCCCCTCGTCGGTTGCCCGGGACCTGTTGTACCAGGCGCCCGGGTTGCTGCCACGGATCTCGGCCGCGGATCCGGCTCCGGACCCCGGCGGCCGGCCTCAGCCGCGGATCTCCCCGGAGCGTCCGCGCAGGGACGCCCGGTCCGCGGCCGCGCGGCCCGCCGCCCAGCCCTCGCCGTCGCTCACCCGCACGCGCTGCGACACCAGCTTGGGGAACATCCGGTCCACCTCCTGGTCCACCGCCTCGGTGCGGGCCTTCAGGGCCGGCAGCAGCCGCTCGTCCGGCAGCAGCTGCTCGGCCGTGCCGTCCTCGCGCAGGTGCCGGCCGGCGGCGGCGTCGCTGGTCGTCCGCTCGGTCGCCTCGGCCAGCCGCTCGCGGATCCGGGCGGCGTACGCCACCAGGAAGGACTGCCGGAACGCCTTGGTGCGGGAGGCGCCGTCCAGGTGCTGGCGGGCGCCGGCCTGCTGCATCGCGTGCGTCGCCTGGACGAGGAGCGAGGTGTAGAGCAGCTCGACGCCGTCCAGGTCGGCGTCGAAGCCGATCACGGTGCAGAAGCCGAACTCCTTCGCCCAGATCACGCGGCAGCGGTTGGCGGCCGCGACCGCGTCCAGCAGCATCGTCTTCGGGCCCTCGTACGGGTTGTCCACGCCGATCCGCAGCGCGCCCGGCGCGTGCGGGTCGGCGCCGTCGACGGCGAGCAGGGCCTCGTCGATGCTGTGCTGGGCCATCAGCTGCTGGGCCTTGGCGGTCAGCGCCTCGGCCTCCTCGGGGAAGTCGGTGGACTCCGCCTTCGCGAGCAGCGCCCGGATCCGCGACAGCATCCGCGGCTCGCCGGTCACCGGGCCGCGCGGCCTGCGGTCCGGGCGTCCGGGCTGTGCCGTCTGCCCGGGGGCCGGACCCACCGGGGCGATCGGAGGCAGCCGGCCCCAGCTGCGCAGCAGCTCCAGCAACGCGGTGGCCAGCGCGAAGCGGTCGAGGCGGTGCCGCTGGGCGAGCGCGGGCAGGTAGCCCTCGTCGGACGGCCACCAGACCTCGCTCTCCAGCTCGCGCAGCTGCTCCTGCCAGCGCCGGTCCGCCGCGGCGGCCGGGTAGCGGCGGCCCTCGGCGGCGATCAGGTCCACGGCGAGCGCCAGGTGCACCGGCTTCAGCTCGCGCCGCACCACCCGCACCAGGTCCGCCGGCCGCCACCCGGCCGACCAGCACCGCCCCACCGCCGTGTCCGCGTACCCCAGCACCGCCCGGCTCACCGCCGGCCACTGCCCGGCGGAGGCCGCCAGCAGCGAGGCCCCGGTGTCCAGCGCGAGGTCCAGCCCCTCCTCCGGAGCCGTCACCACGCCCCGCACCGCCATCTCCAGCAGCGCCCCGGCCTCCCCGCCGCCACCACCGTCCTGCTGCTTCCGCCTGCCCACGCCGCCTACCTCCGGGTCCCATACCTCCCACCCATGATGCCGGAACCCCCCGAACCCCCCGCCGGCCCAGCAACCCCACGGCCACGCACAGTCCCACCGCCGGCGGGGCCGACTTCCCCCTCCGCCGCAACTTCTCCGGGCCCCGATTGCCCCGCGCTCAGCCCGAGCGAGGGGCAACCACCCACAGCCCGCCGCCTCCCTCCCGGGCAGGGACCGCCGAGGAGTGGAAAGTCGACGTGGCCGACTTCCCACTCCGCCGGAGCCGCCCGACCCACTGGAAATGCCGGCAGCGGCTTCGGCTGTGCCTCGCCGCTGCCGTTCCTGGTCGCGGAAAGCCCGATAGGGCGTAGAAAGTCGGCCCCTCCGACTTCCTGCTCCACACCTGTTGACCCCTACCGCCGCCCGCACCGCGCGCTCGTCGCGGGCGGATCGGACGGGCCGGAGCGGGAAGTCGACGTGGCCGACTTCCTGCACAGGCGGTCGGTGGCGGCGGAACGTTTCTCTGCCGTCGCCGATGCCTTCGCCGGGGAACAGGAAGTCGGCGGGGCCGACTTTCGTGGGGGTGAGGCAGTTGGTGCTGTGTGCGGTTCGGTGGGGTCGGGGTCAGCGTTCGACGGCCTTGGCGAGGATCTCGGGGAGGCGCTCCAGGAGCCGGCCGGCGGCGAGGCGCAGGCCGAGGGCGGCGACGACGGCGCCGTAGAGGGGGCCGGCGAACAGGAGGGGCCAGGTGGGGGCGTCGGTGGCGAGGGCCCAGCCGAGGTAGCCGATGGCGGGGGAGGCGAGGAGGACGCTGCCGAACATCGAGCCGAAGCTGTTGAGCATCACCAGGCCGCCCTGGCCGGGCGCGGCGTTGCGCATCGGGTTGTTGTCGGCGGGCATGGTGTACGGCGCGAGCACGCTGAGCACCGCGCCGATGGCGATGCCACTGCCCAGCAGGGCGAAGGCGGCGCCGACGGCCGAGGGCAGGCCGGACCAGTCGCCGGTGGTGCCGGCGAGGACGACGGCGAGTACCAGGGTGACCGGGACGGCGTAGGACAGCAGGGCGAGCGCGCGGCCGCGCAGTTCGTCGCGGGCGTCGGAGGGGGTGAGCAGGGTGGCGGCGACCATCCAGAAGGCGGAGCCGTCCATGCCGAACAGGTTGAGCATCTGCAGGCCGAGGAACATCCCGGTGATCGCCACCAGGTAGACCGTGGACCAGCCCTGGACGATCGACAGCACGCAGATCACCAGCGTCATGCCGATGCTGGTGAAGACGGCGGCCTTGGCCCGCGGCTCGCGCCAGGCGTACCGCAGGTGGCGCTGCATCACGGCGCCGACCCGGCCGTCCGGCAGGAAGCGCCAGCCGCGCCGCGACTCGTGGACGCCGCGCACCACCTCCACCGTCGAGGCGTCGGCGGTGACCATCAGCTGCTGCAGGCTGGCCCGCCACCAGCGCAGCAGCAGGACGAGCAGCGCGGCGGTGGCGGCGAGCTGGAGCAGCGCCAGCGCGTACCGGCCCTCGCCGGCGGTGCGGACGGCGTCGACGGCGGAGACCGGCGGGATCCAGCGCAGCACGGCGGCGATCGGGGCGAGCGGTTCGAGGTCGAGGCCGTCGGCGCCGGGCTTGCCGAAGACGCTCTGCGAGCCGACGTTGGCGATCTGGACCAGCAGCGCGAAGAGCAGGCCGCCGAAGACGGCGAAGTCCTTGCCGCGCCGGCTGGAGAGCAGTCGGGCGTTGCCGGCGGCGACCGCGCGGGAGAGGACGACGACGGTGAGCACGGCGAGCGGCACGCCGACCACCCCGGTGGCCGCCGAAGCGCCACCGGCGGCGCCGGAGAGCGCGGCACCGGTGAGCAGGACCAGGCTGACCAGCGGTCCGGGGCCGATCAGGGCGGCCAGCACCGAGCCGCGCAGCAGCGGTCCGGGCCGCAGCGGCAGCATGGTGAGCCGGGTCGGGTCGGCGCTCTCGTCGCTGGAGAAGAGGAACAGCGGTATCGCGGCCCAGCCGAGGGCCAGCGCGCCGGTGAGGACGACGCCCGCGTCGCCGGCGGAGCCGCTGTCGACGGCGTGCGACAGCATGGCCAGGGCGAGCGCGATCCCGGCGGCGAACAGCAGGCCGAGGACGGTGCCGAGCGCGTAGAGGACGGCGCGGCCGCGGTTGCGGCGCAGGCCGTTGCGCAGCAGCCGGAGCTTGAGCGAGACCAGGGTGCGCACGACCGTGCGGTCGGTGGGCACCCCGGTGTGCGCGGCGGCGGCCGGCGCGGTGGGGGCGGGCGTCGCGGGGGTCGGCGTCGTGGGGGAGTTCACCGGTCGCCCCCGCCGAGCCAGCCCAGTGCCTGGCCGTCGTCCTCGCGGACGCCGATCAGCTCCAGGAACGCCTCGTGCAGGCTGCGCCCGCCGCGGACGGCGTCGAGCGGGCCCTGGGCGATGACCCGGCCGGTGCTGACGACGGCGACCCAGTCGCAGAGCTGCTCGACGAGCTCCATGACGTGGCTGGAGAAGACGACGGTGGAACCGGCCGCCGCGTACCGCTTGAGCACGCCGCGGATGGTCTGGGCGGAGACCGGGTCGACGCCCTCGAAGGGCTCGTCGAGGAACAGCACGTCCGGGTTGTGCAGCAGGGCTGCGGCGAGACCGATCTTCTTGCGCATGCCGGTGGAGTAGTCGGCGACCAGCTTGTCGGCGTGGCCGGCGAGGTCGAGGACGGCGAGCAGTTCCTCGGCGCGGCGGTCGGTCTCGGCGCCGGGCAGGCCGCGCAGCCGGCCGTTGTACTGGAGCAGCTCGCGGCCACTGAGCCGCTCGAACATGCGCAGGCCCTCGGGGAGGATGCCGATCCGGGACTTGGCGGCGACCGGGTCGGCCCAGACGTCGGCGCCGTGGATGAGCACGGTGCCCTGGTCGGGCCGGAGCAGGCCGGTGACCATCGACAGGGTGGTGGTCTTGCCGGCGCCGTTGGGGCCGACCAGCCCGACGAACGCCCCGGCCGGCAGCTCCAGGCTGAGCCCGGCCACGGCGGCCTGGGTGCCGAAGTGCTTCCACAGCCCCTGGATGGACACGGCCGAGGGAGCGGCCGGGGACACGGGGGAGGCGGGGACGGGGGACGGCGGCGGCACTGACGCCTGCATGGCGGCTCTTTCCACTGGTGGTCGGACCGGTCGGGGCCGGCGGAGGAACCATGATCGACACGGGTCCGACGACAGCCTGCCACCGTCCGGCCGGGCCTGTCTCCTGTGGCGATGCCCCGGGTGTGTCTGACCCAAACGGGTGAGACGGAGGGCCGGCGGGGCCGCGCGGAGGCCGGGTCGTCACGGATTTTCGGGAAAACGCCGTCCGATGCGCGGAATTGGCAACTACTCAGGACGCCCGTTCGTCCTGCACTATGAGAGTCGAGTGAACGGGGAGGGACCGTGGTCGCGCGGGGGTACCGGGAGGTGGCGGATGGCCGTTCAGCCGTGGGGTGAGCAGGGCCACGGGATGGCCAAGCCGCCCGCGTCCACCCCGTCCGCACCGGCGATGCCCCCGGCGCCGCCGATGCACGCGCCGCAGCACGGCGCGATGCCGCAGTCGGCGATGCGCGCGGCGACCGCGGACCGCGAGCGGACGGTGGACGTGCTGAAGGCCGCGTTCGCCGAGGGCCGGCTGAGCGCCGCCGAGTACGGCGACCGGTTCGACGCGGCGAGCACCGCGCAGACCTACGGCCAGCTGGCCCGGCTGGTCGCCGACCTGCCGTCCGGGCCGATGGTGGCCCCGCAGATGATGGCGCCCGCGATGGCCGGTCCCGTCGCCGCACCGGTGCCGCCGACCTTCCTGGCCCCGCCGCCGGTGCGCCGGACCAACGCCGTCGCGGTGACCTCGCTGGTGCTCGGCCTGCTCTGCGTGCCGACCGGCGGCCTGCTGGGGGTGCCGGCCGTGATCACCGGCCACATCGGCCGCAAGCAGGCGGCGGAGCGCAACGAGGAGGGTGACGGCATGGCCGTCACCGGTCTCGTCTTCGGCTGGCTGTCGATCGGCTTCTGGCTTCTGATCATGACCACGGTGGTCCTGTTCGGCTGACCCGGGACGCCCGGGCGGCGGCCGTCCCGGGTGGCAGCCACCTCCCCGGTGTGGTAAAGCGGCAAGAGGGCGGTCCGACACCGGGCGGCCGTGCGCGGGACACCCGTGCGACATCCGGTCGACGGCCGCCACCTGCGGCGTTGCATTTGTTTTGACCGAGCCCGATGCGCTAGGTACGCTCTGACCTTGTGCCTGGGGTGTCCCCGGGTCCTTGTGCGTGCATGCACACCGGTCGCCGCGCCGAGCCGGAGCGCCTCCCAGCGCGCCGCGCGTAGAGCGCCGTCGCTGTACATCAGCTCACGGGATTCCGTGCCGGAAAAAACCCAACACACCCGACCGCGTGGGTCGACCACGGGGCCGTGTGCGAGGGAATCACCGCAGGTTAGTTCCACCAAGCCTTGGCACACAGAAAACGGAGAAACGGTGCCTACGATCCAGCAGCTGGTCCGAAAGGGCCGGCAGGACAAGGTCGAGAAGAACAAGACTCCCGCGCTGAAGGGCTCCCCGCAGCGCCGTGGGGTCTGCACGCGTGTGTACACGACCACCCCGAAGAAGCCGAACTCGGCCCTTCGTAAGGTCGCCCGTGTGCGCCTCACCAGCGGGATCGAGGTCACCGCTTACATCCCGGGCGAGGGCCACAACCTGCAGGAGCACTCCATCGTGCTGGTTCGCGGTGGTCGTGTGAAGGACCTTCCTGGTGTCCGCTACAAGATCATCCGCGGTTCGCTCGACACCCAGGGTGTCAAGAACCGCAAGCAGGCCCGCAGCCGCTACGGCGCCAAGAAGGAGAAGTAAGAATGCCTCGTAAGGGCCCCGCCCCGAAGCGCCCGGTCATCATCGACCCGGTCTACGGCTCCCCGGTCGTCACCCAGCTGGTCAACAAGATCCTGCTGCACGGCAAGCGCTCCACCGCCGAGCGGATCGTCTACGGCGCCCTCGAGGGCGTCCGTGAGAAGACCGGCTCGGACCCGGTCGTCACGCTGAAGCGTGCGCTGGAGAACGTCAAGCCGGCCCTCGAGGTCAAGTCCCGCCGTGTCGGTGGCGCGACCTACCAGGTTCCGGTCGAGGTCCGTCCGGGCCGCGCCAGCACCCTGGCGCTGCGCTGGATGGTCGGTTACTCGCGCGCCCGTCGCGAGAAGACCATGACCGAGCGCCTGATGAACGAGATCCTCGACGCCAGCAACGGCCTGGGCGCTTCCGTGAAGCGTCGCGAGGACACCCACAAGATGGCCGAGTCCAACAAGGCCTTCGCGCACTACCGCTGGTAGTCCGTACCCCGTCACTAGACAGAGAGAGAACGAGCCACCATGGCTGCAACCTCCCTTGACCTCGCCAAGGTCCGCAACATCGGGATCATGGCGCACATCGACGCGGGCAAGACCACCACCACCGAGCGGATCCTGTTCTACACCGGTGTGTCGTACAAGATCGGTGAGGTCCACGATGGCGCCGCCACCATGGACTGGATGGAGCAGGAGCAGGAGCGCGGCATCACGATCACGTCGGCCGCGACGACCTGTCACTGGACCGTCGACGACGCCGACCACACCATCAACATCATCGACACCCCGGGGCACGTCGACTTCACCGTCGAGGTGGAGCGTTCGCTGCGCGTCCTCGACGGTGCCGTGACGGTGTTCGACGGTGTCGCCGGTGTCGAGCCCCAGTCCGAGACCGTGTGGCGGCAGGCTGACCGCTACGGCGTTCCGCGCATCTGCTTCATCAACAAGCTGGACCGCACGGGCGCCAACTTCTTCTTCTGCGTCAAGACCATCGTGGACCGCCTCGGCGCGACCCCGCTGGTCATGCAGCTGCCGATCGGTGCCGAGTCGGACTTCCAGGGTGTTGTCGACCTGGTCCGCATGAAGGCGCTGGTCTGGTCGGCCGACGCCGCCAAGGGCGAGATGTACGACGTCGTCGACATCCCGGCCGACCTGCAGGAGCAGGCGGACGAGTACCGCGAGGCGCTGATCGACACCGTGTCGAACATCAGCGACGAGATCATGGAGCTCGCCCTCGAGGGCGAGGACATCCCGGTCGAGCTGCTGCAGACGGCGATCCGCAAGGGCACGCTGAACTCGGACTTCACCCCGATCTTCTGCGGCACCGCGTTCAAGAACAAGGGCGTCCAGCCCCTGCTCGACGCCGTCGTCAAGTACCTGCCGTCCCCGCTGGACATCGAGTCCATCGAGGGCACCAAGCCGGGCGACGACACCGTCAAGATCTCCCGCAAGGCCTCGGACGACGAGCCGCTCGCCGCGCTCGCGTTCAAGATCATGTCGGACCCGCACCTCGGCAAGCTCACCTTCGTCCGGGTCTACTCGGGCCGCCTGGAGTCCGGCACCTCGGTGCTGAACGCCGTCAAGGGCAAGAAGGAGCGCATCGGCAAGATCTACCGCATGCACGCGAACAAGCGTGAGGAGATCGAGTCGGTGGGCGCCGGCGACATCATCGCCGTCATGGGCCTGAAGCAGACCACCACCGGTGAGACGCTGTCCGACGAGAAGAACCCGGTCATCCTGGAGTCCATGGACTTCCCGGCCCCGGTCATCCGCGTCGCGATCGAGCCCAAGTCCAAGGGTGACCAGGAGAAGCTGGGTGTCGCCATCCAGCGTCTCGCCGAGGAGGACCCGTCCTTCCAGGTCAACACGGACGAGGAGACCGGCCAGACCATCATCGCGGGTATGGGCGAGCTGCACCTCGAGGTGCTGGTCGACCGTATGCGCCGTGAGTTCAAGGTCGAGGCCAACGTCGGCAAGCCGCAGGTCGCGTACCGCGAGACCATCCGCCAGGCGGTCGAGCGCATCGACTACACCCACAAGAAGCAGACCGGTGGTTCCGGTCAGTTCGCCAAGGTGCAGATCGCGATCGAGCCGCTCGAGCAGGCCGAGGGCTACGAGTTCGTCAACCTGGTCACCGGTGGCCGCGTTCCGCGCGAGTACATCCCGTCGGTCGACGCCGGCTGCCAGGAGGCCATGGAGTTCGGCATCCTCGCCGGCTACCCGCTGCAGGGTGTCCGCGTGAAGCTGCTCGACGGTGCCGCGCACGACGTCGACTCCTCCGAGCTCGCGTTCAAGATCGCCGGCTCGATGGCCTTCAAGGAAGGCGCGAGGAAGGCCAAGCCGGTCCTCCTCGAGCCGATGATGGCCGTCGAGGTCACCACGCCCGAGGACTACATGGGCGACGTGATCGGCGACATCAACTCTCGCCGTGGCCAGATCCGGTCCATGGACGAGCGTCACGGTGCCCGCGTCGTCACGGCGCTGGTGCCCCTCTCCGAGATGTTCGGCTACGTCGGTGACCTGCGCAGCAAGACCTCCGGTCGCGCGAGCTACTCGATGCAGTTCGACTCGTACGCCGAGGTTCCGAGGAACGTCGCGGACGACATCATCGCGAAGGCCAAGGGCGAGTGACGTCCCGACTTTCGGGACGATAACCACCCCTTAGGCTATTAGGAGGCAACCCGGGAGGATCCGGTCGGATCCTCCCGGGGCCTCCGGCCCCCCCACCAGCGGGACGGCACGGGGTGTCCTCCGGACAACCCGCACCAAAACCGATCAAAGACCAACTGGCGTCAGCACGGCGTACAGGAACTGTCCTCAGGAGGACTCAGTGGCGAAGGCGAAGTTCGAGCGGACGAAGCCCCACGTCAACATCGGCACCATCGGTCACATCGACCACGGTAAGACCACGCTGACCGCGGCCATCACCAAGGTGCTGCACGACGCGTACCCGGAGATCAACCCCTTCACGCCGTTCGACCAGATCGACAAGGCGCCGGAGGAGCGGCAGCGCGGTATCACCATCTCCATCGCGCACGTCGAGTACCAGACCGAGGCGCGCCACTACGCCCACGTCGACTGCCCGGGTCACGCCGACTACATCAAGAACATGATCACCGGTGCCGCCCAGATGGACGGCGCCATCCTGGTGGTCGCCGCCACCGACGGCCCGATGCCGCAGACCAAGGAGCACGTCCTCCTGGCCCGCCAGGTCGGCGTTCCGTACATCGTTGTCGCCCTGAACAAGGCCGACATGGTGGACGACGAGGAGATCCTGGAGCTCGTCGAGCTCGAGGTCCGCGAGCTGCTCTCCGAGTACGAGTTCCCGGGCGACGACCTGCCGGTCGTCCGCGTCTCCGCGCTGAAGGCGCTGGAGGGCGACAAGGAGTGGGGCGAGAAGCTCCTCGGCCTGATGCACGCGGTCGACGAGAACATCCCGACCCCGGCCCGCGCCGTGGACCAGCCGTTCCTGATGCCGATCGAGGACGTCTTCACGATCACCGGTCGTGGCACCGTCGTCACCGGTCGTATCGAGCGCGGTATCCTCAAGGTCAACGAGACCGTCGACATCATCGGCATCAAGACCGAGAAGACCACCACCACGGTCACCGGCATCGAGATGTTCCGCAAGCTGCTCGACGAGGGCCAGGCCGGTGAGAACGTCGGTCTGCTGCTCCGTGGCATCAAGCGCGAGGACGTCGAGCGCGGCCAGGTCATCATCAAGCCGGGTTCGGTCACCCCGCACACCGACTTCGAGGCCCAGGCCTACATCCTGTCGAAGGACGAGGGTGGCCGCCACACCCCGTTCTTCAACAACTACCGCCCGCAGTTCTACTTCCGTACCACGGACGTGACCGGCGTCGTGACCCTCCCCGAGGGCACCGAGATGGTCATGCCGGGCGACAACACCGCCATGACCGTCGCGCTGATCCAGCCCGTCGCCATGGAGGAGGGCCTGAAGTTCGCCATCCGTGAGGGTGGCCGCACCGTCGGCGCCGGCCAGGTCACCAAGATCGTCAAGTAGTTCGACGCTCTGACCGTTCGGCTCTCGGGTCGAAGAGGGCCCGGTGGACTCACGTCTGCCGGGCCCTCGGTCTTTCCATGTTTGTGACTGTTCTATGATCGGCCAGTGTTGCCGGGGGGCACTGGCACCAGTCAGTACTCGGACAACCACTGTGCTGTCCAGGTCGATCGAAGGGCAACGTTCGTGGCAACCACATTCCCCACGCCGGAGGGGGTGCGGCCGGGCCGTGCCGCCGACGAGGGGCCGCCGAGGCCGGCCGGGGCGCCTGGGCGCCGTAGCCTGCCGGTGCTGGCGGCCTTCGTGGCAGCCGCCTGGCTGGTGCCCGCCGCACTCGTCCCGCTCGGGCTCGGCATCGTGGTGCTCCCGATCCTGCTGCTCGCCGTCGCCTCCGTCATCCGGGTCGGCGGGGGTCTCCTCGACCGCCTGGTGGTGGCCGGCCTGATCGTGGTCGGCTCGGTGCTGGTGTCCGGGCTGCTGTTCTCGCTCTGGCCGTGGGGGCTCTCGCCCGTCGCGACCTCGGGCACCCTGCTCACCGCCGTCGCGGTGACCGGCTGGCTCGCCCGCCGCCGGCCCCGGATCCCGCTGCGGGTGCGTCCGTCCGACCTGATCGTGCTCGGCACCGCCGGCGTCTTCTGGCGCTACCTGCACCACCCGCTGGCCGGGAAGTCCGCCGCGGAGCGGCTGTCCTTCTTCAGCACCGCCGAGGACCGGCTGAACCACTTCTCGTACTTCTCCGGGATCCAGCACGTCGGCGGCTACAACTTCCTCCACCAGGAGGAGGCCCGGGCGTACATGATGTCCCCGGCCGAGGTGACCTACCCGCAGGGCACCCACTTCCTGCTGGCCTGGGTGGACTCGCTGGTGCACTCCTCGGCCGACCCCGGCGCCATGCTCGGCGTGATGAACCGGTACCTGCTGTACGTCCTGGTGGCGTACACCCTGCTGGCCACCGCGCTGGTCTGGGCGGCCCGCTGGATCGGCGGGCCGCGACTGCGCGGCTGGCGCACCGCCGCGGTCTGCGGCACGGTCATGGCGCTGATGCTCGCCAGCAACTACACCTACCTTGTCATCCACGGCTTCGACTCGACGATCATCGGCCTGCTGATGTTCACCGTGACGCTGGCCCTGCTGATCCGTCCGGCCATGGGCCGGGCGGAGTACGCGCTGGTCGCGCTGGCGGGCCTGATCACCGTCACCTACGTCTACAACCTGTTCGGCGCCGCGGTCGGCCTCGCCGTCGTGCTGTCCGTGCTGGTGCACCGCCGCAGGTTCGCCGGCGGCCCCCGCCGGTGGCTGCGCTACGCGCTGATGGGCGCGGTCGGCCTCGGTCTGGCCGGCCTGCCCAGCGCGGTGTCCGTGCTGTCCGAGCTGGACGTCGCGAGCACCGCGAGCCTCGGCGGCCCGAGTGTCGAGGCGGACCGCACGCTGCTGGTCGGCGGCATGCTGCTGGCCCTGTTCGCGGCCCTCGCCCCGACCAACCGCCGGACCGGCGCGGGACAGGCGCACCTCGCCGTGGTGCTCGGCACCGGTGCCGTGGTCTTCGGCTTCGGCTGGTACCAGATCAACACCCTGGGCGAGTACTCCTACTACTTCGAGAAGCTGGCCGGCTGCGCGATCGTGGTCGCCCTCATCTCGCTGGGCGCGGTCGGCTCGCTGCTGCGGACCCCGGCGCCGGTCCGCTCCTCCCGGGGTCGACGGCTGGCGACCGACGGTGTGCTCTCCGGCCTCGCGGTGGCGACCGCGCTGAGCCTCTTCGCGGGCATGCAGTGGAACGTCCACTCCTTCAAGGGCGGGCCGGTGGCCTGGCACACCAACTCGCTGATCGGGTGGAGCCGGGGCGACGCGTGGAGCGACATCGGCCCCCGTGACGGCGCGACCGTCCTGGCCGACCTGAAGGACATCCAGGGCCCGGTCATGGCCCTGTACTCGAACGACGACTACAAGAACCTGAAGTCGACCTGGCTCGCGGCGCTGCTGCGCGAGCGCGGCGGCGACATGCTCCCGCTGTACGAGACCCACTGGATCAACATCGGTGCGGCCCCGCGCCCGGAGCCGGAGTACCAGGCGGCGATGGAGCACGTCCGGCTGGCCATCACCAAGGTGGGGCAGCCGCTGACCATCGTCGTCGTGGACCGCGGGCTGGCCGACCGGATGGGCCGCGACATCGCCGACGCCGGTCTGAAGGCCACCGTCGTCACCATGCCGGACAACCAGTGGATCCACCCGTGGAACAAGAGCTTCCCCGGCGACTGAGCCGCCGCCCCCCGTCCAAGGGGGCTATCATTCCGCCCCGCTAGACTGACGCCCTGTCGTGCTCGCGCCCTTCGCGAGCACCGGTTCGGGGCCGAGCCCCCCACTCGCGAAAGCGACTCCCGTATGACCGATGCCCCTGCCCTGACGCAGCCTTCGCGTCCCGGGCACAGTGACGCCGCAGTGCCCTCCGCCACCGGCGGAGGGCACTCCGCGACCCGGCCCCGCCGGCCCCGGCTGTACGCCCTGGACGGCATGCGCCTGATCGCGGCGCTCACCGTGGTGTCGTTCCACTGGACCGCCTACGTCGGGATCCCCGGGGTGTGGCCCGGCAAGACCCCGCGGGAGGTCCTGCCCACGCTCAACCACATCGCGTCGTACGGATGGCTCGGCGTCGAGCTGTTCTTCGTCATCAGCGGCTTCGTGATCTGCATGAGCTGCTGGGGCAAGCGGCCCGGCGACTTCTTCGTCTCGCGGGTGATCCGCCTCTACCCCGCCTACTGGACCGGCGTCGCGCTCACCACCGTCGTCCTGCTGACGGCCACGGAGTACGCCCGGTCCGGTGCGGCCGACGGGCTGGACGCCTCGCGGGTGCTCGCCAACCTCACCATGCTGCAGGAGCCCTTCGGGGTCCACCACGTCGACGGCGTGTACTGGACCCTCTGGGCGGAGATGAAGTTCTACCTGCTCTTCTCCGTCGTGGTGGTCAGGGGCCTGACCTACCGCCGGGTGGTGGCGTTCTGCGGGATCTGGGCGGTGGCCGGCGCGCTGTCCGTCCCGGCCCAGATACCGCTGCTGACCACCCTGGCGATGCCGGACCAGGCGCCGTTCTTCATCGCCGGCATCGCGATGTTCCTGATGTACCGCTTCGGCCCGAACCTGCTGCTGTGGGGGATCGTGGGCTTCAGCTGGATGCTGGCCCTGTCCCGGATCAACTCGATCAAGGTCCTCTACGAGAGCGTCCTCGGTTACCACCTGTCCTGGAACGTCATCGCGGGCGTGATGACCCTGGCGTTCGCACTGGTGCTCGCCGCCGCCCTGGGCTGGTTCAATTGGGCCTCGTGGAAGTGGCTCACCATCGCCGGTGCGCTCACCTACCCCGTCTACCTGATCCACCAGGAAGTCGGCTGGACGATCATCCACTTCGCGCAGACCAAGGGGCTCGGGGTCCGGGGGGCCCTGGCCGTGGCGCTGGTGATCGTCCTGGCCACCGCGTGGCTCATCCATCGCTTGGTCGAGCGGCCGCTCTCCGGCGCCCTCAAGAAGGGGCTGGACCGCTCGATGCTCACCCTGCGCCAGGTCTCCGACGAGCCTGGGCGCACCCGGAGCTGACCGGCCCCCCAGCCGGTACCCGGTCGACCGCACAGATCTTCATGAATAGGCGAACAACGATGGACAATGCAGTAGTTGCGCCGGGCTGGTCCGGCGACTCGGCCCCTCCGCTGCTGTCGGTGGTCATCCCGATCTACAACGAGCAGGAGGCCCTGCCGCTGACCGTGCAGCGGCTCCGCCCGATCCTGGACGGGCTGTCCGTCAGCTACGAGGTCGTCGGCATCGACGACGGCAGCACCGACGCCACCCCGGCGATCATGCAGAAGATCCACCAGGACTGGCCCGAGTTCCGGATCGTCCGGTTCGCCCGCAACTCCGGCCACCAGGCGGCGCTCACCGCCGGCATCCACCGCGCCTTCGGCGACTACGTCGTGTCCATCGACGCCGACCTGCAGGACCCGCCGGAGAAGATCCCGGAGATGCTGGCGCTGGCCCGGTCGCAGAACCTCGACATCGTCTACGGCGTGCGCGGCGACCGCGGCACCGACACCTTCTTCAAGCGGCGCACCGCCGGGGCCTACTACTGGCTGATGCGCAAGCTGGTCGGCAAGAAGATGCCGAACCAGGCCGGTGACTACCGCCTGCTCAGCCGCGCCGCCGTCGACGCGCTCAAGTCGCTGCCCGAGCACCAGCCGGTCTACCGCCTGCTGGTGCCGTGGCTCGGCTTCCCGAGCGGCGAGGTCGTCTACGTCCGCGAGGAGCGGGTCGCCGGCAGCACCCACTACCCGCTCTCCAAGATGGTGCGGCTGGCCATCGACAGCATCACCAACTTCTCCGCCAGCCCGCTGCGGCTCGCCACCTGGCTCGGCCTGCTGAGCTTCGTGCTCTGCTTCGGCCTGGGCGTCTACACGACGGTCGAGTACGCCCTCGGCAAGACCGTCCCCGGCTGGTCGTCGCTGTTCATCGGCATGCTCTTCCTCGGCGCGGTCCAGCTGATCTGCATCGGCCTGCTCGGCGAGTACGTCGGCCGGATCTACTCGGCCAGCCAGTCGCGGCCGGCCTACTTCGTCGGCTACGACTCGGCCGAGGACGGCCGCACGAGGACCTCGAAGGTCTCCGAGTACGTGGCGTGAGCCCCCGCCGTCCCGTGGCGCACCGCCGCCACGGGACGGCCCCGGGCACTGCGGCCGGTCGGCGGCAGACGCGAGGCCCCAGGAAGAGATGAGCGATGGGTACCACTGACAGCACCGCCTCCGCACCGCTCCGCAGCCCGGAGCGGTCCGCCGACGGCGCCGGCCCGGCCGAGCGGCGACTGCCCGCCGCCGGGCGCTTCCTGCCCGCCGCCGCCGCCTACCTGGTGCTGGTGGCGGTCCTGCTGAAGACCGGCACCGCTCCGCTCGACGTCGCCAAGTACACCGGCTACGCGGCCTGGGCGGTCGTGCTGCCGGGCACCCTGGTGTTCCGCGCGCTCCGCCGCCGGCCGCACACCCTGGTCGAGGACCTCGCGTTCGGCGCCGTCGTCGGCCTGGTGCTGGAGCTGGCGGCCTGGGCGGTGCTGGTCTCCTTCGGCCTGCAGTCGCTGGCCCTGGCCTGGCCGCTCGCCGTGGTGGTGCCCTTCGCGGCCGTCCCGTCGCTGCGCCGGCACTGGCGGCCCACCGGCTACCGGACCCCCTCGGCGGCGTGGTCCTGGGCCGTGGCGGCGACGGTCGCCTTCACCGCCCTCTACCTGTACGTGGTCGCGCTGCGGACCAACCCGATCCTCCCCGACAGCGAGACCACGCGGCAGTACATCGACCTGCCGTACCTGCTGTCGCTGGCGGGCAACGCCAAGCACCACGTCCCGCTGACCTTCCCGCAGGCCGCCGGCGAGCCGCTGAACTACCACTGGTTCACCTTCGCCCACATGGCGATGACCAGCATGGTCGGCGACATCGACCTCGCCGTGGTGCAGATGCGGCTGATGGTGCCGGCGCTCTCGGCGCTCGCCATGGTCGTCGCCGCCGTGGTCGCCTGGCGGATCACCGCCCGGCCGTGGACCGGCCCGGTGGCCGCCACGCTGGTCTTCGCGGTCGGCGAGTTCACCGTCAACTACCCGGCGGACGTCAACAGCTGGGTCTTCGGCGCGCTCTCGGTGCCGCTGATGTCCTGGGCCAGCCTCTCGCTCACCTACGCCCTGCCGCTGCTGCTGGCGCTGATCGGCGCGGTGGGGGACCGGCTGCGCGGACCGGAGGAGGCCCGGGCGGTTCCGGCGTTCGGCCGCGGCGCCTTCGTCCTGGCCGGCCTGTTCGCCCTGGCGTCCAGCGCGGCCAAGGCCAGTTCCCTGCCGGTGACCCTGGCCGGTCTGGCCTTCGCCGGTGCGGTGGTGCTGCTGGTCGAGCGGCGGATCCCGTGGAACATCGTGGGCCTCGGCGCGATCCTGGGCGGTGCCCAGGTGTTCACCACCGCGGTGATCTTCCGGTTCGAGAGCTACGGCCTGGAGATCGTGCCCCTCGGCAACATCAAGGGCTACTGGGCGGACCCGCAGCACCTGCGCTCGACCCCGGTCCAGGCCGGGCTGGCGCTGCTGACCCTGCTCGCGTTCGTGCTCAACCACCAGTTGCGGGTGGCCGGCATGGTGCCGCTGATGTGGCGGCGCCGGCTGGCCCTGCAGCCGGTGCAGTGGTTCCTGCTCGGCGGCGCGCTGGCCGGTCCGGCGCTCTACTTCGTGGTGAACGGCTTCAACGCGAGCTACTTCACCCTGGCCGGACTGCCGTTCGGCATCCTGCTCTCCGCCTGGGGCTACTGCGAGAGCGTCGAGCGGGCCCGGCTGTCGCGGCGGGCCGCGGCCGCGCTGGCCGCCGGTGCGGTGCTCTTCGTCGCCCTGCTCACCTGGGGCATCCAGCGGTACGCGAGCGACTGGGCCGGGTTCGTGCTCCGGCGGGCCGGCTCCGCCACCGAGTGGCACAGCTACGACGTGCTGCTGCCGGCCGTGGCCGCCGCCGCCGCGCTGGCCGGGATCGCGCTGGTCGTCGGCCTGCTCTGGTGGGCGCTCGGACGCCGCGCGGTGCCCGGGCTGCGGCGTCGCGGCGGCGTGGTGCTGCTCACCGGTGTGCTGCTCGCCGGGGCGCCGACCCTGCTGCTGGACGGCCTGCAGACCCGCGAGCACGTCTGGGAGAGCGCCTGGCCGCTGCCGGCCAGCCAGGTCGAGGCGGCCCGCTGGGTCCGCGACCACAGCGAGCCGGACGACGTGCTGGCCACCAACACCCACTGCCGGCGCCCGGACGACTACGCCAACCCCGACGCCGGCTGCGGCAACTCGCTGTCCTTCTGGCTCAGCGGCTACTCCGAGCGCTCGGTGCTGGTCGAGGGCTGGGCGTACTCGCCGCGGGTGATGGCCGAGGGCAACGGCGCGTTCTGGGACCAGGACCTGCTGCGGCTCAACGACGAGACGTTCCAGCGGCCGACCGCCGAGAACGTCGGCAGGCTGCGGGAGCAGCACCACGTCCGCTACCTGGTGGCCGACCGCAAGGCCGGCGCCGACGTCGCCCGGCTGGGCGCGCTGGCCAGGCCCGTGTACGACAACGGCCGCGTGGCCGTGTTCGAGTTGACCTGAGTCGACCCGGGCTGATCCGAACCGATCCGACTGTCCTGCCGATGAACGAGACCAGGGGGGCCCAGATGCCGCCGACCGCCGAACCCACCGTGGCGCCGGAGACCGCGAACGGCGGCCCGGGGGCGCCCGCCGCCAAGCGCCAGATCCCGTCCTTCCTGATCATCGGGGTCCTGAGCACGCTCTTCTACCTCGGGCTCTACGTGGTCGCCCGCCGCTTCGTCGACCCGCAGATCGCCAACCTGATCGCGCTGGCGGTCAGCGCCGTCGCGAACACCGCCGCCAACCGGCGGTTCACCTTCGGGATCACCGGCTCCGACGGGGCCCTGCGCCACCAGCTCCAGGGCGCCGTGGCCTTCCTCATCGGCCTCGGCCTGAGCGCCGGTGTGCTCGCGCTGCTCGACGTGGCCCTGCCGGACGCCTCCAAGGTGGTCGAGGTGGGCGGACTGATCGTCGCCAACGGCCTGGCCACCGTGGTGCGGTTCCTGCTGATGAAGGTCTGGGTGTTCAAGGAGAAGTAACCCCCGGGACACCCCGGGACACCCCGGAAACGCCGATCGCCCCGGCCCGCCGAAGCGGACCGGGGCGATCGGCGTTCGCGGATCAGCCGAGTGCGGGCGTGCGCCGCACCTCGTCCTCCCAGAGGGTGCGGACCGCCTCGCGCAGCGGGCGGCGCGGGGCCCAGCCGAGCGCCTGCCCGATCGCGGTGACGTCCAGCTGCTGCCACTCGGTCTCCGGGCCGGAGCCGTCCGGCGCCGGCAGCTCGGTGATCTTCGTCGGCACCTCGCTGACCTCGATCAGCAGCTCGACCAGCTCGCGGGCCGAACTCGCCCGGCCGAGGCCGACGTTGAGCACGGCCGGGGCCTGCGGGGCGGCCGGCAGGGCGGCGACGATCGCGTCGACGGTGTCCTGCAGGTCCACGAAGTCCCGCTGGGCGGTGAGCGGCTGCAGGGACAGCTCGGCCGCGGTCCCGGCGGCCCGGGCGGCGGCCAGCTTGCCCGCCATGACGCCGAGCAGGCTGTGCGAGGGCTGGCCCGCGCCGACCACGTTGCCGAGCCGCAGGACGACGGCGTCCAGGCCGTCCTGGCGCACGGCGTCCGCGATCAGCTCGGTGGCCCGCAGCTTGAGCTGCCCGTACACCATCGAGGGGTGCGGCTCGGAGTCCTCGGCGAGGCTGACGCCGATCGGGCAGAGGCCGTACTCGTGCACCGTGCCGAGGTGGACCAGGCGCGGGGGAGCGGGCATCGACCGCAGCGCCTCCAGCAGCGAGGAGACCATGCCGACGTTGGCCCCGACCATCTGCTCGTCGGTCAGGCCCCACATCCCGCCGGCCGCGTTGACCACCACGTCGATCCGGTGCTCGGCCAGCAGGGCGGCCAGCTCCGCCGGCGGGTCGTTGGTGAGGTCCAGCCGGGCGAAGTCGCCGGGCAGGGCGTCGGCCGGCTCCTTGCGGGCGATGGTGAGCAGGTGGTGACCCCGCTCCGCGAGCGTCGCGAGGATGGTGCGCCCGATGAAGCCGGTGCCGCCGAGGATGGCGACCCGGGGGAGAGCTGTGCTGCTAGCGGCCATGGCCTCTGGTTCCGGTAGGTCGGGTACGGACGGGGCGGTGGGCGTTGCTCAGTAGCGGTCGGTGCCGGCGACGTGCCGCAGCAGGGTCTTGGTGCCCTCGCTGTGCCGGCTCTTGACCGCGCCCGGGACCATGGTGAGCGCGTGGATCCGGGAGGACAGGTGCAGCCGGGAGGCCTTGGCGGCCCGGGACCAGCCGTGCGCGTCCAGGCGGTCGGCGACGTCCCGGAAGAAGCGGTTGGCCTCCTCGAAGCGGACGCCGGTGAAGGCCTGCGCGGAGGAGATGCTGACGGCGTGCCGACGGTACTGGAAGATGACCTTGTCGGTGATCATCATCTGCTCGCCGGTCTGCAGCAGGTCGATGACCAGCGCCAGGTCCTGGGTGACCTCCAGGTTGTCCCGGAAGCCGACCGCCTTCACGGCCTCGGTGCGCCAGCAGATGGAGGGGAAGAACAGCCAGTTGCCGCGGAGCAGGCTGATGGCCAGCTCCTCCCCGCTCATCAGCTTGCGGCCCTGCACCTTGGGCGCGTAGATCCGCTTCTTCGCCTGGTCCACCAGCCCCTCGGTGGGCGCGCCCTCGCCGTCGATGACCTGCACACCCGGCTGGACCATGCCGACGTCCGGGTTGTCCTTGAGGACGGCCCGGGCGGTCTCCACGTAGTTCGGCAGCATGATGTCGTCGGTGCCCATCATGACGAAGTGCTGCTCGCGCACCAGGCCGAGGCACTTGCGGTAGTTGCCGGTGACGCCGAGGTTCCGCTCGTTGCGCTGGTACGAGACCCGGTCGTCGCCGAGTTCGGCGAACCAGCCCGGGACGTCCGGTTCCTTCCCGTCGTCCACCACGGTGAGGCGCCAGTTCGGGTCGCTCTGGGCCAGGATGCTGCGGACGGCCGCCTGCATGAGGGCGACGTTGCCGTAGTAGGGCAGCATGATGTCAAGAGTTGTCATGAGCGGCGCACCAGGTGTTTTCCGGGTAGGGGGGACGGCGAGAAGGCTACTGGCCGCTGAGGGAACGCCGGTAGCGCAGGCACTCCTCGTAGTCCGGCAGCAGGCCGGTCTCGATGGCCTCGGCCAGCGTCGGCGCGGCGGCGTCCCGGGCGGACAGCTGCGGGGTGCCGGCCGGCCACTCGATCGCCAGGTCCGGGTCCAGCGGGTGCACCGCGTGCTCGCCGGTCGGGTTGTAGGTCTCCGAGCAGACGTAGGAGAGCGTCGCGTCGTCGGAGAGCGCGCAGAAGCCGTGGCCCAGGCCCTCGGAGATGTAGACCGAGCGGCGGTCCACGTCGTCGAGGCGGACGAACTCCCAGCGGCCGAAGGTCGGCGAGCCGACCCGCAGGTCGACGATCACGTCGAGCACGGCGCCGCGCACGCAGCTGACGTACTTGGCCTGGCCCGGCGCGACGTCGGCGAAGTGGATGCCGCGGACGACGTCCTCGGCGGAGACCGAGAGGTTGCCCTGGGCCATCCGCAGCGGGTGGCCGACCACCTCGGACAGCCGGTCGAAGCGGTACCACTCCATGAACAGGCCGCGCGGGTCGCCGTGCTGCTGCGGGGTGATCTCCCAGGCGCCCTCGATGGAGAGCTCGCGGAACTTCATCGGGCGTTCTCCTCGTCCAGCAGGTTCACCAGGTACTGCCCGTAGCCGCTCTTCAGCAGCGGCTGCGCCAGCTCGCGCAGCTGCTCGGAGGTCAGGAAGCCGGCCCGCCAGGCCGCCTCCTCGACGCAGCCGATCTTGAAGCCCTGGCGCTCCTCGATGACCCGGACGAACTCCGAGGCCTGCACCATCGAGACGAAGGTGCCGGTGTCCAGCCAGGCGGTGCCGCGGTCCAGGACGGTCACCTGGAGCTCGCCGCGCTGCAGGTAGGCGTCGTTGACGGCGGTGATCTCCAGCTCGCCGCGGGCGCTCGGGGTGATCGTGCGGGCGATCTCCACCACGCGGTTGTCGTAGAAGTACAGGCCGGGCACCGCGTAGCGGGACTTCGGCCGGGTGGGCTTCTCCTCGATCGAGATGACCTGGCCGCTCTCGTCGAACTCCACCACCCCGTACGCGGTCGGGTCGGCCACCGGGTAGGCGAAGACCATGCCGCCCTTGGGGTCGGTGCGCTGCGCGAGCCGGGTGCCGAGGCCGCTGCCGTGGAAGATGTTGTCGCCCAGGATCAGCGCGACCGGCTCGTCGCCGATGAAGTCGGCGCCCAGCACGAAGGCCTGGGCGATGCCCTCGGGGCGCTCCTGGACGGCGTACTGGAGGTCCAGGCCGAACTGCGAGCCGTCGCCGAGAAGGCGCTCGAACTGCTCCCGGTCCTGGGGCGTGGTGATGATCAGAATCTCGCGGATCCCGGCCATGATCAGCGTCGAGAGCGGGTAGTAGATCATCGGCTTGTCGAAGACCGGAAGAAGCTGCTTCGAGACTGCCCGGGTGAGGGGCCAGAGGCGGGAACCGGTGCCGCCCGCAAGAAGAATGCCGCGCATGGCGCACACCTTACGTGGCCTGCCGTACCCGGCCGCAACCAGCCTTCGGACGCCCACGGATCGTCCTCCCGGACCCCGGCAGGAGGGCCTGCGGGCGCGCACTATACTCAGCCGCACTATGCGTATCCTCGTCACCGGCGGCGCCGGATTCATCGGGTCCCAGTACGTCCGCGCGCTGCTGTCGGCGGATCCCGCGGCCCGCGTCACAGTCTTCGACAAGCTGACCTACTCCGGCGTCGAGGAGAACCTCGCGCCCGTCGCGGACCACCCCGGCTACTCCTTCGTCCGCGGTGACATCTGCGACGTCGACGCCGTCGACCAGGTGATGCCCGGCCACGACGCGGTCGTCCACTTCGCCGCCGAGTCGCACGTCGACCGCTCCATCGCCGGTGCCGGTCCGTTCGTCATGACCAACGTGGTCGGCACCCAGGTGCTGCTGGACGCCGCGCGCAAGCACAAGGTCGGCCGCTTCGTGCACGTCTCCACCGACGAGGTGTACGGCTCGATCACCGAGGGCTCCTGGACCGAGGAGTGGCCGCTCGCGCCGAACTCCCCGTACTCCTCCTCGAAGGCCGGCTCGGACCTGCTGGCCCTGGCCTACCACCGCACCCATGGCATGGACGTGGTGGTCACCCGCTGCTCCAACAACTACGGGCCGTACCAGTTCCCCGAGAAGGTCATCCCGCTCTTCACCACCAACCTGATCGACGGCAAGCGCGTCCCGCTGTACGGCGACGGCGGCAACATCCGCGACTGGCTGCACGTCTCGGACCACTGCCGCGGCATCGACCTCGCGCTGCGCAAGGGCCGGGCCGGCCAGGTCTACAACATCGGCGGCGGCGTCGAGCTCACCAACAAGGAGCTCACCGGCCTGCTGCTGGAGGCCGCCGGCCAGGGCTGGGACATGGTCGACCGGGTCGAGGACCGCAAGGGCCACGACCTGCGCTACTCGCTGGACATCACCAAGATCCGCGAGGAGCTCGGCTACGAGCCGCAGGTCACCTTCGAGGAGGGCCTCGCCTCGACCATCGCCTGGTACCGCGAGAACCGCGCCTGGTGGGAGCCGCTCAAGGTGAAGGCCGCGCAGCAGTCGTGAACCAACAGGGCAGCACGGCGCAGGAGCGCCGTTCCCCGCTGGCCAAGGTCGTCAGCGCGCTTCCCCCGGGCACCCAGCTGGTGATCGGGGGAACGGTGCTGCTCGGCGCCGCCTCCTACATCCACCTCATGGCGGCCGGCTACAGCCTCGGCAAGCCGGAGATGGCCTCGGTCTCGCTGCTCTGGACGATCCTGATGTCCGTCGGCCTGGGACTCTTCTTCCCCGTCGAGCAGGAACTCACCCGGATCGTGGCCGCCCGGGTGGTCGGCGGGCAGGGCGCCGCACCGGTGGTCCGCCGGATCCTGCTGATCACCGTCGGGATGCTGGCGGTGCTGACCGTCGGCATGGCGGTGGCGGCCCGCCCGCTGGCGGACACCTTCTTCGAGGGCCACCGCAGCATGGTCGTGGCGCTCGCCGCCTCCTTCGCCGCGATGGCGGCCGGCAACGTCAGCCGCGGCGTGCTCGCCGGCCTCAACCGCTTCGGCGCGTACGGCACCCAGCTCGCCGTCGACGGCGGCCTGCGCATCGCGCTGGCCGTCGGCTGCGCGGTCGCCGGCGTCCGCTCGCCGCTGGTGTTCGCGCTCATCCTGGCCGTCGCCCCGCTGCTGGCCGTGCTGGCCACCGTCCGGCCGCTGCGCTCCGGGATCTCGGCCGGCCCCGCCGTCGGCTGGGGCTCGCTCACCGGCGGCCTGGCCCCGCTGGTCGCCTCCACCCTGCTCTCGCAGGTGGTCGTGAACGCGGCCGTGATCTCCACCCGGCTGCTGGCCCCGGACAACGCGCCGCTGGTGGCCGGCCTGCTGAACGCGGTCGTCCTCGCCCGGGTGCCGCTGTTCGTCTTCGGTTCGCTCCAGGCCTCGCTGCTGGCCGGGCTGTCCAGCACCGCGGCGGCCGGCGACCGCTCCGGTTTCTCCAAGCTGCTGATGCGCACCTGCGGCGTGGTCGCCGTGCTCGGCGTGGCGGGCGGCATCCCGGCCACCATCCTCGGACCGTGGCTGATCCAGGTGCTCTTCAAGGCCGACGACGTGCTCGGGTCGCTCGACTTCCTGCTGATGTCGGCGGGCACCCTGTTCTACATGCTCGCGATGGTCCTCGGGCAGGCGCTGCTGGTCCTGCACCGCCATCGTCTCCAGCTGCTGGGCTGGGCGACCGGAACTGTTGCCCTGATGGTCACCACGCTTGCCCCCGGGGCGATCGCGACCCGGGTCTGCCTCGCCTACACTATGGGTTCGCTGGCCGCGGTCGGATGCATGCTCGCCGCGCTCTGGCTGACCTTCCTGCGGGAACCGCCCGGTGCCGCGGCCGACGTGCAGGGTTCGTCCCGGCGCTCCCTCGTGGACTCGGCATGACCGGCTCCGCGTTCACCCCCACCACTCGATTTCGCCGCGACCCGCGGCCGCACGATGCGGCATGGAGCCATGATGTCCGACTATGACGATGTGTGGCTGGTGATTCCCGCGTACAACGAGGGAACCGTCATCGCCGACGTGATCGAGAACGCGCGCAAGACGTTCCCCAACATCGTCGTCATCGACGACGGCTCGACCGACAATTCGGCCGAGACCATCATGACCACCGGTGCGCACCTGGTGCAGCATCCGGTCAACCTCGGTCAGGGCGCGGCCCTGCAGACCGGCTTCAACTACGCGCTCAAGCAGCCCGGCGCCAAGTACTTCGCCACCTTCGACGCGGACGGCCAGCACCAGACGCACGACGTCGAGAAGATGGTCGCCCTGCTCCGGGCCGACGAGGCCGACGTGGTCCTCGGCTCCCGCTTCATCGAGCAGACCGGCGAGGTGCCGTGGATCAAGCGGGTGGTCCTGCGGACCGCCGCGACGATCAGCCCCACCGCACGCAAGCTCAACCTGACGGACTCGCACAACGGCCTGCGGGTGATCAACCGCAAGGCCGCGTCCGCGCTTCGCATCACCATGAACGGCATGGCTCACGCCTCCGAGATCGTGGCCACGCTGGCCTCCTCGGACCTGCGCGTCATGGAGGTCCCGGTGGACATCCTGTACACCGAGTACTCCCGCTCCAAGGGCCAGTCGCTGATCAACGGCGTCAACATCCTCTTCGACATCTCGCTCAGGGAGCGTGGCCGCAAGTGAAGTACCTCTGGATCCAGCTGCTGCTCATGGTCGGCACGGGTGTCCTCGTGCTCGCCTTCATCCGCCGCTGGGACGCCGCGCACACCCGCGCGTGGAAGCGGATGGCGTTCTTCGCGTTCGTCATCGCCAACGTGTACGCCGTGCTGCGCCCGCAGGACGTGACCTGGATCGCCAACAAGCTCGGTGTCGGCCGCGGCACCGACCTGGTGCTCTACCTGCTCGTCGTGGCGATGGCCTTCATGACGCTGAACACCTTCATGCGCTTCCGTTCGCTGGAGAAGAAGCTGACCGACCTGGCCCGCACCGTCGCCGTCAACGACGGACAGCGCGTCAACAAGGAGCGCTTCTCCGAGGACGAGCCCGCCCTCCCGGTCGGCTCCGAGCGGTAGTCCGATCCCGAGCAAGAGGCCACGCCCGTACCACCGTCCGACGGAAAAGGGACTGAGATGACGAACCTGGCCGCCGGAACGGTCACTACCGAGACGCCGGAGACCGAACCCTCCGGTGCGGCCGACCCGGTCGCACCGGCCGGGCCGGCCGCGCCCGGTCTGCTGAGCAGGCGCTGGGCCCAGATCACGGCCGAGGTCCTGGTCAGCGTCGTCGCGGCGGTCGGGTTCACGCTGCTCTGCACCCGGATCGACGTCAACCCGCTGAACCGGATCGGCCAGGTCAGCGGGCTGGCGAAGATCCAGCAGTACGTCGCGGTCGTCGGTCTGCCGCTGCTCGCGGTGCTGGTCTTCACCGCCTACCGGGGCACCCTGCGCCGGCACCGGCTGACCCAGCGGCTGGTCTGCGCCGCGCTGGCCGGCCTGTCCACCGGTGTGATCGCCGGCGGTGTGGTGGTCGCCCTCAACGGCACGCCCTGGCCGCTCGGCGGCCAGGAGGGCGACCCGAGCGTCCTGGTCCACATGGCCACCGGGATGCTGGACGACAAGGGCCTGCCCGGGGTCTACCCGCCCGGCTTCCCGGCGCTGATCGCGCTCTGGGCGAAGATCCGCTACCACGGCATCGGCGGCGAGGGCTTCGCCCTGCACGACCTGCAGATCCTCTTCAGCGCGCTGGTCGGGCCGATGAGCTACCTGTCCTGGCGGCTGCTGCTGCGGCCGTTCTGGGCGCTGCTGATCGCCGTACCGGCCGCGGTGGTCTTCCTGGACCCGATCCGCCCGTACAGCCACGTCGTGATGATCATGCTGGTCCCGCTGCTGACCGCGGTGCTGCGCGAGGTCCGCCGGGCCGGCGAGCTGTCGACGCGCTCGGCGCTGCTGCGGGGCCTGGGCTTCGGCGTGGTCTTCGGCCTGCTGTTCCTCTGGTACTCCGGCTGGTACCTGTGGTCGGCTCCCGGCATCGCCGTGCTGACGCTCTTCGTCTTCCCCTGGCGCGGGGGCCGTACGGCCGTGCGCAACGGGCTCGCGCTCATCGGCACCACCGTGGTGAGCGCCGGGCTCGTCGGTTCGCCGCTGCTGTACCAGCTGGCCACGATCGGGGCTGACGTCCCGGACCGCTACGGCTACATCATGGTGTACACCGATCCGACCTACATCATGGGCTGGATGTCCGACCGGGTCGGCCAGACCACGTACCACGACTACCCGGCCTCGGGCGAGCTGGCCGGCCAGTCCGGCTTCGCGATCCTGCTGGTCGCCGGTGTCGGGCTGGGCATCGGGCTGGGGCTGCGCAACCTCGCGGTGCGCACGGCCGCCGCCGTGCTGGCCGGGGCCTGGCTGATGCGGTTCACCTTCGCCGGGAAGATGGCGCAGACCGGCACCGTCGCGCTGTACCCCCGGACCACCTGGATCATCCTGTACTGCCTGATGATCCTGGCCGTGCTGGGTCTGATGGCCGCCTTCCACCGCGGCAGCGGCTGGCTGGAGCGGGTGCTGCGCAAGGACGACGCGCCGGCCGGCACCTCGGTGCTCTCCGGCCGGATGCTGCGCCAGCTCGCCGCCGGCCTGGTCTGCGCCCTCGCCCTGTTCGGCACCATGGGCGCCTCCTGGTCGGTCAACCGGTACATGCCGGAGCACGAGAAGGCCGGGACGATGGGGCTCGACGCCTGGCGCGCGCACACCATCAAGAAGGCCGACGGCAGCTGCCCGAGGTTCGCGCCGGTCTCCACCTGCGCGGACATCATCGTCAAGGACTGGACGCCGGACAAGGACGACAAGAAGTTCGTCTGGTGCGCGGGCGTCGCGACCGAGGACTGGCAGGCGGTCTGCGGCCGCCGGGCCCCGTGGGACAACGGCCCGGCGAAGTAGCCGGGCGGAACGCGTCGGGGCCGGTGAGGTACGCCTCACCGGCCCCGATTGGCTTTCCGGCGCACGCCTGTGGCAGTATGTCCAAGTTGCTCGGTTGAGTTGCCGATGCTGCGCGCCTCCCGCCGGGAGGACTGGAAGCGAGTCCCATGTACTCGTCGTTCCCGTGATGGCCGTCAAGCGTGAGTGTTACGCCACGGCAGCTGCGGGGCGGACGTACGGGAATCTTCCGGGAAGCGTGTGCGGGGCCTCGGCCCGGCTCCCCCTACCCCGAAAGTTCGAAACCGACGAGTCCATCGCCGGTTTTTTGCAAGCGCGAGTGCGACACGCCCGAGCGCGGGGGTCGGAGCGGGGGTCGTGCAGTGACTAGGACAAAGGACTACAAGGTAGCCATGGCGGGACAGAAGATCCGCATCCGGCTCAAGGCCTACGACCACGAGGTCATCGACTCCTCGGCGAAGAAGATCGTCGAGACGGTGATCCGTACTGGTGCGCAGGTCGCGGGCCCGGTGCCGCTGCCCACTGAGAAGAACGTGTACTGCGTCATCCGCTCGCCGCACAAGTACAAGGACTCGCGCGAGCACTTCGAGATGCGCACTCACAAGCGTCTGATCGACATCCTCGACCCCACGCCGAAGACGGTTGACTCGCTGATGCGTCTCGACCTGCCGGCGGGCGTCGACATCGAGATCAAGCTCTGAGAGGCGCACCGAAGATGGCTAAGCAGATTAAGGGCATCCTGGGCGAGAAGCTCGGCATGACCCAGGTCTGGGACGAGAACAACCGGGTCGTTCCGGTGACCGTCGTCAAGGCTGGGCCGAATGTCGTGACCCAGGTCCACACCGCTGACAGCCCGGCCGGCTACGACGCCGTCCAGATCGGCTTCGGCGAGATCGACCCCCGCAAGGTGAACAAGCCCCTCGCGGGCCACTTCGCCAAGGCCGGTGTCACCCCGCGCCGCCACCTGGTCGAGCTCCGGACCTCGGACGCGTCCGAGTACACCCTGGGCCAGGAGATCACCGCCGAGCTGTTCGAGGCGGGTGTCAAGGTCGACGTGACCGGCACCTCCAAGGGCAAGGGCTTCGCCGGTGTCATGAAGCGCCACAACTTCCGGGGCCTCGGCGCCGGTCACGGCGTGCAGCGCAAGCACCGTTCGCCCGGTTCCATCGGTGGCTGCGCCACCCCGGGCCGCGTGTTCAAGGGCCTGAAGATGGCCGGCCGGATGGGTCACGAGCGTGTGACCACCCAGAACCTGACCGTGCACGCGGTTGACGCGGAGAAGGGTCTGCTCCTGATCAAGGGCGCGATCCCGGGCCCGAACGGCGGCCTCGTCCTCGTCCGCACCGCGGCGAAGGGGCTGTGAAGGATATGAGCACCATTGACATCCTGTCGCCCTCGGGTGACAAGACTGGCAGCCTCGAGCTGCCGGCCGAGATCTTCGACGCGAAGGTCAGCGTTCCGCTGATGCACCAGGTCGTCGTGGCGCAGCTCGCTGCGGCCCGTCAGGGCACCCACAAGACCAAGACTCGCGGCGAGGTCCGTGGTGGCGGCAAGAAGCCGTACCGCCAGAAGGGCACCGGCCGCGCCCGTCAGGGCTCGACCCGCGCGCCGCAGTTCGCCGGTGGTGGCGTCGTGCACGGTCCCGTGCCGCGCGACTACTCGCAGCGCACCCCGAAGAAGATGATCGCCGCCGCCCTGCGCGGTGCGCTCACCGACCGGGCCCGCCACAACCGCATTCACGTCGTCACCGACGTGACCGCGACCGAGGCGCCGTCGACCAAGGCCGCCAAGAGCCTGTTCGGCAAGATCACCGAGCGCAAGAACGTCCTCCTGGTCGTCGAGCGTGCGGACGAGCTGGGCCTCAAGTCCGCTCGCAACCTGCCGAACGTCCACATCCTGGACGCCGGTCAGCTGAACACCTACGACGTGCTCGTCTCCGACGATGTGGTCTTCACCCAGGCCGCCTTCGAGCGTTTCGTGGCCGGTCCGGCCGCGTCCGCCAAGGCCGTTGCCGCTGAGGGCGAGCTCGAAGGGAGCGCCGCCTGATGAGCGACGTTACGAGCAAGACGTTCACGGACCCCCGTGACGTCCTGGTGAAGCCGGTTATCTCCGAGAAGAGCTACAGCCTTCTCGACGAGAACAAGTACACGTTCATCGTGTCGCCGGGCGCCAACAAGACCCAGATCAAGCAGGCCGTCGAGGCCGTCTTCTCGGTCAAGGTCGAGGCTGTCAACACGATCAACCGTCAGGGCAAGCGCAAGCGCTCCAAGACGGGCTTTGGCAAGCGCAAGGACACCAAGCGCGCCATCGTGAAGCTGGCCGAGGGCAACCGCATCGACATCTTCGGTGGTCCGACCTCCTGACGGAGGCCGTGATCGTCGATCAAGACGAGGACGAAAATGGGTATCCGCAAGTACAAGCCGACTACGCCGGGCCGTCGTGGCTCCAGCGTGGCCGACTTCGTCGAAATCACGCGGTCCACGCCGGAGAAGTCGCTGGTTCGCCCCCTGCACAGCAAGGGCGGCCGTAACAACGCCGGTCGGATCACCGTTCGCCACCAGGGTGGCGGGCACAAGCGCGCCTACCGCGTGATCGACTTCCGTCGTCACGACAAGGACGGCGTGCCGGCCAAGGTCGCGCACATCGAGTACGACCCGAACCGCACCGCGCGCATCGCGCTCCTGCACTACGTGGACGGCGAGAAGCGCTACATCATCGCGCCGCGCGGCATCGCGCAGGGCGACCGGGTGGAGAACGGCCCTGGCGCCGACATCAAGCCCGGCAACAACCTGCCGCTGCGCAACATCCCGGTCGGTACCACCATCCACGCGGTGGAGCTGCGTCCCGGTGGCGGTGCCAAGCTGGCCCGCTCGGCCGGCTCCGGCATCCAGCTGCTGGCGCGTGAGGGCAAGATGGCGCACCTGCGCATGCCCTCCGGTGAGATCCGCCTGGTGGACGCGCGCTGCCGCGCGACCGTCGGCGAGGTCGGCAACGCCGAGCAGTCGAACATCAACTGGGGCAAGGCCGGCCGTATGCGCTGGAAGGGCGTCCGCCCGACCGTGCGTGGTGTGGCCATGAACCCGATCGACCACCCGCACGGTGGTGGTGAGGGTAAGACCTCCGGTGGTCGCCACCCGGTTTCGCCGTGGGGCCAGAAGGAGGGTCGCACTCGTAGCCCGAAGAAGGCTTCGAACGCCCTCATCGTGCGCCGCCGCAAGACCAACAAGAAGCGCTAGGAGCAGGTCAGATGCCGCGCAGTCTCAAGAAGGGCCCCTTCATTGACGGCCACCTTCTCAAGAAGGTGGACGCGCAGAACGAGGCGGGTACCCAGAACGTCATCAAGACCTGGTCCCGTCGCTCCGTGATCTTCCCGGCCATGCTCGGCCACACGATCGCGGTGCACGATGGCCGCAAGCACGTCCCGGTGTTCGTCACCGAGTCGATGGTCGGCCACAAGCTCGGCGAGTTCGCGCCGACGCGTACCTTCCGCGGTCACGTCAAGGACGACCGCAAGTCGAAGCGTCGCTAGTCGCCAGCGAGATTACCGACTCAATGACTTACACCAGCAAGGGGACAACCATGGAAGCCAGGGCCCAGGCGCGGTACATCCGCGTCACGCCCATGAAGGCCCGCCGCGTGGTGGACCTCATCCGTGGCCTGAACGCCACGGAGGCCCAGGCGGTCCTGCGTTTCGCTCCGCAGGCCGCGACCGTGCCGGTCGGCAAGGTGCTCGACAGCGCCATTGCCAACGCCGCGCACAACTACAACCACTCCAACGTGGACGACCTCGTCATCAGCGAGGCGTACGTTGACGAGGGTCCGACCCTGAAGCGGTTCCGTCCGCGCGCCCAGGGTCGTGCCTACCGGATCCGCAAGCGGACCAGCCACATCACCGTGGTCGTCAGCAGCAAGGAAGGGACCCGGTAATGGGCCAGAAGGTTAACCCGCACGGGTTCCGCCTCGGCATCAGCACGGACTTCAAGTCCCGCTGGTACGCCGACAAGCTGTACAAGGACTACGTCAAGGAAGACGTTGCCATTCGTCGCATGATGACGAAGGGCATGGAGCGCGCCGGCATCTCCAAGGTCGAGATCGAGCGCACCCGCGACCGCGTCCGTGTGGACATCCACACCGCTCGCCCCGGCATCGTGATCGGCCGGCGCGGCACCGAGGCCGACCGCATCCGCGGCGACCTCGAGAAGCTGACCGGCAAGCAGGTCCAGCTGAACATCCTCGAGGTCAAGAACCCCGAGCTGGACGCCCAGCTCGTGGCTCAGGGCGTCGCGGAGCAGCTGTCCTCCCGCGTCTCCTTCCGCCGTGCCATGCGCAAGTCGATGCAGGGCACCATGAAGTCCGGCGCCAAGGGCATCAAGGTCCAGTGCTCCGGTCGTCTCGGCGGCGCCGAGATGAGCCGTTCGGAGTTCTACCGCGAGGGCCGTGTGCCGCTGCACACCCTGCGCGCGAACGTCGACTACGGCTTCTTCGAGGCCAAGACGACCTTCGGCCGCATCGGCGTGAAGGTCTGGATCTACAAGGGCGACGTCAAGAACATCGCCGAGGTCCGCGCTGAGAACGCCGCTGCCCGCTCGGGCAACCGCCCGGCCCGTCCCGAGGGTGGTCGTCCCGCCCGCGGTGGCGAGCGCCGTGGTGGCGAGCGCGGTGGCCGCGGCCGTCGTCCCGCCGCTGCCGAGGCTCAGGCCCCGGTCGCCGCCGAGGCTCCGGCTGCCGAGAACACCGGAACGGAGGCCTGACCGCAATGCTGATCCCCCGTCGGGTCAAGCACCGCAAGCAGCACCACCCCAAGCGCCGTGGCGCTGCCAAGGGTGGCACCGAGCTGGCGTTCGGCCAGTTCGGCATCCAGGCCGTGACCCCGGCCTACGTGACGAACCGTCAGATCGAGTCCGCTCGTATCGCGATCACCCGTCACATCCGCCGTGGCGGCAAGGTCTGGATCAACATCTACCCGGACCGTCCGCTGACCAAGAAGCCGGCCGAGACCCGCATGGGTTCCGGTAAGGGTTCGCCGGAGTGGTGGATCGCGAACGTGCACCCGGGTCGGGTCATGTTCGAGCTGTCGTACCCGAACGAGAAGGTTGCTCGTGAGGCGCTCACCCGCGCTGCTCACAAGCTGCCGATGAAGTGCCGGATCGTCCGGCGCGAGGACGGTGAGAGCTGATGTCGGCCGCTACCAAGGCTGCTGACCTCCGCCAGCTGGACAACGAGGGTCTCGTTGCCAAGCTGCGCGAGGCCAAGGAGGAGCTGTTCAACCTCCGCTTCCAGGCGGCGACCGGGCAGCTCGACAACCACGGACGGCTCAAGCTCGTCCGTAAGGACATCGCGCGGATCTACACCCTGATGCGCGAGCGCGAGCTGGGCATCGAGACGGTGGAGAACGCCTGATGACTGAGAACACCAACGAGACGCGCGGTTTCCGCAAGACCCGTGAGGGTCTCGTCGTCAGCGACAAGATGGACAAGACCGTCGTCGTCGCCGTCGAGGACCGCGTCAAGCACGCGCTGTACGGCAAGGTCATCCGCCGTACGAACAAGCTGAAGGCGCACGACGAGGCGAACGCCTGCGGCATCGGCGACCGGGTTCTCCTCGCGGAGACCCGCCCGCTGTCCGCGACGAAGCGCTGGCGCGTCGTCGAGATCCTCGAGAAGGCCAAGTAACGAAGTTGATGCGGTACGGCCGTATGTGCACCAGGCCCCTTGCGGGCGCTGGTGTGAGCAGCGGCCGGCCCGTCAGCTCTCGTTGACGATCAGGAGAAAGCTGTGATCCAGCAGGAGTCGCGACTGCGTGTCGCCGACAACACGGGCGCGAAGGAAATCCTTTGCATCCGCGTTCTCGGTGGTTCCGGTCGCCGCTACGCCGGTATCGGGGACGTCATCGTCGCCACCGTCAAGGACGCGATCCCCGGTGGTTCGGTGAAGAAGGGTGACGTCGTCAAGTGCGTCGTCGTCCGTACCGTGAAGTCGCGCCGTCGTCCCGACGGCTCGTACATCCGGTTCGACGAGAACGCCGCTGTCGTTCTCAAGAACACCGACGGTGACCCCCGTGGCACCCGCATCTTCGGCCCGGTGGGCCGCGAGCTGCGTGACAAGAAGTTCATGAAGATCATCTCGCTGGCGCCGGAGGTGCTCTGACCCATGGCGAACAGCATGAAGATCAAGAAGGGTGACCTGGTTCAGGTCATCACCGGCAAGGACAAGGGCAAGCAGGGCAAGGTCATCCAGGCCCTGCCGGCTGAGAACAAGGTCCTGGTCGAGGGTGTGAACCGGGTCAAGAAGCACACCAAGCCGGGTCCGGGCACTCAGGGTGGCATTGTCACCGTCGAGGCCCCGGTGCACGTCTCCAACGTCCAGCTGGTCGTGGAGAAGGACGGCAAGAAGGTCGTCACCCGCGTTGGCTACCGCTTCGACGACGAGGGCAACAAGATCCGCGTTGCCAAGCGAACCGGTGAGGACATCTGATGTCTGAGACGTCTGTTGAGAAGGTGACCCCCCGCCTCAAGGAGCGTTACAACTCCGAGATCAAGGGGCAGCTGCAGGAGCAGTTCTCGTACGAGAACGTCATGCTGACGCCGGGCCTGGTCAAGGTCGTCGTCAACATGGGTGTCGGCGAGGCCGCCCGTGACAGCAAGCTGATCGAGGGCGCGATCCGCGACCTGACCGCGATCACCGGTCAGAAGCCGGCCGTGACCAAGGCCCGCAAGTCCATCGCGCAGTTCAAGCTGCGCGAGGGCCAGCCGATCGGCACCCACGTCACCCTCCGTGGTGACCGCATGTGGGAGTTCCTGGACCGTCTGGTGTCGCTGGCCCTGCCGCGCATCCGTGACTTCCGCGGTCTCTCCCCCAAGCAGTTCGACGGCCGTGGCAACTACACCTTCGGTCTGACCGAGCAGGTTATGTTCCACGAGATCGACCAGGACAAGGTCGACCGTCAGCGCGGTATGGACATCACCGTCGTGACCACCGCTCAGACCGACGACGAGGGCCGGGCGCTCCTGCGCGCTCTGGGCTTCCCGTTCAAGGAGGCGTGAGCCAATGGCGAAGAAGTCCCTCATCGCGAAGGCCGAGCGGAAGCCGAAGTTCGGCGTCCGGGCCTACACCCGGTGCCAGCGGTGCGGCCGTCCGCACTCGGTGTACCGCAAGTTCGGCCTCTGCCGTGTCTGCCTCCGTGAGATGGCGCACCGTGGCGAGCTGCCGGGCGTGACCAAGAGCTCCTGGTAGTCCAGGCGCTTTAGGCACACAGCGACGCAGAGGTGCCCGATCCCACACCGGCCCGTTTTGGGCCTGCCGTACGGGTTCCCGTAAGGTAGTGGGGTCGGGCCCCCTGCCGCGGCATCCCCATGGATGCCCGTGGCCCTCTTGCGAGAGGGCTCGCACCCAGTCTTACGACGTCGCAGGTCCCCTGCGCTTGTGCCCCTGACGAACTCGAAAGAGTGCGGAAGGGGGACCTGGCGCGGAGAAACCGCGGCGAGAGAGGCCTGAGGCCATCATGACCATGACCGACCCCATCGCAGACATGCTCACGCGTCTGCGTAACGCGAACTCGGCGTACCACGACTCCGTGGCGATGCCGGCCAGCAAGATCAAGGCGCACGTCGCCGAGATCCTGCAGCAGGAGGGTTACATCACCTCCTACAAGGTTGAGGAGCCCGTCGAGGGCGAGGTCGGCAAGAAGCTGACCATCGAGCTCAAGTTCGGCCCCAACCGTGAGCGCTCCATCGCCGGCATCAAGCGCATCAGCAAGCCGGGTCTGCGCGTTTACGCAAAGTCCACCAACCTGCCGAAGGTTCTCGGCGGCCTGGGCGTGGCGATCATCTCCACGTCCTCCGGCCTCCTGACCGACAAGCAGGCCGCCAAGAAGGGCGTAGGCGGAGAAGTTCTCGCCTACGTCTGGTAATTCGGGAAACGGAGGTACAGCAATGTCGCGCATTGGACGGCTGCCCATCCAGGTCCCCGCTGGCGTGGACGTCACCATCGATGGCCAGACGGTCTCGGTGAAGGGCCCGAAGGGCTCCCTCACCCACGTCGTCGCCGCGCCGATCGAGATCGGCAAGGGCGAGGACGGTATTCTGGCTGTCACCCGCCCCAACGACGAGCGTCAGTCGAAGGCCCTGCACGGCCTGACCCGCACGCTGGTGGCGAACATGATCACCGGTGTGACCGCGGGCTACCGCAAGTCGCTGGAGATCAGCGGTGTCGGCTACCGAGTTCTGGCGAAGGGCTCCGACATGGAGTTCCAGCTGGGCTACAGCCACCCGATCCTCGTCGAGGCGCCGGAGGGCATCTCCTTCGTCGTCGAGTCGGCCACCAAGTTCCACGTGGACGGCATCGACAAGCAGAAGGTCGGCGAGGTCGCCGCGAAGATCCGCAAGCTGCGCAAGCCCGACCCGTACAAGGCCAAGGGCGTCAAGTACGCGGGCGAGGTTATCCGCCGCAAGGTCGGAAAGAGTGGTAAGTAAGCGATGAGTGTCTCTGTCAAGATCGGCAAGGGCAACGCCTACAAGAGCGCCGCTCGCAAGCGCCGCGCGATCCGCGTTCGCAAGCGCATCGTCGGCAGCGAGGTGCGTCCGCGCCTCGTCGTGACGCGCTCGAACCGTCACATGGTCGCCCAGGTCATCGACGACGCCAAGGGTCACACCCTGGCGTCGGCGTCCACCCTCGACGTGTCCATCAAGGGCGCCGAGGGCGACAAGACCGAGCTGGCCAAGAAGGTCGGGAGCCTGGTCGCCGAGCGCGCCAAGGCCGCCGGCATCGAGTCGGTCGTCTTCGACCGCGCGGGCAACCGGTACGCCGGCCGCATCGCCGCCCTGGCGGACGCGGCCCGCGAGGCCGGGCTCGACTTCTAAGCCGCTCGTCGACTCTGTCGGCGGACGTAATCGAGAGAGGTAATTCCAATGGCTGGACCCCAGCGCCGCGGTAGCGGCGCCGGCGGCGGCACCGGTGGCGAGCGGCGCGACCGTAAGCGTGACGACCGGGGCAACGCCCCCGCCGTCGAGAAGACCGCTTACGTCGAGCGCGTCGTCGCGATCAACCGCGTCGCCAAGGTTGTCAAGGGTGGTCGTCGCTTCAGCTTCACCGCGCTGGTCGTGGTGGGCGACGGTGACGGCACCGTGGGTGTCGGTTACGGGAAGGCGAAGGAGGTTCCGGCCGCCATCGCCAAGGGCGTTGAGGAGGCCAAGAAGAACTTCTTCAAGGTCCCCCGTATCCAGGGCACCATCGCGCACCCCGTTCAGGGCGAGAAGGCCGCCGGCGTCGTGCTGCTGAAGCCCGCCGCCCCCGGTACCGGTGTTATCGCCGGTGGCCCGGTGCGCGCCGTCCTGGAGTGCGCCGGCGTTCACGACATCCTGTCGAAGTCGCTCGGCTCGGACAACGCGATCAACATCGTGCACGCCACGGTTGCCGCGCTGAAGCAGATCCAGCGTCCCGAGGAGGTCGCGGCCCGCCGTGGCCTGCCGCTCGAGGACGTGGCTCCGGCCGGTCTGCTGCGGGCTCGGGCTGCTGCCGGGGTGAGTGCCTGATGGCTCGCCTGAAGATCACGCAGACCAAGTCGTACATCGGCAGCAAGCAGAACCACCGCGACACCCTGCGCTCGCTTGGCCTCAAGCGCATGCACGACGTCGTGGTGAAGGAGGACCGTCCCGAGATCCGCGGGATGGCCCAGACGGTCCGTCACCTGGTGACGGTTGAGGAGGTGGACTGATCATGGGCGACAACCCGATCAAGATCCACAACCTGCGTCCCGCCCCGGGTGCCAAGACCGACAAGATCCGTGTGGGTCGTGGTGAGGCGTCCAAGGGTAAGACCGCTGGTCGTGGTACCAAGGGCACCAAGGCCCGCTACCAGGTTCCGCAGCGCTTCGAGGGTGGCCAGATGCCGCTCCACATGCGTCTGCCGAAGCTGAAGGGCTTCAAGAACCCGTTCAAGATCACGTTCCAGGTCGTCAACCTCGACAAGCTGGCCGAGCTCTACCCGCAGGGTGGCGAGGTCACGGTCGAGGACCTGGTCGCCAAGGGCGCGGTTCGCAAGAACTCCCTCGTCAAGGTGCTCGGCACCGGCGAGATCTCGGTCGCGCTGCAGGTGACGGTGGACGCCGTCTCCGGCTCGGCCACCGAGAAGATCACCGCCGCCGGCGGTACCGTCACCGAGCTCGTCTGAGCCCGCTGACTTCCGCGAGCCCCGCACTTCCCTTCGGGAGGTGCGGGGCTCGCGCCTTTTCCGGCCCATTCCGCCCCCGGATGTCGACGCGGCAGGTTCTGGCCCTCGTTCTTTTGTGTGGCAAAACCGGGCATCCCGTACCCCATGAGTGGGGGAGGGGCCGTACGCGCTTCTTTCGAGCGGCCGTGCACTGTTAGAGTCCGTGGAGTTCCCTTGTAGGCTGCGCATAGGCTCGCCTGTGCCGTCTGTAACGGAGCCCGAACCGCAAACTCCCATTCAGGACCGACCCTCCCGCCGACGACGCGCGGGAGGCGCAGGAGGCACCGTGCTCAGTGCGTTCGCGCGGGCGTTCCAGACGCCCGACCTGCGCAAGAAGCTGCTGTTCACGCTGGGCATCATGGTGCTGTTCCGGCTGGGCTCGCACGTTCCCGTACCAGGGGTCGACTTCGAGGCGGTTCACGCCTGCATCAAGGAGACCAAGAACAACGGCCTCTTCGGCCTGGTCAACTTGTTCTCCGGCGGGGCGCTGCTACAGCTGACGATCTTCGCCCTCGGCATCATGCCGTACATCACGGCGAGCATCATCCTCCAGCTCCTCACCGTCGTGATTCCACGACTGGAGGCGCTGAAGAAGGAGGGCCAGGCCGGCCAGGCGAAGATCACCCAGTACACCCGGTACCTGACCATCGCGCTGGCGGTGCTCCAGGGCACCGGCATCGTGGCGACCGCGTCCAGCGGCGCCCTGTTCTCGGGCTGCGTCTACGCCAACCAGATCGTGCCGGACACCGGCGTGTTCCGGATCGCCGTCATGGTCCTGACCATGACCGCCGGCACCACGGTGATCATGTGGCTCGGTGAGCTGATCACCGACCGCGGCATCGGCAACGGCATGTCGCTGCTGATCTTCACCTCGATCGCCGCCCAGTTCCCCACCTCGATGTGGGCGATCAAGCAGTCCGGCACCATCGGCGGCGGCTGGGTCGAGTTCTTCTCGGTCATCGCGATCGGCGTCATCGTTGTGATGCTCGTCATCTTCGTCGAGCAGGCCCAGCGCCGGATCCCGGTCCAGTACGCGAAGCGGATGATCGGTCGCCGGGCCTTCGGCGGAACCTCGACGTACATCCCGCTCAAGGTGAACCAGGCCGGTGTCATCCCGGTCATCTTCGCCTCGTCGCTGCTGTACATCCCGGCCCTCGTGGTCCAGCTGACCAACAGCCAGGCCGGCTGGGCGGTGTGGATCAACCAGCACTTCGTGCGCGGTGACCACCCGATCTACATGGCCACGTACTTCCTGCTGATCGTCTTCTTCGCCTTCTTCTACGTCGCCATCTCCTTCAACCCCGAAGAAGTTGCCGACAACATGAAGAAGTATGGTGGGTTCATCCCGGGTATCCGGGCCGGCCGCCCGACGGCCGAGTACCTGAACTACGTGCTCACCCGCATCACGTGGCCGGGTTCGCTCTACCTGGGCCTGATCGCGTTGATCCCGATGATCGCCCTGGTCGCCTTCGGACAGCAGACCAACTTCCCGTTCGGCGGCACCAGCGTGCTCATCGTCGTCGGCGTCGGACTCGAAACTGTGAAGCAGATCGAGAGCCAGCTCCAGCAGCGCAATTACGAAGGGTTCCTCCGCTGATGCGTATTGTCCTCGTCGGACCCCCCGGGGCCGGGAAGGGTACTCAGGCGCACCTCCTCGCCAAGACCCTGTCCATCCCCCACATCTCCACCGGCGACCTGTTCCGCGCCAACATCGGTCAGGGCACCCCGCTGGGTGTCGAGGCCAAGAGCTACATGGACGCGGGCCGCCTGGTGCCCGACGAGGTCACGATCGGGATGGCCAAGGACCGCATGCTCCAGGAGGACGCCGCGAACGGCTTCCTGCTGGACGGCTTCCCGCGGAACCTGGGCCAGGCCAAGGCGCTGGACGAGTTCCTCGCCGAGCAGGGCATCAAGCTCGACGGTGTGCTCGACCTGGAGGTCCCCGAGGACGAGGTCGTCCGCCGGATCGCCGGCCGCCGGCTGTGCCGCAACGACGGCGGCCACGTGTTCCACGTGGACTACAACGCGCCGAAGGTCGAGGGCGTCTGCGACGAGTGCGGCGGCGAGCTGTACCAGCGCTCCGACGACACCGAGGACGCCGTGCGGACCCGGCTGGAGGTCTACCACACGGAGACCGAGCCGATCATCGACTACTACCGCCAGCAGGGCCTGATCGCCACGATCCCGGCCCTCGGCAAGGTCGACGAGGTCACCCGGCGCGCGATCGAGGCGCTGAAGCAGGACAGCTGAGTTTTCGAGCGACGTACCTACGGCCGCGCTGCCCGACCCGGGGCAGCGCGGCCGTACGGCGTCGTACGGTGGAACGAGTGCACGGCCGCGCGGCAAGGACCGGGCGGGAACCCAAGGAAGGCGTGACCAGATGGTGGAGATCAAGACCCCCGAGCAGATCGCGAAGATGCGAGCGGCCGGGCTGGTCGTCGCCGAGGCGCTCAAGGCGGCCCGCGAGGCGGTCGTCCCGGGAATCACCACCCAGGAGCTCAACGACATCGCCGACAAGGTCATCACGGACCACGGCGCCACCTCGAACTTCCGGGCCCACCACGGCGGCCTCTGGTTCCCGGGCGTGATCTGCGCCTCGGTGAACAACGAGGTCGTGCACGGCATCCCCGGTGAGCGGGTGCTGCAGGAGGGCGACCTCATCTCGATCGACTGCGGCGCGATCCTGGACGGCTGGCACGGCGACGCGGCGATCACCGTCGCGGTCGGCGAGGTCGCCCCCGAGGTGGAGATGCTGAGCCGGGTCACCGAGGGCTCGATGTGGGCCGGCATCGCCCAGATGAAGAAGAGCAACCGCCTGGTCGACGTCTCCAAGGCGATCGAGGGCTTCATCCGGCGCCAGCCGCTGCCGCCCAAGGGCAAGTGGGGCATCACCGAGGGCTACGGCGGCCACGGCATCGGCACCGCGATGCACATGGAGCCGCACGTGCTGAACTACGTCGAGCGCGGCCGGGGCAAGGGCCCGAAGCTGGTCCCCGGCACCGTGCTGGCGATCGAGCCGATGGTCTCGCTCGGCACTCCGCACACCACCGTGCTGGAGGACGACTGGACCGTCGTCACCAACGACGGCACCTGGGCCTCGCACTGGGAGCACTCGGTGGCCGTCACCGAGCAGGGCCCGGTGGTGCTGACCGCCTTCGACGGCGGCCGCGAGATGCTCGCCAAGCTGGGTGTGACGGCCGCGCCGGACCCGCTGGCGTAATCCCGCCACAACCGCTCGGAGCAGCCAACTTCCGCTGCTGACAAGGGATCAGGGCCCTGGAGGTTTGGACTTCCAGGGCTTTTGTCCTATTTTTATGCGCCGGTAGTGGCTTCGAGTAGCAGGAGAGAGCAGTGCTCAAGGGATTCCGCGACTTCATGATGCGCGGCAACGTGGTCGACATGGCGGTCGGTGTGGTGATCGGCGCCGCGTTCACCGCGGTGGTCACCGGCTTCGTCTCCGCCTTCCTCACCCCGCTGGTGGGCGTGGTGGTCGGTGCCGCGGGCGACTTCGGCTCCTACAAGGCGACGATCGCCGGGGTGACCTTCCCGTACGGGCAGTTCCTCAATGTGCTGATCGCGTTCCTGATGACCGCGGCCGTGCTGTACTTCTGCGTCGTCCTGCCGGTGACCAAGGCCACCGCGCGCTACATGCCGAAGAAGCCGAAGACCCCGAAGCGCCCCTGCCCCGAGTGCCTGACCGAGATCCCCGAGGCCGCCCGCCGCTGCTCGGCCTGCACCGCCCACGTCGAGCCGCTGGCCGCTCCGGCGGCCCGCTGATCGGGTACCCCCGTTTTGGTCCATCCTGCGCGCTGGCGTAGGATGGACCGTCGGCTCACTCGTAGCGTGCTCCAGCACGCCCTCTTCCCCCTCCTCGGGGTCGGGGTGGACCCAGGTTCGCACGAGCGTTCCGCATACGGTAGCCGGTCCCGGAAGGTGGATCTCGCAGTTCATGGCTAAGAAGCAAGGCGCCATTGAGATCGAGGGCACCGTGATCGAGTCTCTTCCGAACGCGATGTTCAAGGTCGAGCTGCAGAACGGTCACAAGGTCCTCGCGCACATCAGTGGCAAGATGCGCATGCACTACATCCGCATCCTGCCGGACGACCGGGTCGTGGTGGAGCTCAGCCCCTACGACCTCACGCGCGGCCGGATCGTCTACCGCTACAAGTAAGAACGTCAGATCTAGACCCGGAGAACCTGAACATGAAGGTCAAGCCGAGCGTCAAGAAGATCTGCGACAAGTGCAAGGTGATCCGCCGTCACGGCCGGGTCATGGTGATCTGCGACAACCTGCGCCACAAGCAGCGCCAGGGCTGATCTCTCCCCAGCATTTCTCGTAGTACTTCGCGCGACGCGAAAACGTCATCAGTGGGCCACCCGATCCGTCCCAGGGACGGACTGCCGCCCCCGGTCAGAGGCCGGGGCTCCCTCACCGTGAGGTGTCGGAGTAGGTGGCACGCCAGACCTCTGAAGAACCACAGGAGCCTTGAATGGCACGCCTCGCCGGCGTTGATCTCCCCCGTGAGAAGCGGATCGAGATCGCCCTCACCTACGTGTACGGCATCGGCCGTACCCGCGCCCAGCAGACCCTCGCCGAGACCGGTGTCAGCCCGGATGTCCGCGTTCGCGACATCGCCGAGGACGACCTGGTCAAGCTGAGCCAGTACATCGACGCCAACTTCACGGTCGAGGGTGACCTCCGCCGCGAGGTGGCCGCCGACATCCGCCGCAAGGTCGAGATCGGCTGCTACGAGGGTCTGCGTCACCGCCGCGGCCTGCCGGTCCGCGGCCAGCGCACCCACACCAACGCGCGTACCCGCAAGGGCCCGCGTCGCGCGATCGCCGGTAAGAAGAAGCCGGGCAAGAAGTAGTCCGTCCCGTAACCGGACATCCCTCCGGCCCGCGGGTCAGCGGACCGACCACCTCAGTAGGAGAACAGACTTATGCCCCCCAAGGGTCGTCAGGCTGCCGGCGCGAAGAAGATCCGCCGCAAGGAAAAGAAGAACGTCGCTCACGGCCACGCGCACATCAAGAGCACGTTCAACAACACCATCGTTTCGATCACCGACCCGTCGGGCAACGTGATCTCCTGGGCCTCCGCCGGCCACGTCGGCTTCAAGGGCTCGCGCAAGTCCACCCCGTTCGCCGCGCAGATGGCCGCCGAGGCCGCTGCCCGTCGCGCGCAGGAGCACGGCATGCGCAAGGTCGACGTCTTCGTGAAGGGTCCGGGCTCCGGCCGCGAGACCGCGATCCGTTCGCTCCAGGCCACCGGCCTGGAGGTCGGCTCGATCCAGGACGTCACCCCCACCCCGCACAACGGCTGCCGTCCGCCGAAGCGCCGCCGCGTCTGACCCGTGACCTCCCCCTCGTCTCGGGGAGGCTTCGGGCACGCTGGGTACTGCTTTAAACCTCGTACGGGGTCCCGTTTCCTGCGGGACCCCGTACGCTGGTTCTGTTCGGCATCAAATAGTGGGTGCCGAAGATCACTGGAGGATCTGAAAACATGCTGATCGCTCAGCGTCCCTCGCTGACCGAAGAGGTCGTCGACGAGTTCCGCTCGCGGTTCGTGATCGAGCCGCTCGAGCCGGGCTTCGGCTACACCCTCGGCAACTCTCTGCGTCGCACGCTCCTGTCGTCGATCCCGGGTGCCGCTGTCACCAGCATCCGCATCGACGGCGTCCTGCACGAGTTCACCACCGTGCCGGGCGTCAAGGAGGACGTCACCGACCTCATCCTCAACATCAAGCAGCTGGTCGTCTCCTCGGAGCACGACGAGCCGGTCGTGATGTACCTGCGCAAGCAGGGCCCGGGTGTGGTCACCGCCGCCGACATCGCGCCGCCGGCCGGTGTCGAGGTGCACAACCCCGAGCTGGTCCTCGCCACCCTGAACGGCAAGGGCAAGCTGGAGATGGAGCTGACCGTCGAGCGCGGTCGCGGCTACGTCTCCGCCGTGCAGAACAAGGCCTCCGGCCAGGAGATCGGCCGCATCCCGGTCGACTCGATCTACAGCCCCGTGCTGAAGGTCACCTACAAGGTCGAGGCCACCCGTGTCGAGCAGCGGACCGACTTCGACAAGCTGATCGTCGACGTCGAGACCAAGCCCGCCATGCGCCCGCGTGACGCCATGGCCTCGGCCGGCAAGACCCTGGTGGAGCTGTTCGGCCTCGCCCGCGAGCTGAACATCGACGCCGAGGGCATCGACATGGGCCCGTCCCCGACGGACGCCGCCCTGGCCGCCGACCTGGCGCTGCCGATCGAGGAGCTGGAGCTCACCGTCCGCTCCTACAACTGCCTCAAGCGCGAGGGCATCCACACCGTGGGTGAGCTCGTCGCCCGCTCCGAGGCCGACCTGCTCGACATCCGCAACTTCGGCGCGAAGTCGATCGACGAGGTCAAGGCGAAGCTGGCCGGCATGGGCCTGGCCCTCAAGGACAGCCCGCCCGGGTTCGACCCGACCGCCGCCGCCGACGCCTTCGGCGCCGACGACCTGGACGACGCGGGTTACGCGGAGACCGAGCAGTACTGAGAGACTTGACCGCGGGGGCGGTTCCCCGGAACCGCCCCCGTCGTCGTGAAAGCCGTGCGGGCACAGTGCCCGTACGCCCGCTGCGGTACCTGGTACGGCCGCAGTCGGAGATTCGAGGAGTAATTCCATGCCGCGTCCCACCAAGGGTGCCCGCCTCGGCGGCGGCCCGCACCACGAGCCCCTGCTGCTCGCCGGTCTGGCCCGTGAGCTGTTCCAGTACGGCCGCATCACCACCACCGAGGCCAAGGCCCGCCGCCTGCGCCCGCTGGCGGAGAAGCTGATCACCAAGGCGAAGAAGGGCGACATCCACAACCGTCGCCTGGTGCGCAAGACCATCACCGACATCTCGGTGCTGCACACCCTCTTCACCGAGATCGCGCCGCGCTACGAGAACCGCCCGGGTGGCTACACCCGCATCACCAAGATCGGTCCCCGTCGTGGCGACAACGCCCCGATGGCCGTGATCGAGCTGGTCGAGGCGCTGACCGTCGCGCAGACCGCCGTCGGCGAGGCCGAGGCCGCCACCAAGCGTGCCGTCAAGGAGGCCGACGCCAAGGTCGAGGCCACCGAGACCAAGGCCGACGAGGCCGAGGCCGCCGAGCAGGCCTGACACCTTCAGGTGTTGTCGCGGGCCCGCTTCCCCATCCGTGGGGGAGCGGGCCCGTTCCTCATGTCCAGGGAGTGAAGAGCAGTGCTCAACGATTGCGCCGAGCGGCCTCCGGCCAAGGACGGCCCGGCGGACGGGTACGTCCGGATCCGGCTCGACCTCGCCTACCACGGCGCCGACTTCTCGGGCTGGGCCCGCCAGAGGGGCGGCCGCCGGACGGTCCAGGAGGAGATCGAGACCGCCCTGCAGGTCGTGACCCGCAGCTCCGAGCTCTTCCCGCTCACCGTCGCCGGCCGCACCGACGCCGGTGTGCACGCCCGCGGCCAGGTCGCCCACGTCGACCTGCCGGAGGGGCTGTGGGCCCAGCACGGTGAGAAGCTGCTGCGCCGGCTGGCCGGGCGGCTGCCCGGCGACGTCCGGATCTACCGCGCGGCCGAGGCCCCGGCGGGCTTCGACGCCCGCTTCTCGGCGATCTGGCGCCGGTACGCCTACCGGGTCGCCGACCACCCCGGTGGCGTGGACCCGCTGCTGCGCGGCCATGTGCTCTGGCACGACCGGCCGCTCGACCTGGAGAGGATGAACGCCGCCGCCCGGCTGCTGCTCGGCGAGCACGACTTCGCCGCGTACTGCAAGAAGCGCGAGGGCGCGACCACCATCCGCACCCTGCTGGAGCTGCGCTGGGACCGCGTCCCGGTCGACGCCTACGCCGCCCAGGAGGGCTCGCTGGCGGTCGCCACCGTCCGGGCCGACGCCTTCTGCCACAACATGGTGCGGGCGCTGGTCGGCGCGATGCTGCTGGTCGGCGACGGGCACCGGCCGGTGGAGTTCCCCGGCGAGGTGCTGGCCGGCGGCGTGCGCAACTCGGCCGTCAACGTGATCCGGCCGTACGGCCTGACCCTGGAGGAGGTCGGCTACCCGGCGGACGACCGGCTCGCCGAGCGCAGCCGGGCCGCCCGCCGGATGCGCACCCTGCCGGGCGCCGCCGTCCCCGCCGGGAGCGCGGAGCAGGCGGCCGGTTAATCGGTTTTGGTCCGGGGCGGTGGCTTGGGACAATCGGCCCCATGGGACACGTCGAGATTTCGCACCTGGAGTACTACCTGCCGGACGGGCGGGTGCTGTTCGACGACGCGTCCTTCCGGGTGGGGGAGGGCGCGGCCGTCGCGCTGGTCGGCGCCAACGGGGCCGGCAAGACCACGCTGCTGCGCATGATCGCCGGCGACCTCCAGCCGCACGGCGGCTCGGTGACGATCAGCGGCGGGCTCGGCGTGATGCGCCAGTTCGTCGGCACCACCGGCCGTGAGGAGCAGCGCAAGCCCGGCGACGAGCAGGCCGGCCCCGGCCCGCTGCCCGCCGACGCCTCGGTGCGCGACCTGCTGGTCTCGGTCGCCCCCGAGCGGATCGCCAGGGCCGCCCGCGCGGTCGACGCCGCCGAGCTGGCGATGATCGCCCAGGACGACGAGAAGACCCAGATGGCCTACGCCCAGGCGCTCTCCGACTGGGCCGACGTCGGCGGCTACGACTACGAGACCGACTGGGACGTCTGCACCATGGCCGCCCTCGGCGTGCCCTTCGACAAGGCCCAGTGGCGCGGTCTGAACACGCTCTCCGGCGGCGAGCAGAAGCGGCTCGTCCTGGAGGCGCTGCTGCGCGGCCCGGAGGAGGTGCTGCTCCTCGACGAGCCGGACAACTACCTGGACGTCCCGGGCAAGCGCTGGCTGGAGGAGGCCATCAAGGCCACCCCGAAGACCGTGCTGTTCATCTCGCACGACCGCGAACTGCTCTCCCGGACCGCCGAGAAGATCATCAGCGTGGAGTCCGGCGCGGCCGGTTCCAGCGTCTGGGTGCACGGTGGCGGCTTCGACACCTTCCACGAGGCCCGCAAGGCGCGCTTCGAGCGGTTCGAGGAGCTGCGCCGCCGCTGGGACGAGGAGCACGCCAAGCTCAAGAAGCTGGTCGTCACCCTGCGCCAGGCCGCCGCGGTCAGCCACGAGATGGCCTCCCGGTACGCGGCCGCGCAGACCAGGCTCAAGAAGTTCGAGGACGCCGGCCCGCCGGAGGCGCCGCCGCGCGAGCAGAGCATCACCATGCGGCTCAAGGGCGGGCGCACCGGCGTCCGCGCCTTCACCATGGAGCGGCTGGAGCTCACCGGCCTCATGCAGCCCTTCGACCTGGAGGTCTTCTACGGCGAGCGGATCGGTGTGCTCGGTGCCAACGGCGCCGGCAAGTCGCACCTGCTGCGGCTGCTCGCGGGCGACGGGACGGTCGCCCACACCGGCGGCTGGAAGCTCGGCGCCCGGGTGGTGCCCGGCCACTTCCGGCAGACCCACGCCCATCCGGAGCTGCTCGGCCGCACCGTCCGCTCGATCGTCGAGGAGGAGCACGCGCTCAGCCGCGGCGCCGCGATGGGCGCGCTGCGCCGCTACGAGCTGGACCGCCAGGAGGAGCAGAAGTTCGAGTCGCTCTCCGGCGGGCAGCAGGCCCGGCTGATGATCCTCAAACTGGAGCTGTCCGGCGTCACCGCGCTGCTGCTCGACGAGCCGACCGACAACCTGGACCTGGAGAGCGCCGAGGCGCTGCAGGCCGGTCTGGAGGCCTTCGACGGCACGGTGATGTGCGTGACGCACGACCGCTGGTTCGCGAAGACCTTCGACCGCTTCCTGGTGTTCGGCGCCGACGGGCGGGTCTACGAGTCGGCCGAGCCGGTCTGGGACGTCACCCGGGTCGAGCGGGACCGCTGAGGACCGGGGCGGGGGAGGGGGCCGGGGACCGGATCTCCGGGCAATTTTGACCCTCCCCTCGCCTGCCGGTAACCTGGGCGCTTGATGTGCGTATTGGCTCGCTCTATCTCACGTGAGAGGTCGGTACGCCGGAGACATCAGGTCGACGACCAGCGGCTCCCCCTTGAATTGCGTCCAAGGCGGCCAGGCTGATCCCTCCTCCAGGTGCTCCTGTCAGGACTCACTCACTGAAAAGCGAAGGCTACGACCGTGCGTACGTACAGCCCCAAGCCCGGCGACGTCCAGCGTCAGTGGCACGTCATCGACGCGACCGACGTCGTGCTCGGCCGCCTGGCCTCCCAGGCCGCCAACCTCCTCCGGGGCAAGCACAAGGCGATCTACGCGCCGCACGTTGACACTGGTGACTTCGTCATCATCATCAACGCGGACAAGGTGCACCTGTCGGGTAACAAGAAGACCCAGAAGCTGGCGTACCGCCACAGCGGTTTCCCGGGCGGTCTCCGCTCGGTCCGCTACGACGACCTCCTGGCCAACAACCCGGAGAAGGCCGTCGAGAAGGCCATCAAGGGCATGATCCCCAAGAACAGCCTGGGCCGCCAGATGCTCTCCAAGCTGAAGGTCTACTCGGGCGACCAGCACCCGCACGCTGCCCAGCAGCCGGTGCCGTTCGAGATCACCCAGGTCGCGCAGTAATTCCGGCCACCAAGCCCCCCATCACTGAAAAGAGCTGAGGAACACCGTGGCCGAGACCACCGAAACCCTTGAGGTCGACTTCGACGAGACCGTCGTCGAGGGCGAGTACACCTCCGAGGAGAGCTACACCTCCGAGTCCCTGGCCGGCCGCTTCGGCGAGGCCGTCCCCGGCGCCGGCCTGGGCCGTCGCAAGGAGGCGATCGCCCGCGTGCGCATCGTCCCGGGCACCGGGCAGTGGAAGATCAACGGTCGCACCCTGGAGAACTACTTCCCCAACAAGGTGCACCAGCAGACCGTCAACGAGCCCTTCAAGCTCCTGGAGCTCGACGGCCGTTACGACGTCGTCGCCCGCATCTCCGGCGGCGGCGTGTCCGGCCAGGCCTACGCGCTGCGCCTCGGCGTGGCCCGTGCCCTGAACGAGGCCGACGTGGACAACAACCGCGGCGCCCTCAAGAAGGCCGGCTTCCTGACCCGTGACGCCCGCGCCGTCGAGCGCAAGAAGGCCGGTCTGAAGAAGGCCCGCAAGGCGCCGCAGTACAGCAAGCGCTAATTGCGCCCTCCGGGGGTGCGTACCGCCCTGGTGGTGCACGCCCCTGGATGCGCTCTACACGCCCCGGAGTACCCCGTGTACTCCGGGGCGTCGTGTTCCCCGGCCATTGTGCGGAGCCCGGGGATTCGATCGGATTCACTGCAGAAGGCATTGCGGCGATGGAGGACGGGACAGTGGGACGACTCTTCGGTACGGACGGCGTACGCGGTGTGGCCAACGGGGCACTGACGGCGGAGCTGGCGCTCGGCCTGTCCGTCGCGGCGGCGCACGTGCTCGGCGAGGCGGGGGCCTTCGAGGGCCACCGGCCGGTCGCGGTGGTCGGCCGCGATCCGCGTGCCTCGGGCGAGTTCCTGGAGGCCGCGGTCATCGCCGGCCTGGCCAGCGCGGGCGTCGACGTCCTGCGGGTCGGCGTGCTGCCCACCCCGGCGGTGGCGTACCTCACCGGCGCGCTCGGCGCCGACTTCGGCGTGATGCTCTCCGCCAGCCACAACGCCATGCCGGACAACGGCATCAAGTTCCTCGCCCGCGGCGGCCACAAGCTGGACGACCGCATCGAGGACGCCATCGAGGCCCACTACAGCAAGCACGCGGCGGGCGGCGAGGAGTGGAACCGCCCGACCGGCGCGGCGGTCGGCCGGGTCCGCGAGTACACCGAGGGCTTCGACAAGTACGTCGCCCACCTCATCGGCGTGCTGCCCAACCGCCTGGACGGCATCCGGGTCGTCATCGACGGCGCGCACGGCGCGGCTGCGTACGTCGCCCCCGAGGCCTTCGCCCGGGCCGGCGCCGAGGTCGTGCACACCCTGGGCGCCGAGCCCACCGGCCTCAACATCAACGACGGCGTCGGCTCCACCCACCTGGACCGGCTGCGCGCCGCCATGCGCGAGCACTCCGCCGACCTCGGCATCGCCCTCGACGGCGACGCCGACCGCTGCCTGGCCGCCGACGCGGACGGCAACGAGGTCGACGGCGACCAGATCATCGCGATCCTGGCCGTCGCCATGAAGGAGGCCGGCACGCTGCGCCGCAACACCACGGTCGCCACCGTGATGTCCAACCTGGGCTTCAAGCTGGCCATGCAGCGCGAGGGCGTCGACCTCGTCGAGACCGCCGTCGGCGACCGGTACGTGCTGGAGGCGATGAAGGAGCGGGGCTACGCGCTGGGCGGTGAGCAGTCCGGCCACGTCATCCTGCTGGACCACGCGACCACCGGTGACGGCACGCTGACCGGTCTGATGCTGGGTGCCCGGCTGGCGGCCACCAAGCAGCCGCTGGCCGACCTGGCCGCCGTGATGACCCGGCTGCCGCAGGTGCTGATCAACGTCAAGGGCGTGGACAAGGCCCGGGTCGGCACCTGCGAGGAGCTGACCGCGGCGGTCGCCGCGGCCGAGGCCGAGCTGGGCGCCACCGGCCGGGTGCTGCTGCGCCCGTCGGGCACCGAGCCGCTGGTCCGGGTGATGGTGGAGGCGGCCGACGAGGTGCAGGCGCACGCCGTCGCGGAGACGCTGGCGGGCGCGGTCCGCAGCTACCTGGGCTGACCGCCCCCGGAGACGCCGAGGCCCCCGTCGCGCGTGGCGCGGCGGGGGCCTGTCCGTACGTCGGAACCCGCGTCAGAGCTTGCGCAGCAGGGCCCGGCGGACCTTGTGGTCCGCGCCCTTCTGCAGGATCAGGGTCGCCCGGCCGCGGGTCGGCAGCACGTTCTCCAGCAGGTTGGGCCGGTTGATGGTGCGCCAGACCTGGCGGCCGTACTCCATCGCCTCCTCCTCCGGCACCTCGGTGAAGCGGCGGAAGTAGGAGTTCGGGTCCTGGAAGGCGGTCTGCCGCAGCTTGCGGAACCGGTCCAGGTACCAGCTCTCGATGTCGTCGGTGCGGGCGTCGACGTAGATGGAGAAGTCGAAGTAGTCCGCCACCGCCAGCCGGGTGCGGCCGTCGGTGCCGGGCAGGGCCGGCTGGAGCACGTTCAGGCCCTCGACGATGAGGATGTCCGGGCGCTCCACGGTGAGCCGCTGCTCCGGCACGATGTCGTACACCAGGTGCGAGTAGACCGGCGCGGTGACCCGCTCCTTGCCGGCCTTCACGTCCGCGACGAAGCGCGTCAGCGCCCGGCGGTCGTAGGACTCCGGGAAGCCCTTGCGGGCCATCAGGCCGCGTCGGCGCAGCTCGGCGTTGGGCAGCAGGAAGCCGTCGGTGGTGACCAGTTCGACCCGGGGGTGCTCCGGCCAGCGGGCCAGCAGGGCCTGCAGCAGCCGGGCCGTGGTGGACTTGCCGACCGCGACCGAGCCGGCCACGCCGATGATGAACGGGGTGCGGGTGCGCTCGGTGTCCGGGGTGTCCAGGAAGGTGCCCAGGGTGCCGCGCAGCTCGTGCGTGGCGTGGATGTAGAGGTTCAGCAGCCGGGACAGCGGCAGGTAGACGTCCCGGACCTCGTCCAGGTCGAGGGCGGTGCCGAGACCGCGCAGCCGTTCCACCTCCTCGGCGGTCAGCGGAAGCGGCGTACGCTCGCGCAGCGCGCTCCATTCGGCCCGGCTGAGGTCAACGTAGGGGGACGGTGACGGGCCGGGCGTGGCGTCGCCCCGCGTACAGAGTTCGGTCAGCACATGCTCCATTGTGAGCCGTAGCGCCGTTCGGGGTGGTTGTGGTGTCGGTCACGGCCCGTGGGCGAACCGTGCGAATGGGGCGTTCGGAGCGCCCTTATGCTGGCACGCATGTGCGGAATTGTTGGATACGTGGGCTCCCAGCCCGCCCTTGACGTAGTAATCGCAGGCCTGCAGCGACTGGAGTACCGGGGTTACGACTCGGCCGGTGTCGCCGTGCAGGTGCAGGGCTCCGACGGGCAGTGGAGCCTCGCCACCGACAAGCGGGCCGGAAAGCTCGCGAACCTGGAGAAGTCGCTCGCCGAGACCCCTCTTCCCGGCGGCACCACCGGCATCGGCCACACCCGCTGGGCCACCCACGGCGGCCCGACGGACGCCAACGCCCACCCCCATCTGGACGACGCCGCCCGGGTGGCGGTCGTCCACAACGGCATCATCGAGAACTTCGCCCAGCTCCGGGCGGAGCTGGCCGAGCGCGGCCACACGCTGCGCTCCGAGACCGACACCGAGGTCGTCGCGCACCTGCTCGGCGAGGAGTACCAGGGGGACCTGGCGGAGGCCATGCGGGCGGTCTGCCGTCGGCTGGAGGGCGCCTTCACCCTGGTGGCGGTGCACGCCGACGCCCCGGACGTGGTGGTCGGCGCCCGCCGCAACTCGCCGCTGGTGGTCGGGCGCGGCGAGGGCGAGAACTTCCTCGCCTCCGACGTGGCCGCGTTCATCGCGCACACCCGCGAGGCGATCGAGCTGGGCCAGGATCAGGTCGTCGAGCTGCGCCGGGGCGGCGTGACGGTGACGAACTTCGACGGCACCCCCGCCGACGTGCGCGAGTACCACGTCGACTGGGACGCCTCGGCCGCCGAGAAGGGCGGCTACGACTACTTCATGCTGAAGGAGATCGCCGAGCAGCCGAAGGCCGTCGCCGACACCCTGCTCGGCCGGATCGGCACCGACGGCCGGCTCACCCTCGACGAGCTGCGGATGTCCGACGCCGACCTGCGCGCGGTCGACAAGGTCGTCATCGTCGCCTGCGGCACCGCCTTCCACGCGGGCATGATCGCCAAGTACGCGATCGAGCACTGGACCCGGATCCCGTGCGAGGTCGAGGTCGCCTCCGAGTTCCGCTACCGCGACCCGATCATGGGGCCGGGCACGCTCGTCATCGCCATCTCGCAGTCCGGCGAGACCATGGACACCCTGATGGCCCTGCGGCACGCGCGCGAGCAGGGCGCCAAGGTGCTGGCGATCTGCAACACCAACGGCTCGACCATCCCGCGCGAGTCGGACGCGGTGCTGTACACCCACGCCGGTCCCGAGGTGGCCGTCGCCTCCACCAAGGCGTTCCTGACCCAGCTGGTCGCCTGCTACCTGGTGGCGCTGTACCTGGGCCAGGTGCGCGGCACCAAGTGGGGCGACGAGATCCTCGCCGTCATCAAGGAGCTCGGCGACGCGCCGAAGCAGGTCGAGCAGGTGCTGGAGACCATGGAGCCGGTGCGCGAGCTGGCCCGCTCCCTGGCGGGCGCGCGCTCGGTGCTGTTCCTGGGCCGGCACGTCGGCTTCCCGGTGGCCCTGGAGGGCGCGCTCAAGCTCAAGGAGCTCGCCTACATGCACGCCGAGGGCTTCGCGGCCGGCGAGCTGAAGCACGGGCCGATCGCGCTGATCGAGGAGGGGCTGCCGGTCGTGGTGGTCGTGCCGTCGCCGCGCGGGCGCTCGATCCTGCACGACAAGATCGTCTCCAACATCCAGGAGATCCGGGCCCGCGGCGCGCGCACCATCGTGATCGCGGAGGAGGGCGACGAGGCGGTCGTCCCGTACGCCGACCACCTGATCCGGATCCCGGTCACCCCGACCCTGCTCCAGCCGCTGGTCTCCACCGTGCCGCTGCAGGTCTTCGCCTGCGAGCTCGCCACGGCCAAGGGCCACGAGGTCGACCAGCCCCGCAACCTCGCGAAGTCGGTCACCGTCGAGTAGTCCGGCCGGCGCCCCTGCGGTGGCTGCGTCCTACCGCAGGGGCGCCGTGTCGAGCGTGAACGAGAACGGCGCGGGCAGCTTGATCCGCCGGCCGGACTCCGTCTCGTGGATGGTGGTGTAGTCGCCGCCCTCGGGATCGGAGAAGAGGGTCGCCCTGCCCTCGCCGCGGTCGATGAGGAGGTAGCACGGGATCCCCGCGGCGGCGTAGCCCAGGCGCCTGGGCTCACGGTCCTTGACCGGGTCGGTCGACGTCACTGCGAGGACGAGTTCGACGCCCACCGCGGACGACCACGATTCCTGGGCGCGGAAGTGGCCGACGGGGGCGACCGTGGCATCGGGGACGAACCGGCCGTTCGGGGTGATCAGTCCTTTCCCGCCGCTGACGTACAACTCCTCGGCGGCCTCGCGCGCGACGGCTCGGGCGAACCGGGCGATGGCGTCCTCGTGGTCTCCGTCCGGCGGCGGTGTCACGACGATCTCCCCTTCGATCAGTTCGGCTTTGAACCCCGGCGGCGTGTCCAGCTCCAGGAATGCCTGGAGGACGTCGTCCTGGTCCAGCGGGTGCTCGACTGCCGGCATGGCGACCATGGCCCTTCCTCCCTCCTGTGGGTCCGTACCGAGCCACACGGTAGGCATCCGGACCGACACCGGCGGGGGATCGAAGTGGTTGTCACTCGAAAGTGTGCCGCAGGCCGGGCTGCCGCGGGGCGGTGACGCGGGCTAGCGTCGCCGGTAGCGCCGACCGCTGAAGGAGCCCTTGCATGCGCCACGCCCATCGCGTCGAAGTCGTCCGTGCCGCCGAGGGGGAGCTGATGGCCCGGCTCCCGGAGGGGACGCTGATGCAGCGGGCCGCCGCCGGGCTCGCCGCGACGTGCGCGCGGCTGCTGGTCCGCCGGCGGGGGCGGGTGTACGGCGGCCGGGTGGTGGTGCTGGCGGGCAGTGGGGACAACGGGGGCGACGCGCTGTACGCCGGTGCGGCGCTGGCACGGCGCGGGGCGCGGGTGTCGGCGGTGCTGCTCACCCCCGCGCGGGCGCACGCCGCGGGGCTCGCGGCGCTGCGGGCGGCCGGCGGGCGGGTGGTGCCGGATCAGGAAGTCGGCCTGGCCGACTTCTCGCGCGCGGACCTGGTGCTGGACGGCATCGTCGGGATCGGCGGCAGGGGCGGACTGCGGCCGGAGGCGCAGCCGTACGCGCGCGCCGGGCGGGCGGGCGTGGTGGTGGCCGTCGACGTGCCCAGCGGGGTGGACGCGGACACCGGCGAGGTCGCGGGCGTGGCGCTGCGGGCGGATGTGACGGTCTGCTTCGGCACGTACAAGCCCGGGCTGCTGATCGACCCGGGTGCCTCGTACGCCGGGGCGGTGCAGTTGGTGGGGATCGGTCTCGATCTGCCGCCGGGCGGGGTGACGGCGTTGCAGCACGCGGACGTGGCCGGGCTGCTGCCGGTGCCGGGGGCGGAGAGCGACAAGTACCGGCGCGGGGTGGTCGGGGTGGCGGCCGGGTCGGCCCGGTACCCGGGGGCGGCGCTGCTCGCGGTCGCCGGGGCGCTGCGCGGCGGCGCGGGGGCGGTGCGGTACGTGGGGACGGCGGCCGAGGAGGTGGTGCGGCGGTTCCCGGAGGCGCTGGTCACCGAGGGCGGGCCGGCCGGTGCCGGGCGGGTGCAGGCCTGGGTGGTCGGGCCGGGCGGCGGCGAGGGGGCGGAGCGGGCGCTCGCGGAGGCGCTGGCCGCCGACGTGCCGGTGCTGGTCGACGCGGATGGGCTGACCGAGTTGGCCCGGCTCGGGCCGGACGCGCTGGCCGGGCGGACGGCGCCGACGCTGCTGACCCCGCACACGGGGGAGGCGGCCCGGCTGCTCGCCGGGGCGGGGGGCACCGGCGCGGGCGACCCGGCCGCCCGGCCGCCGGCCGCCGACGGGCTGGCGGCCACCCGGCTGGCCACGGCGCGGCGGCTCGCGGCGGCGTACCGGGCGACGGTGCTGCTGAAGGGCTCGACCACGGTGGTCGCCGATCCGGGCGGCGCCGTGCGGGTGAACCCGACCGGCACCTCGTGGCTGGCGACCGCCGGCAGCGGGGACGTCCTGGCCGGCCTGGCCGGCTCGCTGCTCGCCGCGGGCCTCTCCCCGCTGGACGCCGCCTCGGTGGCCGCCTACCTGCACGGCCTCGCCGCCCGCCACGCCGCCGCGGCCCCCGGCGCCCCGGTCACCGCCCTGGAGGTGGCCAGGGCCCTCTCCGCCGCCTGGAACGACGTCCGCTCGACGGAAGGGGCGGACCGGTCGACCGGCCGGCCGCTGCGGGAGCAGGAAGTCGGCCCGGCCGACTCTCCACTCCGGAGCGCGGCCGGGAGGGCGCGCTGAGGAGACCGGTCCGCCTATTTCGGCCCGTGCGGGGGCGGGAGGGAACCGGGGGGCGATTCGTGCGCGTCCGGACCGGATGGCGGGTTGCGCCGGGGCGGCGTGCCGAGGGCCGTTCGGCGAGGACCCCGGGATGTCTGGGAGACTGACCCTGATGACAACTGCGAAGACGACCGGTACGGCCACTCTCACCGAAGGCGCGCGAGCCGAGGCGACCATCGATCTCGCCGCCCTGCGCGGCAACCTCGACGCGCTGCGCGAGCGGATCGGCGGGGCCGCCGTGATGGTCGCGGTCAAGGCGGACGCCTACGGGCACGGCGCCGTCCGGTGCGCCCGGGAAGCGGTCGCCGCAGGGGTCCGCTGGCTGGGCACCGCGACGCCCGACGAGGCGCTCGCGCTGCGCGCCGCCGGCGTCCGGCCGGACCAGGCCCGCATCCTCTGCTGGCTGTGGACGCCGGGCGGCCCGTGGCGCGAGGCCCTCTTCGCCGACCTCGACGTCTCGGTGAGCGGCCAGTGGGCGCTCACCGAACTGCTCGCCGCCGTCCGCGCCACCGGTATCCCGGCCCGGGTCCACCTCAAGGCCGACACGGGCCTCGGCCGCAACGGCTGCCAGCCGCACGACTGGCCCGAGCTGGTCGCCGCCGCCCGCCGGGCCGAGCTGGACGGCCTGCTGACCGTGGTCGGCGTCTGGTCGCACTTCGCCGCCGCCGACGAGCCCGGCCACCCCTCCATCCAGGCCCAGCTGGACGCCTACCGCGCCGCCCTGGCCACCGCCGAGGCGGCCGGCCTGCGCCCCGAGGTGCGGCACCTGGCCAACTCTCCGGCCGCCCTGCTGCTCCCGCAGTCGCACTTCGACATGGTCCGCACGGGCCTCGCGATGTACGGGCTCTCGCCGGTCCCGGACGTCGGCTCGCCGGCCGACTTCGGCCTGCGCCCGGTGATGTCGCTGACCGCCCGGCTGGCCCTGGTCAAGCACGTCCCCGGCGGACACGGCGTCAGCTACGGCCACCACTACACCACGCCCGGCCCGACCACGCTGGGCCTGGTCCCGCTCGGCTACGGCGACGGCATCCCCCGGCACGCCAGCGGCATCGCCCCGGTGCAGATCGACGGCAAGTGGCGCACCGTGGCCGGCCGGGTGGCGATGGACCAGTTCGTCGTCGACCTCGGCGGCGACACCCCGCCGATCGGCGACGAGGTGCTGCTCTTCGGCAACGGCGAGCGCGGCGAGCCGACCGCCGAGGACTGGGGCCGCGCCTGCGGCACCATCTCCTACGAGATCGTGACCCGGATCGGCTCCCGGGTGCCGCGCCGCTACGTCGGCGGCCTGGACGAGGACCTGCGCGGATGAGCGAGCAGGCCGGCGCCGACCCGGTCGAGGCGGTCAGCGGCGTGGCCCGCGCCGTCAAGGCGGCCGAGGCGGCCACCGGGGTGAGCCGGGCCGGGCTGATCGGCATCTCGGTCGGCGTGCTCGCGGCCGGCGCCGCCGCGGGCGTGGCGATCGAGCGGCTGACGGTCGGCCGGACGATGCGCCGCCGGGCCCGTGCCGAACTGGACGCCAAGGCCCCGTACGGTTCGCTGCGCGGTCGCCCCCGCACGGTGGCCGCCGCCGACGGCACCGAGCTGTACGTCGAGCTGGACGGCACCGTCGAGCCGGACGGGTCGCCCGAGCCGCTGACCGTGGTCTTCTGCCACGGCTACTGCCTCAACCAGGACAGCTGGCACTTCCAGCGCGCCGCCTTCCGCGACAGCCTGCGCCTGGTCTTCTGGGACCAGCGCAGCCACGGCCGCTCCGAGCGCTCCCGCTCCTACCTGGCCGGCGAGCCCGCCAGCATCGACCAGCTGGGCGGCGACCTCAAGGCCGTGATCGACGCCGTCGCGCCGACCGGCCCGCTGGTCCTGGTCGGCCACTCGATGGGCGGCATGACGGTGATGGCGCTGGCCGACCAGCACCCCGAGCTGTTCCGCGAGCGGGTCGCCGGCGTGGCGCTGATCGGCACCCTGGCCGGGAACTGGGACGCCGTCACCTTCGGTCTGCCGCAGGCGGGCGCCAAGCTGTTCCGCCGGGTCGCGCCGGGCATGATGAGGCTGCTCGGCCGTCAGGTGGACCTGGTGGAGGCGACCCGCCGGCTGGGTGCGGACGTCAGCGCCGTCCTCTACCGGCGGTTCTCCTTCGGCGGGAAGGACGTCGACCCGGGTGTGGCCCGGTTCGCCGAGCAGATGCTGGACGCCACCCCGATCGACGTGGTGGCCGAGTTCTACCCGGTGTTCTCCGCGCACGACAAGACCGAGGCGCTCGCCGCCCTGCGCGGCATGCCCGTCCTGGTGCTGACCGGCACCAAGGATCTGATGACCCCGCCGGGCCACGGCGAGGTGATGGCCGAACAACTGCCGGGCGCCGAGCTGGCCCTGGTCGAGGACGCCGGGCACCTGGTGATGCTGGAGCGGCCCGACGTGGTCGGCCGCCGGCTGGCCGCGCTGTTCGAGCGGGCCGCCCGCTTCCGCGGCGCCGCCCCGCCGGCGCCGCCGGTCGGCCGGCCCGTGTAGCGAGCCCGGAGGCACCCGGCCCGGCCCGGACCGGGCCGGGTGCCTCCGGGCCCTGCGGACGCCCGGCGCGGGCGGCACCGGGGATGTGGCACGGTAGCGGGGGCGCCCGAGAGCCGGTGCGCCGCCGTACGGACCGAAGGGCTTGATTCGCGCATGGGCTCGCACGCCACTCTCACCGCCGCCACCCCCGACCGGATGGGCCGGCTCGGCCGGGAGCTGGCCGCGCTGCTGCGGCCGGGGGACCTGGTGCTGCTCTCCGGCGAGCTGGGGGCGGGGAAGACCACGCTGACCCGCGGCCTCGGCGAGGGGCTCGGGGTGCGCGGCGCCGTCACCTCGCCGACCTTCGTGATCGCCCGGGTGCACCCGTCGCTGAGCGGCGGCCCGGCGCTGGTGCACGTCGACGCGTACCGGCTGGGCGGGGACCTCGACGAGATGGAGGACCTCGACCTGGACGTCTCGCTGCCCGAGTCGGTGGTGGTGGTCGAGTGGGGCGAGGGCAAGGTCGAGCGGCTGTCGGAGGACCGCCTGGAGGTCCGGATCGAGCGGGCCGTCGGCGACGAGGCGGCGGGCGACGACCTGGACCCGCGCCGGGTGGAGCTGACCGGGATCGGCCCCCGCTGGGACGGCGTCGACCTGTCCGTGCTGGCCTGACCTCGCCGTCCGCCCCCGTCACGGTTTGCCGACAGACTGTCGGGAAGATGTTGCGGTCGGGGTCCCGGGCGTGGTGGGATGGGTTTTGAGGTTAGGTCTGCCTAACTAGGAGGCGCCATGCCGAGCACCACGCCCGCCCCGGAGCGCGCACCGCGCGGGACCGGGGCCGAGGGGCCCGACCGCCGTGCCGCGGGGGAGCCGATGCGGGCCCTGCTGGCCGCCTGCGCGGCGGCGGAAGCGGTCTCCACCCCGCCCGGACGCCGTCCGGCGGAGGAACCGCGGGCCGAGGAGCCGCCGGCGGACGGCGGCGCGCACGAGACCCGCCGCGCCGCGTAGTCCGGCGCCGCGCACCTCCAGCGCCGGGTAGGTCCTGTCCGGCCCCGTCCGGGTCAGGCGATCACGACCACCTTGGTGTCCTTCGGCGCGAAGTCCCACAGCAGCTGGCCGTCGGCCCGGCTGCTGCGGATGCCGCCGGTCTTGCCGCTCGCGCTGCTCGTACCGCCGGTGCCGGCCCCGATCGAGGAGGGCGTCCCGGACGCGGAGGTCGTCGGGGCGGCGGCCGGCGTGCCGGTGGCGCCGTCGACGGCCGCGCTGAAGCCGAACACCACGCCGTTCTGCTGGGCGAACCGCACCACGTGCTCGATCGCCTTGCCGTCGGTGCCCGTGCCGGACTGGGTGCGGCTGTAGACCGGGTAGCTGCCGGGGGCCGGCTCGACCGTGCCCGGGGTGACCGGGAACGCGGCGACCACCTGCGGGGTCTTCTTCGGGTCGATCAGCCAGACGTAGTGCGTGCCGACCGAGTAGACGACCCGCAGACCGGTGCCGGTGCCCGCGGTGGGCAGCGCCGGGACGGTCGGCGTCGGGGTGGCGCTCGGGGTGGCCGAGGCGGCCGGCCCGCTGGACGCCGCGGTGGTGCTCGTGCCGGGATTGGCGGCGACCGCGCGGTCCTGCGCGCCGTTGGCCTGGAAGGCCAGCAGGCTCACCACCGCCAGGGCCCCCAGGGTCAGCCCCGTGACCACCACTCCAGGACCCATCTTCGCCACGTGTGCTCCCACCGCCGTCCCAAAACCGTCGGCCCCATCGTGCCAGGTCCGTCCGTCCGGTCCGCATCGCGTCGGACGTGTGTTCCGCCGTGCAGCGGGTTTTCGATCGTGCGGCGCACTCCCGCCGGACGCACTCCCGCCGGTGCGGCGCACGCCCCTGGCAGCGGGCCGGGGCCGGGGACCGACGGGTCACCGCCCGACCGGTCTAACCTTGACCCGTGCTGCTGCTCGCGTTCGACACCGCTACCCCCGCCGTCACCGCCGCCGTCCACGACGGTTCGGCCGTCCTCGCCGAGACCGACCAGGTCGACGCCAGGCGCCACGGCGAACTCCTGCTGCCCGCGATCGACCAGGTGCTGCGGGCGGCCGGTGTCGACAAGCACCGGCTGACCGACATCGCCGTGGGCGTCGGCCCGGGCCCGTACACCGGCCTGCGGGTCGGCCTGGTGACCGCCGCCGCGCTGGGGCACGCCCTGGGCCTGCCGGTGCACGGCGTCTGCACCCTGGACGCCATCGCCCACCGGGCCCGCGCGCAGGGCCTGGCCGGCGAGCCGTTCACGGTGGCCACCGACGCCCGCCGCAAGGAGGTCTACTGGGCCTCCTACGACGCCGAGGGCCGCCGGACCGAGGGCCCGTCGGTGGACCGCCCCGGCGAGCTGACGCCGCCCGCGCGCTCGGTCGGCGCCGGCGCGCTGCTCTACCCGGACGCCTTCCCCGGTGCGCACGGCCCCGAGCACGTCTCGGCCGGCGCGCTCGCCGAGTTCGCCGCCGCCGAGCTGGCCGCCGGCCGGGCCCTGCTGCCCAACGCCCCGCTCTACCTGCGCCGCCCGGACGCCCAGGTGCCGGCCGGCTACAAGGCGGTGCTCCCGGCGTGACCGGCCCGAGCACCGACGGGGCCGTGCGCACCGCCGCCCCCGTCGCCACGCTGCGCCCGATGCGCTGGTGGGACATCGCCCCGGTGCTGGCGCTGGAGCTGGAGCTGTTCCCCGAGGACGCCTGGTCCGCCGGCATGTTCTGGTCCGAGCTGGCCGAGGCCCGCCCCGGCGGCACCCGCCACTACACCGTCGCCGAGGCCCCGGACGGCACGATCGTCGGCTACGCCGGGCTGATGGCGGTGGCCGAGGAGGGCGACGTGCAGACCATCGCCGTCGACGGCCGCCACCAGGGCGCCGGCCTCGGCGCGGCGCTGCTCACCGACCTGGTCCGGGAGGCCGCCCGGCGCGGCTGCGCGGACCTGCTGCTGGAGGTGCGGGTGGACAACACCCGGGCGCAGCGGCTCTACGAGCGCTCGGGTTTCGAGCCGGTCGGCATCCGGCGCGGCTACTACCAGCCCGCCAACGTCGACGCGCTGGTGATGCGCCTCGACCTCGCGGCCGCCGTCGACGGCGCCGCCGGCCCCGAAGACCTCGACGAACCCGCGGACCACCCGCGACCGGACGTGAAGAAGGACACCCCCCATGGCTGACGAACCGCTCGTCCTCGGCATCGAGACCTCCTGCGACGAGACCGGCGTCGGCATCGTGCGCGGCACCACCCTGCTCGCCGACGCGGTGGCCTCCAGCGTCAACGACCACGCCCGGTTCGGCGGCGTCGTCCCCGAGATCGCCAGCCGCGCGCACCTGGAGGCGATGGTCCCCACCATCCAGCGCGCCCTGGACACCGCGGGCGTCAAGGCGAGCGACCTGGACGGCATCGCCGTCACCGCGGGCCCGGGCCTGGCCGGCGCGCTGCTGGTCGGCGTGAGCGCCGCCAAGGCGTACGCGTGGGCCCTGGACAAGCCGCTGTACGGCGTCAACCACCTCGCCTCGCACATCTGCGTGGATCAGCTGGAGCACGGCCGCCTGCCCTCCCCGACGATGGCCCTGCTGGTCTCCGGCGGGCACTCCTCGCTGCTGCTCAGCGAGGACATCACCAGCGATGTTCGCCCGCTCGGCGCGACCATCGACGACGCGGCCGGCGAGGCCTTCGACAAGGTGGCCCGGGTGCTCGGGCTCGGCTTCCCCGGCGGCCCGGTGGTGGACCGCACCGCCCGCGAGGGCGACCGGAAGGCGATCGCCTTCCCGCGCGGACTGACCGGCCCCAGGGACCCGGAGTACGACTTCTCCTTCTCCGGCCTGAAGACCGCCGTCGCCCGCTGGGTGGAGGCCCGGCGCCGGGCCGGCGAGGAGGTTCCGGTCGCCGACGTCGCGGCGTCCTTCCAGGAGGCGGTCACCGACGTGCTGACCCGCAAGGCGGTCAGGGCCTGCAAGGACAACGGCGTCGACCACCTGATGATCGGCGGCGGCGTCGCGGCCAACTCGCGGCTGCGCGAGATGGCCCAGCAGCGCTGCGACAAGGCCGGCATCCGGCTGCGGGTGCCCCGCCCGGGCCTGTGCACCGACAACGGCGCGATGGTCGCCGCGCTGGGCTCCGAGATGGTCTGGCGGGACCGCGCGCCGTCCTCCTTCGACCTGTCGGCGGACTCCTCGCTGCCCGTCACCGAGGTTCACGTCCCGCACACGGACTTCCACGGCCAGGCCTATCAGGCCCTGGGCGGGCAGGCGTGAGCACCACCGCCGCGATGTGGGAGGCCCGGGCCGCCGACGGACGCGGCGCCGAGCTCTCCGCCTGGGTCCGCGAGAGCGCGCTGCCCGCGCTGCGCGGTCGCGCCGGGCTGCAGCGCGCCGAGCTGTTCGCCGCCCCCGGCGAGCGCGTGCTGCTGATCACCTGGTGGTCCGGCGAGCCGGTGCCGGTGGCCGAGCCGCCCGCCGGCCTGCTGGGCCGCCCGGTGCACCGCTGGTCCTTCACCAGTGAGCACGTGGAGTAGGCCGTGCACTGCTGATCCCGGCCCCCGTTCGCACGTCCGATCGGGAACCGAACGCCGTGGCGTTACCGTGCTAGCGAGTGGGATCGCTGAACGGGAGCGGGGAGCACGGCGCGGTGAACAGGCACGGGTGGAGCAGGACGACGGTGTACGCGGTGGGGGCCATGGCCCTGCTGGCCACCGCCACCGGGTGTTCGGGCGGGGGCGACAGCGGCGCCGCGTCCGCCGCGCTGGTGGCGCCGGGCGGCACCACCGCCCCGGCCGGGTCCGCCGCGCCGCAGCAGGGCGCGGCCACCCCGCCGCCGAGCGCTTCCCCCGCCCCGGCCGAGGGGGACGCCGCCGCCTGGGCGAAGTGGCACCTGACCCCGCTGCCGCCCGCGCCCCCGGCCCCCGCCGACAAGCCGGTGAAGCTCCAGCGAACCGGCCAGGTCCCGGTGTTCAGCGAGGTGCGGACCACCGACAAGGTCGTCTTCGTCACCATCGACGACGGCGCCGAGAAGGACCCGAAGTTCGTCGAGATGCTGACCGACCTCAAGGTGCCGGTCTCGATGTTCCTGACCCGCGACATCGTCAAGGACGACTACGGCTACTTCAAGCGGCTCCAGGCGCTCGGCAACCACGTGCACAACCACACCGTGGACCACGCGCAGCTGAGCAAGGTGACGCCGGAGAAGCAGAAGTCCGAGGTCTGCGAGGCCCAGGCCGCGCTCACCCAGCAGTACGGCACCCCGCCGCTGCTGTTCCGCCCGCCCTACGGCGACGGCGCCAACACGCCGACGCTCAACACCGCGGTGCAGCAGTGCGGGCCGCGGGCGATCGTGCTGTGGCGGGAGTCGATGCAGATCCACGACATGCAGTACCAGGCGGCGGACAAGAAGCTGCGGCCCGGCGACATCGTGCTCGCCCACTTCCGGGGCCCGAAGGACCTCAAGGGCGAGACGATGACGCAGATGTTCGGGGAGCTGCTGGCCCGGATCCAGGAGCAGGGCTTCGCGGTGGCCCGTCTCGAGGACTACGTCGCGGCGCCGGCCGGCTGAACGGCCGCGGCCGGGCCGGTCACCGGCCGGCCGAGCATCATCAGCGGGCCGTGGTCGGTGCGGCTGAGGATCACCGTGACCTCGTTCGGGCCGGCGGGCTTCAGCTGGCGGCGCAGCTCCTCCGGGGTGATCGCCATGCCGCGCTTCTTGATCACCACGGTGCCGACGCCCCGCTCGCGCAGCAGCGCCTTGAGCTTCTTGATGTGGAACGGCAGCACGTCGGTCAGCTCGAAGCCGTGCGCGTACGGGGTGTCGACCAGCTCGTCCGAGGTGACGTAGGCGATCTTCGGGTCGATCAGCCGCCCGTTCACCCGCTGCGCCACCTCCGCGACCAGGTGGGCCCGGATCACCGCGCCGTCCGGCTCGTAGAGGTAGCGGCCGACCGGGCCGGCCGGCGGGTCGGGCAGGTCGCCGCCGGTGAGGCTGACCCGCTGCGGCAGCAGGGTGGCGCGGTGCGGGCGCTCGGCGCGGGTGCCGAACCAGAGCACCGCCTCCTTGACGTCGCCGTGGTCGGAGACCCACTCGGCCTCCGCGTCGGCCGGCACCGCCTCGTGCGGGATGCCGGGGGCCACCTTGAGCGCCCCGACCGGGGTGCGCCGGCCGGCCTCGATCGCCCAGGACAGCGGCGGCGCGTACGCCTCGGGGTCGAAGACCCGGCCGCGCGAGGTGCGCCGGGCCGGGTCGGTGAAGACCGCGTCGAAGCCGGTGACGTCGACGTCGGCGACGTCCGCGCAGCGCACCTCGACCCGGTCGGCCAGGCCCAGCGCGGCCGCGTTGGCGGCGGTGGCGGCGCAGGCGGCCGGGTCCTTGTCGACGGCGAGCACCTCGACACCGGCCCGGGCCAGCGCCAGCACGTCGCCGCCGATCCCGCAGCACAGGTCGGCCAGCCGCTTCACCCCGAGGTCCGCGAAGCGGCGCGCCCGCCACTCGGCGACCTCGCGCCGGGTGGACTGCTCGACGCCGTTGGGCGTGAAGTACATGAGGTCGGCGTCGGCGCCGAACTTGGCCCGGGCCCGCTGCCGCAGCCGGGCCTGCCCGAAGGCGGCCGAGACCAGCTCGGCGGGGTGCTCCTTGCGCAGCCGGGTGGCCAGCGCCAGCTCCTCCCCGGGCGCGAAGTCGCGCAGTTCGGCGAGCAGGGCCTGGCCCCGGTCGGTCAGCAGGGGCCGCAGGTCGTCGTTCTCCACCCCGCCATTCTCGCCGGTCAGACCTGGCTGAAGGCGACCAGGAGGACCGCCGGGCAGACGAACCGGGACAGCACGGCGGCGACCGCGACGACCGGGTGGCCGGCGCGCCAGGAGAACCGGGCGACCAGGCCGGCCGAGGCGAGCACGAGCAGCCCGGCCACCACCAGCAAGGCGGTCGAGCGGGCCGCGGAGAAGTGCGGGGCCACGCTCCGGACGAACGCCGACGTCACCTGGAGGACCGCGGACGGCAGGGCGAGGAACAGCGGCAGGAGGATCACCGCGAACAGCAGGTCTTTCCACCGGGGAGGCCGGGTGGCGATCGGTGCCGTGGTCATGGACCGAGTGTGCGGGCCGGGGCCGCCCCCGCACATGCGTACGGCTACTCATCGGTCACTCATCCGGATCGCGGGACCGCCGGGCGCGTCGTTGGCACTCTGGTTGACTGAGTGCTAACCGCCGCCTATGGTCATCACTAGCACTCCCCACCGGGGGAGTGCTAACGCGACAGTGCGTGTCTGACCCCCGCGACGGCAGATGCGCGAGTTCGCCCCTACCCGTTAGAAAACCCCGTAATCTCCGAAGGGGAGCTCGGACGTGACCACCAGCAGCAAGGTTGCCATCAAGCCGCTCGAGGACCGCATCGTGGTCCAGCCGCTCGACGCCGAGACCACCACGGCCTCCGGCCTGGTTATCCCGGACACCGCCAAGGAGAAGCCCCAGGAGGGCGTCGTCCTGGCCGTCGGCCCGGGCCGCTTCGAGGATGGCCAGCGTCTGCCGCTCGACGTCGCCGTCGGTGACATCGTCCTGTACTCGAAGTACGGCGGCACCGAGGTGAAGTACCAGGGCGAGGAGTACCTGGTGCTCTCCGCCCGCGACGTTCTCGCCATCATCGAGAAGTAAGACGTCCAGCCACGCCCCGGATCCGTGTCCCTAGTGACAGGGGACCGGGGCGTGGCTGTTGGTTCACGTAGTCGAGCGGCCGCCGCGAAGGCCGCACCCCCGAGGGAATAGGGAACATGGCGAAGATCCTGCAGTTCGACGAGGACGCCCGCCGCTCGCTGGAGCGCGGTGTCAACAAGCTGGCCGACACCGTCAAGGTGACCATCGGCCCCAAGGGCCGCAACGTCGTCATCGACAAGAAGTTCGGCGCCCCGACCATCACCAACGACGGCGTCACCATCGCCCGTGAGGTCGAGCTCGACGACCCGTACGAGAACCTTGGCGCGCAGCTCGTCAAGGAGGTCGCCACCAAGACCAACGACGTCGCGGGTGACGGCACCACCACCGCCACCGTGCTGGCCCAGGCCCTGGTCAACGAGGGCCTGCGCAACGTCGCCGCCGGCGCCGGCCCGGCCGCCCTGAAGAAGGGCATCGACAAGGCCGTCGCCGCCGTCTCCGAGCACCTGCTGTCGGTCGCCCGTGAGATCGAGGGCAAGGACGACGTCGCCGCCGTCGCCACCCTGTCCGCCCAGGACGCCCAGGTCGGCGAGCTGATCGCCGAGGCGATCGACAAGGTCGGCAAGGACGGTGTCATCACCGTCGAGGAGTCGAACACCTTCGGCGTGGAGCTGGACTTCACCGAAGGCATGCAGTTCGACAAGGGCTACCTGTCGCCGTACTTCGTCACCGACGCGGAGCGGCAGGAGGCGGTCCTGGAGGACCCGTACATCCTGATCAACCAGGGCAAGATCTCCTCCATCCAGGAGCTGCTGCCGCTGCTGGAGAAGATCCTGCAGGGCGGCTCGTCCCGCCCGCTGCTGATCATCGCCGAGGACGTCGACGGCGAGGCGCTGTCCACCCTCGTGGTGAACAAGATCCGCGGCACCTTCAACGCGGTGGCCGTCAAGGCCCCGGGCTTCGGCGACCGCCGCAAGGCGATCCTCGGCGACCTGGCCGTCCTGACCGGCGGCACCGTGATCTCCGAGGAGGTCGGCCTCAAGCTCGACCAGGCCGGTCTGGACGTGCTGGGCTCGGCCCGCCGCGTGACCGTCACCAAGGACGAGACGATCGTCGTCGACGGTGCCGGCGAGAGCGAGGCCGTGGCCGGCCGCGTCGCCCAGATCAAGGGCGAGATCGCCAACACCGACTCCGACTGGGACCGCGAGAAGCTGCAGGAGCGCCTGGCCAAGCTGGCCGGCGGCGTCTGCGTCATCCGCGTCGGTGCCGCCACCGAGGTGGAGCTCAAGGAGCGCAAGCACCGCCTGGAGGACGCCATCTCGGCGACCCGCGCCGCGGTCGAGGAGGGCATCGTCGCCGGTGGTGGCGCCTCCCTGGTCCACGCCGCCAAGGTGCTGAACGACGGCCTGGGCCTGTCCGGCGACGAGGCCACCGGTGTCGCGGTCGTCCGCAAGGCGCTGCACGAGCCGCTGCGCTGGATCGCCCAGAACGCCGGCCTGGAGGGCTACGTCATCACCTCCAAGGTCTCCGAGCTGGAGCAGGGCCAGGGCTACAACGCCGCCACCGGCGAGTACGGCGACCTGGTCAAGGCCGGCGTCATCGACCCGGTCAAGGTCACCCGCTCCGCCCTGGAGAACGCCGCCTCGATCGCCTCCCTGCTGCTCACCACCGAGACCCTCGTGGTGGAGAAGAAGGAGGAGGAGGCCGACAACGGTCACTCGCACGGCGGTCACGGCCACTCGCACTGAGGCCGTAGCCACCGAGGCCGCAGCCGCTGAGCGCAGCCACTGACGCAGGCCCGGTCCGCGCCCCGAGAGGGGTGGCGGGCCGGGCCTGCGGCCGTTCAAGGCTGTTTCAGCCTTCAACTATCAGTTGAATTTTGCGTAATGCAAAGAATCTCTTATATCTTGGTGGCATGATCGAGGCCCGCCACCTGCGCGTCCTGCGTGCCGTAGCCCGCACCGGCTCCTTCTCCGCCGCGGCCCGCGAGCTGGGCTGCACCCAGCCCGCCATCAGCCAGCAGATGAAGGCCCTGGAGAAGTCCGTGGACACCCCGCTGGTGGTCCGCTCGGGCCGCGGGATGCAGCTGAGCGAGGCCGGGCGGGTCCTGCTCAAGCATGCCACCGGGATCCTCGCCGGGCTCTCCGCCGCGGAGGAGGAGGTCGCCGCGATCGCCGGGCTGCGGGCCGGACGGGTCCGGCTGGTGTCCTTCCCGACCGCCAGCTCGACCCTGGTGCCGCCCGCCGTCGCCCGGCTGCGGGACAGCCATCCGGGCGTGCGCGTGTCGCTGGTCGAGGCGGAGCCGCCGGAGTCGCTGGCGATGCTGCGCGGCGGTGAGTGCGAGGTCGCGCTCGCCTTCCGCTACCCGCAGGCCCCCGGATCCACTCTCGCGCCGGCGCCCGCGCCCGCGCACGGAACGCCCCGGGAGGCGCGCGCCGAGGCCAATCTGGAGGCCCAGCAGCTGAGCGCCGGGGCCGACTGGTCCGATCTGGTGGTCACCCCGCTGCTGGACGACCCGCTGGTCGGGCTGCTGCCCGCGGGGCACCGGCTGGCCGGGCGCGGCGGGCCGGTGGGGCTGGCCGAACTGGCGGGGGAGCAGTGGATCGCCGGCTGCCCGCAGTGCCGGGGGCACCTGGTGGAGCTGTGCGCGGGCGCCGGCTTCGAGCCGCGGATCGACTTCGCGACCGACGACTACCCGGCGGTGGTCGGGCTGGTGGCGGCCGGACTCGGGGTGGCGGTGCTGCCCGGGCTGGCGCTGGAGTCGGTGCGGCCGGACGGGGTGGTGCCGGTGGCGGTGCACGCCGTCTCGGGGGCGCCGGCGGTGCGGCAGGTGGTCGCGCTGACCCTGCCGGACCTCGCGGAGGTGCCGGCGGTGGCGCTGATGCTGGAGCGGCTGGCGGGGGCGGCGGCGGGGGCGACGGCGGGGCGCTGACCCGCCGGTGTGCCGGGCCCGGGTCGACCGGGCGGGCCCCGAACAGGTGTCACTTCGGGAAGTAACGTTTCTTCCCGGTCGGGCGGAGCCTGGCGTTTCTACTGCTGGGCCGCACTCGGCGCGGCGAGCGGCACCTCCACCAGCCGGTTGCGCGAGCGGCCCATCATCTCCTCGCGCTCGTCCTCGGTCAGGCCTCCCCAGACGCCGTACGGCTCGCGCACCGCCAGCGCGTGCGCGGCGCACTCGGTGCGCACCGGGCAGCGCATGCAGACCTCCTTGGCGCTCGCCTCGCGCGAGCTGCGGGCCGCGCCGCGCTCCCCCTCGGGGTGGAAGAAGAGCGAGCTGTCCACCCCGCGGCAGGCCGCGGAGAGCTGCCAGTCCCAGAGGTCCGCGTTGGGGCCGGGGAGTCGGGAGAAATCTGCCATGGCTCATTCCCTTCAGAGGTCGTCGACCGCGGGCCGGTCGCCGGCGGCTTGCGTCGGCGACGGCACGGCGGGCGTCCGGCGCGGTGTGGACACCTGGAAATATGACTTACGGCAACTCCATGGACAAGTCACCCACAGAGTGGCACAACAGTCAATGACCATACGAAAGCTCTGAAACCGGGCAAAGTGGGCATGCCTGCCGGGCCGGCGACCGCCGGGCGCGGATGTGGCAATCGGGTGGCCGACGGGCGCACACGGACCCGCGCGGGTGTGCGGGTTGTACGCCGACCGCGCGCGAGCTGCGCAAAAGTGCGGCGTGTGCACCGCGATGCGGCTGATCGGTAACGGGTCGGCCACGTACAGTGGTGGAGATGGCCCCGAAGGCCGTAACTCATTCGAGTGATGGTCGTTGGAAGTGCGGAGGCGGTTAGCGGACGCCGGACGTCGGGAACGATCGCGGGGAATCTCAGGCGATCAGCACGGAGTCTGACGCCGATCGGCCGTGTCGAAGAGGTTCGTACCAGCCAGGAGGCTCAACGTGACGCGGATCAGCTGCGGAGGACGACGGTCATGACTTCCGTTCTCGTTTGCGACGATTCCCCGCTCGCCCGCGAGGCGCTTCGCCGCGCGGTCGCGACCGTACCCGGTGTCGACCGGGTCACCACCGCGACGAACGGGGAGGAGGTCCTCCGCCGCTGGGTGGCCGACCGCTCCGACCTCGTCCTGATGGACGTCCGGATGCCCGGCCTCGGCGGGGTGGAGACGGTCCGGCGGCTGCTGTCCGCCGACCCGGGCGCCCGGATCATCATGCTCACCGTCGCCGAGGACCTCGACGGGGTCGCCCTCGCGGTCGCCGCCGGCGCCCGCGGGTACCTGCACAAGGACGCCTCGCGCGCCGAACTGCGGGCCACCGTCACCCAGGCGCTCGCCGACCCGACCTGGCGGCTCGCCCCCCGCCGGCTGCGCAGCCCGGACATGGGCGCGGCGCCGACCCTGACGGCGCGTGAGATCCAGGTGCTCGAAGGCATGAGCCACGGGCGCAGCAACGCCGAGATCGGCCGCGAGCTGTTCCTCTCCGAGGACACCGTCAAGACCCATGCCCGGCGGCTGTTCAAGAAGCTCGGCGCCTCGGACCGCGCGCACGCGGTGGCGCTGGGCTTCCGCTGGGGCCTGGTCCGCTGACCGCCGCCGGCGCCGCCGGTTCCGGCACGCTCCGCACGATTGTCCGTGCGGGGGCGTGTGACGTTACGGTCCCGAGGTTGCACCATGGAGGAGTGGAGCACCTCGGGGACCAGCGGGCAGGAACTGCGGCGAACCACACGGCCGCGGGAGACTCGGCGGACGGCGCCGCGGACGGGAGCGCCCTGGGCGGCGGGGCGGGAGGCGGGACGGTGCAGGAGGGGCCGGTGGTGTGGACCGGTGCGGCACCGCATAACGTTCCGGTGCACAACTCCGGACGCGGTGCCGCGTTTTCCCGCGCGACCAGGCACCATGGACCGATGCGTGACGACGTGACCGGGGCTCCCGGTGAGGCCGACCCGGTGGAGGCCGAGCCCTCCGCGCCCGGGCCCGGCCCGGGGTACGCGGAACCGGGCGACGGGCCCGGTGCGCTCCCCGCACTGGTCGCGGCCGCCGTCCGCGGCGAGGGTCCGGCGATCGACGCGCTGCTCGCCCACGTCCACCCGCTGGCCCTGCGGTACTGCCGGGGCCGGCTGGTGCGGCTGCCCGGCGGCGCCCGGCACCACGTGGACGACATCGCGCAGGAGGTCTGCGTCGCGGTGCTCTGCGCGCTGCCCCGGTACCGGGACCAGGGGCGCCCGTTCGAGGCCTTCGTCTACGGGATCGCCGCGCACAAGATCGCCGATCTGCAGCGGGCCGCGATGCGCGGGCCCGGCTCGACGGTGATCCCGCAGGACGACCTGCCGGAGGTGCCGGACGACGCGCTCGGCCCGGAGGAGCGGGCGCTGCTCAGCAGCGACGCGGCCTGGGCGAAGGAACTGCTCTCCAACCTGCCGGCCCGCCAGCGCGAGCTGGTGCTGCTGCGGGTGGCCGCCGGGCTCTCGGCGGAGGAGACCGGCGAGGTGCTCGGCATGTCCCCGGGGGCCGTCCGGGTCGCCCAGCACCGTGCGCTCAGCCGGCTGCGGGCGCTCGCGGAGGAGTCCTCGTAGGGGCGGAATGGCCCACGGCCGGGCTGTGTTGTCAAGGGCACACGAGAGCGCATTCGCGGTGCCAGTACCATGGGGTATCGGCGCCTGGGCGGGTCGCCAAAGTTTCGACGGTGTGCACGGGGTTTCCCTGGAGGATCCTCCAACGGTCACGGCCACCGGGCTTTCGGCGTCCGAGCGAGTGAGCTGATGACAGCGCCCCCACCTGCAGGGCGCGAGCTGATCGAGCCGGCCACGGAAGGTACCCCCGAAATGTCTTACAACGCCGCAGGCGTACCCGAGAAGTTCGCGATGCTCGGACTCACGTACGACGACGTCCTGCTGCTGCCGGGGGCGTCCGAGGTGCTGCCGAACGAGGTCGACACCTCCTCGCGGGTCTCCCGCAACGTGCGCGTCAACATTCCGCTGCTCTCCGCGGCGATGGACAAGGTCACCGAGTCGCGGATGGCGATCGCGATGGCCCGTCAGGGCGGCGTCGGCGTCCTGCACCGCAACCTGTCGGTCGAGGACCAGGCCAACCAGGTCGACCTGGTGAAGCGCTCCGAGTCGGGCATGGTCACCGACCCGATCACGGTCGGCCCGGAGACCACGCTGGGCGAGGCCGACGCGCTCTGTGCCAAGTTCCGGATCTCCGGTGTGCCGATCGCCGACGAGAGCGGCAAGCTGCTCGGCATCGTCACCAACCGCGACATGGCCTTCGAGACCGACCGCACCCGCCAGGTCCGCGAGATCATGACCCCGATGCCGCTGATCACCGGCAAGGTCGGCATCTCCGGCGTCGACGCGATGGCGCTGCTGCGCCGCCACAAGATCGAGAAGCTGCCGCTGGTCGACGACGACGGCCGGATCAAGGGCCTCATCACGGTCAAGGACTTCGTCAAGGCCGAGCAGTACCCCAACGCCGCCAAGGACTCCGAGGGCCGGCTGCTGGTCGGTGCCGCCGTCGGCGCCAGCGCCGAGGCCTTCGACCGGGCCCAGGCCCTGGTCGAGGCGGGCGTGGACTTCCTGGTCGTCGACACCTCGCACGGCCACAGCCACAACGCGCTGGCCTGGATCGCGAAGATCAAGTCGGCCGTCAAGGTCGACGTGGTCGGCGGCAACGTCGCCACCCGCGACGGCGCCCAGGCGCTGATCGACGCCGGCGTGGACGGCGTCAAGGTCGGCGTCGGCCCGGGCTCCATCTGCACCACCCGCGTGGTCGCCGGCATCGGCGTCCCGCAGGTCACCGCGATCTACGAGGCCGCGCTGGCCTGCCAGGCGGCCGGCGTGCCGGTCATCGGCGACGGCGGCCTGCAGTACTCCGGCGACATCGGCAAGGCGCTGGCCGCCGGCGCCGACACCGTGATGCTGGGCTCGCTGCTGGCCGGCTGCGAGGAGTCCCCGGGCGAGCTGCTGTTCATCAACGGCAAGCAGTACAAGTCCTACCGCGGCATGGGTTCGCTGGGCGCGATGCAGTCCCGCGGCCAGGGCCGCTCCTACTCCAAGGACCGCTACTTCCAGGCCGAGGTGGCCTCGGACGACAAGCTCGTCCCCGAGGGCATCGAGGGCCAGGTGCCCTACCGCGGCCCGCTCGGCGCGGTGCTGCACCAGCTGGTCGGCGGTCTGCGCCAGACCATGGGCTACGTGGGCGCCGCCAACGTCGCCGAGATGGAGAGCAAGGGCCGGTTCGTCCGGATCACCTCGGCGGGCCTCAAGGAGAGCCACCCGCACGACATCCAGATGACCGTCGAGGCGCCGAACTACAGCGCCCGCCGCTGAGCGGGGCACCCGGCCGCGGGGCCCGCCACCGAGGGGTGGCGGGCCCCGCGGGCTGTCCGGAGACCGTCTGCCGGGGGACCGGGGGCCGGGCGGGGCCGTGCGAGGGCGGACGGGTGCGGGATACTGGGGGGCGGCCGGGGTGACCCGGCGGGCATGAGCAACACCACCAGAAGGGCTCGAAGTGACTGAGATCGAGATCGGGCGAGGCAAGCGCGGCCGTCGGGCGTACTCCTTCGACGACATCGCCGTCGTCCCCAGCCGCCGTACGCGTGACCCGAAGGAGGTCTCGATCGCCTGGCAGATCGACGCCTACCGCTTCGAGCTGCCGTTCCTGGCCGCGCCCATGGACAGCGTGGTCTCCCCGCAGCAGGCCATCGCCATCGGCCGCCTCGGCGGCCTCGGCGTGCTGAACCTGGAAGGCCTCTGGACCCGCTACGAGGACCCGCAGCCGCTGCTCGACGAGATCGCCGCGATCACCGACGAGTCCGCCGCGACCCGCCGCCTGCAGGAGATCTACGCCGAGCCGATCAAGGCCGAGCTGATCAAGCAGCGGATCCAGGAGGTCCGCGACTCCGGCGTGGTCACCGCCGCCGCGCTCTCGCCGCAGCGCACCGCCGAGTTCTCCAAGGCCGTCGTGGACGCCGGGGTCGACGTCTTCGTCATCCGCGGCACCACCGTCTCCGCCGAGCACGTCTCCGGCGCGGCCGAGCCGCTCAACCTGAAGCAGTTCATCTACGAGCTGGACGTCCCGGTCATCGTCGGCGGCTGCGCGACCTACACCGCCGCGCTGCACCTGATGCGCACCGGCGCGGCCGGCGTGCTGGTCGGCTTCGGCGGCGGCGCCGCGCACACCACCCGCAACGTGCTCGGCATCCAGGTGCCGATGGCCACCGCCGTCGCCGACGTCGCCGCCGCGCGCCGCGACTACATGGACGAGTCCGGCGGCCGCTACGTGCACGTCATCGCGGACGGCGGCGTCGGCTACAGCGGCGACATCCCGAAGGCGGTCGCCTGCGGCGCCGACGCGGTGATGATCGGTGCCGCGCTGGCCCGCGCCACCGACGCGCCCGGCAAGGGCTACCACTGGGGCATGGAGGCCGTCCACGAGGAGCTGCCGCGCGGCAAGCGGGTCGACCTCGGCACCGTCGGCAGCACCGAGGAGATCCTCACCGGCCCGTCGCACACCCCGGACGGCACCATGAACCTGTTCGGCGCGCTGCGCCGGGCGATGGCGACCACCGGGTACACCGAGCTCAAGGAGTTCCAGCGGGTCGAGGTGACCGTCAACCCGGCGCTCAACCACCGCTGAGCCCGTTCTCCCGGGGCCCCCGTCGCGCACCGCGCCGGGGGCCCCGCGCCGTGTCGGCGCGGGTTCACTGGCGGGTGGCGGCGCGGCGGGTGAGCAGGAAGCCGCCGATCACGGCGATGCCGAAGAAAACCAGGTCCAGCGGGCGGCGGCCGTCGCGCCAGAGCGGGAGGGCGTCGCGCAGCAGCTCGCCGTAGCCGGTGCCCGCCAGCTCGTGCAGCCGGCGGGTCTGCCCGAGTAGCTGGCCGAGGAACAGCGCGCCGGACGCCAGCAACGCGCCCAGCGGCGGCAGCATCCGGCCCGGGCCGCCGAGCCGGCCCAGCGGCCAGGCGACCGCCGCCGCGGGGGCGATGGCCAGCCAGCCGACGGTGGCCTCCGCGCGGGCCGGGGCGCAGCCGAACGCCGCGGCGCCGGCCAGCATCGCGAGGACGGCCAGCGCGACGGCCGGGCCCGTCCGGTGCCGGCGGCGACGGCGTTCCGGGGCGCCGCCGGTGCCGTCGGCCGCACCGGTCCCGGCCGGGTCGGCCGGTTCGACGGGGCGGTAACCGGCCACCGGGGCGCCGGGCATCCCGGGGGCCACGTAGCCCTCGGGGGTCTCCGGTTCCGGTGCGACCGAGAAGTGCGGGGCCGTGGGCGGCCGGACCGACTGGCCGTCAGCGCCCGGTTCGGATGCGGTCATGGACGTCGTGTTCCCCCCGGAAAGACGGTGAGCTGCCGAACGGTAGCAGGGCCCGGACCGGGGTCGACAGAGTTTTCGATCACGGATCGGGCACGGAGCGCCGCCCCGACCCGGGCGCGCGCCAGGGTGGCCGGGGGCCGGGTGGTCGGGGGCGCGCGTGACAGGGGATGATGGAGGCTTGGGCGCTCGGGCCCGACGCCGGTCCGACACGCCGTCACCACGACCGCCAGCAGCACATGGGGGAACGTTCCGAATGACCCAGGCGCAGGGTTCCAACGGCCGCCTCCTGGCCGGACGCTACCGGCTGAACGACGTCCTCGGACGCGGCGGCATGGGCACCGTCTGGCGCGCCGAGGACGAAATGCTGGGCCGGACGGTCGCGGTCAAGGAACTGCGGATGAACGCCAGCGTGGACGAGGACGAGAAGCACCGGCTGATCGTCCGCACCCTGCGCGAGGCCAAGGCGACGGCGCGGATCCGGCACAACTCGGCGGTCACCGTCTTCGACGTGGTCGAGGAGGACGACCGGCCGTGGATCGTCATGGAGCTGGTCGAGTCCCGCTCGCTGGCGGACGTGGTCCGCGAGGACGGCCCGCTGGCGCCGGCCCGGGCGGCGGAGATCGCGCTGGACGTGCTCGGCGTGCTGAGCGCCGCCCACGCGCTCGGCATCCTGCACCGGGACGTCAAGCCGTCCAACGTGCTGATCGGCGAGGACGGCCGGGTGGTGCTCACCGACTTCGGCATCGCCAGCGTGGAGGGCGACAGCTCGGTGACCTCCACCGGGATGCTGGTCGGCGCGCCCTCGTACATATCCCCGGAGCGGGCCCAGGGGCAGAAGCCCGGACCGCCGGCCGACCTGTGGTCGCTGGGCGGCACGCTGTACGCGATGGTCGAGGGCCGGCCCCCGTACGACCGGGGCTCGGCGCTGGCGACCCTGACCGCGGTGATGACGGAGGAGCTGTCCGCCCCGGCGAACGCGGGGCCGCTGCTGCCGGTGATCGAGGGGCTGCTGGCCAAGGACCCGGCGAAGCGGCTGACCGCCTCGCAGACCCGGGCGATGCTCAAGCGGGTGGTCGCCGAGGCGACCGCGCGGGCCGAGTCGACCACCGAGCAGGCGGTGCCGGTCGCGGACGGCGGCGCGAAGCGGCCGATCGGCGGGCTGCTGGGGACGGTGCGGGTGGGCAGCCGGGCCGGGGACGCCGGGAAGGGGGAGCCGACGGCGCCGGTGGTGCCCGGCGAGCCTTCGGGGGCGGCGGGTGCCGCGGGCGGGTCGGGTCCGTCGGATCCTTCGGGTTCGGACACGGATGCGGTACGGCCGGTCACCAGTGAGTGGACGCTGGGCGCGACCCAGGCGGCCGGGGCCGACCCGCGCACCGGTCGGCGGCGGCTGGCCGTGGCGACGGTCGTGGTGGTGCTGCTGCTGATCGCGGGCGTGGTCGCGCTGGTGCAGGCGCTCGGCGGCTCCGACGAGGGCTCGGCGAACGGCGCGCGCGGCACCGTGGCGGCGGACGTCACGCCGGGCGGCGCGGCGCCGGTGACGGTTTCGGAGAGCTCCGGTCCGACGCAGGACGCGGCGCCCGAGCCCGCCCCCACGCCGAGTGCGGACCCGACGCCGAGCGACACGCCGACGCCCACGCCGACCCCGACCCCGACTCCGACGCCCACGCCGACCCCGACGCCCACGCCGACGGCGACCGGGGCGGCGGTGCCGGCCGGCTACCACGAGTACAAGGACCCGTCCGGCTTCTCCGTCGTGCTGCCCGACTGGCTGCAGCCGTCGGGCTCGGAGCCGACCCGCCGCACCTTCAAGGGCAACGGCAGCACCCTGCGGATCGAGTGGACGACCAGCCCGGGGCCGAGCGCGCTCGCCGACTGGCAGGACGCCGAGCCGGGGCTGCGCGGCCAGGTGACCAACTACCAGCGGGTGCAGCTGCAGTCCGTCGCCTACCGGGAGTGGACCAACGCGGCCGACTGGGAGTGGACCAGCGGCAGCCCGCGCACGCACTCGCTGAACCGCGGCTTCGTCACCGGCTCCCCGGCCAAGTACGGCTACGCGATCTACTGGACGACGCCGGACGCGGACTGGGCCGCCCCGCAGAACGTGCAGGCCCGCCAGGCCGCCTTCGACACCTTCCAGCCGGCGTCGTGATCGGTCCGCGCTGATGGCCGTGCGGCTGCGGGTCAGCCGATCAGGCGGTGCTTCGCGCGGGTGAACTCCTCCTCGGTGAGGGCGCCGGCGGTGCGCAGGGCGGCCAGTCGTTCCAGCTGTTCCAGCAGCTCGGCGCCGGAGGCGGCGGCTGCGGGGGCCGGGGCGTCGAGGGCCTTCCGGGAGGACTGGCGGGCGTTCAGGGCGGTGGTGCGGATCCGCTCGGCGAACATCTCCGCCTTGACCACGTCCTCGAAGCGGTGCGAACCGGTCAGCGCGACCACCAGCAGCACCTCGCCGTTGATCCGGGTCCTGGTGACGGTCGCGTCGGTGACCGCCTCCAGCGGAACCGGGACCGGGGGCTTGCCGTCCTTGAGGAAGAGCAGCCGGTGGGTGGTCAGGACCAGGACGCCCTTGCGGAAGTGGTCGGGGTGGCGCCCGGCCGTGGAGGCGACCGGCTTCTCGTCGGGGGCGACGTTCGCCTCGACGGTGCGCAGGGCCTCGGCCCGGGTGCCGTTGTTGCTGCTGCCGGCCGCGTCGAAGGCCGCGTCGATCAGATCGGTCCAGTCCATGGACCGAGGGTAATCCGGGGTGCCCGCGCGGTGCCTTCCGTGGCCGGACTGGGCCTAGGCTTGGCGGTGAGCGGAGAGGAACACGCATGCGAGCGGGCCCGGGGCAGGTGCTGGCGGGGCGTTACCGGCTGACGGACCGGCCGGAGGCGCTGAGCGCGTTCGCCGTGGACGAGCGGAGCGGCGACGTCGTCCGGCTGCGTGCGTGGGAGCTTCCCGCGTCGCTGATCGGCGATCAGGAGCCGGACGGCTCCGGGCCGGTCGAGGGCGAGCGGCTGGTCCGCCGGGTGGCGGCGGTCGGTGCCGCCGCACCGCGGCATCCGCGGCTGCTGCAGGGCGCCGGGGCGTTCGTCGAGGGCGACCGGCTCTGGACCGTCGAGGAGCGGCAGGCCGGTCGGCCGCTGGCCGCGCTGCTCGCGGACGGGCCGCTGCCGCCGTACCGGGCGGCGGAGGTCGCCGCGGACCTCGCCGCGGCGCTGCGGGCGCTGCACGACGCGGGCCTGGCGCACGGGAACCTGACCGCCGGTTCGGTGCTGGTCTGCGAGGACGGCGCGGCGCTGCTGGGCGGACTGCTCCCGGGGGTGGCCGAGGAGGTGCTGGCCGAGGAGCTGGGCGGCCCGGGCGGGCGGCGCCGCTACGAGGTGCGGGCCGAGCTGGTCGGGTCGGTGGCGGAGCGCTGGCCGTTGGACGGCGGTCCGGCCGGCGACTGCTGGGCGCTCGGGGTGCTGCTGCACCGGATGGTGACCGGTCGCGCGCCGTACCCGGAGAGCGGGGTGCCGGAGCTGGTGACGGCGGTGCGGGAGGGCCGGCGGGTGCCGTCGGAGGCGTGCGGGCCGCTGGGGCCGCTGGTGGAGCGGCTGCTGCAGCCCGATCCGGCGCGGCGGCCGACGGCCGCGGAGGTCCGGCTGGAGCTGGCGGAGCTGCTGGCGGGCGCGCCGGAGCCGGCGGCCGGCGAGCGGGTGGCGCCGCCGCTGCCGGAGCAGCGTCGCGCGCCCGGGCGGCGCGGTGGGGTGAAGCGCGACGGTGCGGCGAAGCGTGACGGTGCGGCGGGTGCCGAGCGGCCGCGGGCGGAGGCGTCCGGACCGGACCGGCCGCCGCGGATCCCGCCGGCGCTGCTGGGCCCGGTCCTGGTGGGCGGGGTGTTCCTGCTGCTGCTGCTCGGCGTGGTGGCCGTGGTGCTGTTCGCAGGCTGACGGGGCCGGTGGGAACGTGGTCGCCGAGGTGGCGGGTGGGGGAGATTACCGGGGGAGGACCGGGGCGCCTAATGTGTCCGTGGGATTTGTTCGATTCAGCGGTCTGCACCGAGTGGTCTGCGCCGGGCCCTCCGTCGCGGTGACGGCAGGTGGATGAGGGGGAGCGGTCGCGGATGGGCGCGCAGGACCGGCCGGAGTCGGCCGAGGCGGAGCGGCTGCTGGCCGGGCGCTACGAGTTGGGCGAGCGGCTGGGCCGCGGCGGGATGGGCACCGTGTGGCGGGCCCGGGACCGGATGCTGGACCGTGAGGTCGCGGTCAAGGAGCTGACCGTCAACCACCTCCCCGAGGAGGAGCTGCAGATCCTGCACGCCCGGATGAAGCGGGAGGCCGCCGCGGCCGCCCGGATCAAGCACCCCGGCGTGATCACCGTGCACGACGTGCTGGAGCAGGACGGCCGGCCGTGGATCGTCATGGAGCTGGTCGACGGCCGCTCGCTGGCCGATGTGATCAGCCAGGACGGCACGCTGCCGCCGCGCGCCGCCGCCGAGGTGGGCGGCCAGGTGCTGGCCGCGCTGCACCGGGGCCACCAGCTGGGTGTGCTGCACCGGGACGTGAAGCCGGCCAATGTGCTGCTGGAGCACGGGACCGGGCGGGCGGTGCTGCTGGACTTCGGCATCGCGACCTACGAGGGCTCGGCCGAGCTGACCCGGCCGGGCGACCTGGTCGGTTCGCCGGACTACCTGGCGCCGGAGCGGGCACAGGGCGAGCGGCCGGGCCCGGCCTCCGACCTGTGGGGGCTCGGCGCGACGCTGTACGCGGCGGTGGAGGGCGACTCGCCGTTCCGCCGCACCTCGCCGCTGACCACGCTGGCCGCGGTGGTCGGGGATCCGCTGCCGGAGCCGCGCCGGGCCGGGCCGCTGGGGCCGGTGCTGGCCGCGCTGATGGCCAAGGACCCGGAGGACCGGCCGACCGCGGACGAGGCGGCCCGGATGCTGGCCGAGGTGCAGGCCGGGCACACCCTCGGGTTCAAGCCGGTCACGCCGGTGCGGATACCGACCCAGTCGGTGCCGGTGGTGGACCGGTCGGGCGACGCGGGTCAGCCGGGCGAGCCGGAGCGGCCGGACGGGTCGGGCGAGGTGGCCGGGCGGCCCGCCGAGGGGCCGGAGGCGGTCACCGTGCCGCGGACGGCGGCGGCCGTGGCCGAGGAGCCGCCGGCGGTGCCGTCCGCGGCGCCGTCCGTCGGGGCGGACCCGGCGCGGGAGTTCGTCGAAGGGGCGCCTGCCGGACCGGTCGCGCCGGCGGTGTACGCCGATGCGCCGGTACGCGGGCCGGCCGGGCGCCGGCGCGTGCTGCTGGTCCTGGCGATCGCGCTGGCGGTGCTGGCCACCGGGGTCGTCGCCGGGGTGTTCTACCTGAGAGGACGGCACGGCGGGTCGGACGCGGACGTGGTCAAGCCGACCCCGACCGTGGCCGAGCCGCAGCCGAGCGGACCCGGCGACGGCGTGCCCGCGCCGCCCGTCGGCTACCGCTGGGTGGACGACCCGGCCGGCTTCCGCTTCCCGCTGCCCGCGACCACCCCGGTCTGGCAGCGCAGCAGCACGCCCGACAACCAGATCTACTACAGCCCCGACAACAAGGTGCACTACCTGCAGTTCGCGGTCACCGTGGGCCAGTCGGTCCGGCCGCTGGAGCACATGCGGCAGATGGAGAGCACCGTCTCCTCGCTCAAGGACTACAAGCAGCACAAGCTGACCAGCGTCGCGGTGAACGGCCACGAGGCGGCGGTCTGGGAGTTCAGCTACCTGGCGAAGGAGGGCGGTCGCCGGCGGGCGATCGAGGCCGAGTTCATCGACAAGGACGGCACCAGCTACGCGATCTACTCGTCCAGCCCGGAGCGGGGCACCGAGTGGAACGAGGCCGAGCAGCGCTTCAACGCGGTGCTGCACTACTTCACGCCGACCCGCTGACCGGCTGACCAGCCGGTCCCTCGGGGCCGCCGGCCGTCCGGTTTGTTGTTACCGACGGGTACCGAACCGGGCGCCGAGCGCCTAGGCTGCGCCTCATGACGGACCTCACAGCAGCTGCCACGGCCAACGACCCCGCCGGCACCGGCGCGCCGGGCCGCAATCCCGCCGCACCCGGCGGCGGGCGCACCGTCGCCTCGGCCGTGCCGTCGTCCCTGGTCGCCCGCCTCGCCGCCGGGATCACCGCCACCGGCGAGCCCAGCGTGGTGGAGACGGTCGCCCCGCTGACCGGCGAGCGGCTGGCCGGCCTGCCGCAGTCCACCCCGGCGGACGTCGAGGTCGCCTTCGAGCTGGCCCGGCGCGCCCAGCCGGCCTGGGCCGCGCTGCCGGTCCGCCGTCGCGCCGCCGTCCTGCTGCGCTTCCACGACCTGCTGCTCAAGCGGCAGGAGGAGGTGCTCGACCTCGTCCAGGCGGAGACCGGCAAGGCCCGGCTGCACGCCTTCGAGGAGGTCATGGCCGTCGCCATCGCCGCCCGTCACTACGGCCGCTGCGCCCCCGCGTACCTGCGCGACAAGCGGCACCTCGGCGCGGTGCCGCTGCTCACCCAGGCCGTCGAGGCCCGCCGCCCCAAGGGCGTGGTCGGCCACATCTCGCCGTGGAACTACCCGCTGGAGCTGTCGGTCGGCGACGCCCTGCCGGCCTTCGTGGCCGGCAACGCGGTGGTCAACAAGCCGGACACGCAGACCGCGCTGACCGCGCTCTGGGCCCGTGAGCTGCTGATCGAGGCCGGGCTGCCGGCCGACCTGTGGCAGATCGTGATCGGCGACGGCCCGGTGATCGGCCCCGCCGTGGTCGAGCACGGCGACTACGTCTCGTTCACCGGCTCCACCCGCACCGGCCGCGACGTCGCCCGGCGCGCCGCCGGGCGGCTGGTCGGCGCCTCGCTCGAACTCGGCGGCAAGAACGCCATGCTGGTGCTCGCCGACGCCGACCTCGACCGGGCCGCCGAAGGCGCCGTCCGGGCCTGCTTCTCCTCGGCCGGCCAGCTCTGCATCTCGATCGAGCGGCTGCTGGTGCACCGCTCGGTGGCCGACGAGTTCCTCGCGAAGTTCGCCGCCCGCACCCGCGCGCTGCGGCTCGGCGGCGGCCTCGCGTACGGGGCCGACATGGGCTCGCTGGTCTCCTCCCGGCAGTTGGAGGCCACCACCCGGCACGTCGAGGAGGCGGTCGAGGCCGGTGCCACCGTGCTGGCCGGCGGCAGGGCCCGGCCGGACCTCGGCCCGTTCTTCTTCGAGCCGACCATCCTGGACGGCGTCACCCCGGACATGGCGGTGTGCGGCGAGGAGACCTTCGGACCGGTGGTCTCGGTCTACCGCTTCGACACCGAGGAGGAGGCGGTCGCCGCCGCCAACTCCACCCCGTACGGCCTCAACTCCAGCGTCTGGACCGGGGACGTCCGGCGCGGCCGGGCGGTCGCGGCGCGGCTGCGCACCGGCACGGTCAACGTCAACGAGGCCTACGGCGCGGCGTACGGCTCGGCCGGCTCGCCGATGGGCGGCATGGGCGACTCCGGGCTCGGCCGGCGGCACGGCGCCGAGGGCATCCTGCGGTTCACCGAGGCGCAGACGATCGCGAGCCAGCGGCTGCTGCCGCTCGCGCCGGCGCTCGGCCAGGACGACCGGCAGTACGCGGCGATGATGACCGCCGGGCTGCGGATGCTGAAGGCCCTGCGCGTCAGGTAGCCCGCCCGGCGGCAGCCGGTACCCCCGTTTCGTGGACGACTTCCGAAGGAGCAGTGGCAGATGGTGGGTTCGGCTGAGGAGCGGGAGTTCGACTACGACGTGGTGGTGGTCGGCTCCGGTTTCGGCGGTTCGGTCTCGGCGCTGCGGCTGACCGAGAAGGGCTACCGGGTCGCGGTCCTGGAGGCCGGGCGCCGCTTCGACCGCGACGAACTGCCCAGGAACTCGTGGGACGTGGCCAACTACCTGTGGGCGCCGAAGCTCGGCCTCTACGGCATCCAGCGCATCCACCTGCTGGCCAATGTGATGATCCTGGCCGGCGCGGGGGTCGGCGGCGGCTCGCTGAACTACGCCAACACCCTGTACGTGCCGCCGAAGGCGTTCTTCGAGGACCGCCAGTGGAGCCGCATCACCGACTGGCAGGAGGAGCTGGCGCCGTTCTACGACCAGGCGCGGCGGATGCTCGGGGTGCGGCTCAACCCGACCGTCACCCCGTCCGACGTCCACCTGCGGGCCGCCGCCGAGCGGATGGGCGTCGGCGACACGTTCCACATGGCGCCGGTCGGGGTCTTCTTCGGCGACGGCGAGGACGGCGACGGCACGGCGAAGGCGGCGCCCGGCGCCGAGGTGGCGGACCCGTACTTCGGCGGCGCCGGCCCGGCCCGCCGGGCCTGCGTCGAGTGCGGCGAGTGCATGACCGGCTGCCGGCACGGCGCCAAGAACATGCTCACCGAGAACTACCTGTACCTGGCCGAGCGGGGCGGCGCCGAGATCCACCCGCTCACCACGGTGGCCCGGATCCGCGAGCGGGACGGCGGCTTCGCGGTGGACGTCCGGCGCACCGACGGCCGCTCCGCCACCGACCCGGTCAAGGCCGGGGCGCGGACCATCACCGCCGCCCGGGTGGTGGTCGCGGCCGGCACCTACGGCACCCAGACGCTGCTGCACCGGATGCGCGCGGCCGGCCACCTGCCCCGGATCTCCGCCCGGCTCGGCGAGCTGACCCGGACCAACTCCGAGGCGCTGGTGGGCGCGCAGACCACCGACCGGCGGTACGGCGCCCGCGCGGACTTCACCAAGGGCGTGGCGATCACCTCCTCGATCCACCCGGACGAGAACACCCACATCGAGCCGGTCCGCTACGGCAAGGGCTCCAACGCGATGGGCGCGCTGTCGATCGCCCAGGTGCGGGGCGGCGGACGGGTCCCGCGCTGGCTGCGCTACCTCGGCAACTCGGTCAAGCACCCGGTGACCTTCGCCCGCTCGATGAACCAGTACCGCTGGTCCGAGAAGACGATCATCGGCCTGGTGATGCAGTCGCTGGACAACTCGATCACCGTCTCGCTGAAGGAGAAGGGCCTCGGCAAGGGAGCGCTGACCTCCAGCCAGGGCCACGGCGCCCCCAACCCGACCTGGATCCCGGCCGCCGAGCGCGGCGCCCGGGCGCTCGCCGACGAGATCAACGGCTTCCCCGGCGGCAGCGTCGGCGAGATCTTCGACATCCCGATGACCGCGCACTTCCTGGGCGGCTGCCCGATCGGCGACTCCCCGCTGACCGGCGTGGTCGACCCCTACCACCGGCTCCACGGACACCCCGGGATCAGTGTGGTGGACGGTGCGGCGGTCTCCGCCAACCTCGGCGTCAACCCCTCGCTGACCATCACGGCGCAGGCCGAGCGGGCCATGTCGATGTGGCCCAACAAGGGCGAGCCGGACACCCGCCCGGCGCCCGGCGAGCAGTACCGCCGGGTCGCCCCGGTCCCGCCCGCCGCCCCGGCGGTGCCGGCCGACGCGTTCGGCGCGCTGCGGCTGCCGCTGCTGGCGGTGCCGGAGGTGCCGAAGAAGCAGGTCTGACCCCGCGCCGCCCGGGCCGCCGCCCGGATCCGGGAATGTCCCGGGTGTGTCCCGAGAGCGCCCGGCGGCGCGTGAGCGGTTGACAGCCGTCCGTACCCGATGGGAGAAAGGGGCGCCCTGGGGGACCAGGAGATCGTTCGTTCGGACGGGGGGACGCGGTCCATGGCCATCTGCGCATCCTGCGGCGCGGCGTCGGCACCGGGAGCGCTCGCCTGCGCGTCCTGCGGGCGGCCGTTGGTGCCGCCACCCGCCCTGCCGCCGCCCCCACCCCCGTCGTCAGCGCCGTCGCCCGCGCCGCCCGCCGTGCCGCCGTTCCCGGGGACGCCGGGGGCGGGAGCCGGGGGGCCCTGGGGCGCAGGCCGGCGGTACGACCCGGCCGCGAACCGGCCCGCCGTGCTCCTCTGGCTGGCCGGTGCCGACTGGCGCCCGGCGCTGCGCGCGGTCGTCGCGCCCACCGCCGTGCTGCTGCTGGCCGCGCTGGTGGTCGCGATCCCGGGGGAGTTCTTCCCCTACACGGCCGTCCTCGACCACCCCTCCTACGGCACGCGCTTCGGCACCGCGCTGGCGATCGTCCTCGGCGCGCTCGGCGCACCGTTCCGCCTGGACGCAAGCCCCGGCGGCCCGGTCGGACTCGTGCGGGGCAGCGCGGTGCTGGTGCGCGCGGTCCCGCTGACCGTCACCGGGCTGTGGCTGCTCGCGCTCTGGCTCGGCCTGCGGATCGGAGCGCGCCGCGGGCAGGAGCGCACCGGCGAGCAGCAGACCCGCCGGCAGGCGACCGGCGAGGCCGTGCGCACGGCCGTGGTCGCGGCCGCGGTGACGGCGCTGCTCGGCCTGGTCGGCGGCGCCACCTGGCAACCGGGCGGCCGTTTCGACGTGGACGTGGACTCCGGGACGCTCGGGCGGGTCACCTACGAGTCCTCGGCCGGCTGGGTCGAGGCGGCCGGCTGGACGGCGCTGCTCGCCGGGCTGCTCGCCTTCGCGGTGTACGGCACGGACGCGCTGCGCTGGGCGGCCTGGCGCAACCGGGCCGTGCGCGGCTGGGCGGTCGCCGGGCTGGCGGCCGGCCGCGCGCTGGCGGTCTCGGTCGGCCTGGCGTCGGTGGTCGGTCTCGTGGTGGTCGCGGTGCTGAGCGGGGACGAGGGCGTCGGCGGCGAACCGACCGCCACCGCGACGGCCTTCCTGCCCAACGTCGGCCTGATGCTGCTCGGGCTGGGCTCCGGGGCGACCTTCCGGACCAGCAGCGTGGTGCCGGACGTCGGCGAGTCGGACTGGTACCCGGACCGCGGTGACATCGACGAGTACTCCTTCTTCGACCTGCACGGTGCGAGCGGCGACTGGCGCTGGACCGGGCTGCTCGCGCTGGCCGCCGCCGCGGTGCTCGGCTGGACGGCGTACCGGCGGCGGCTGGACGCCGCGGACCGGCTCCGGCTGGCGCTGGTGTACGGGGTGGGGCTCAGCCTGCTGACGGTGGTGTCCGGGATGCTGAGCTCGTCGAGGGCCACCGCCCGCAGCCTCGGCCTCGGCGAGGACGCCGAGTTCGAGACCGCGCTCTCCCTGGTGCCGTGGACGCTGCTGGTGGCCAACCTCGTCTGGGCGGCGGTCGGCGCGCTGGTGGTGCCGCCGTTGCTGGCGGCCCGCGACGGCCGGACGCAGGCTCCGTCGGCGAAGGTGCCGGCGCAGTCCGGGCGGGACCTGCCCGACTTCCCCGACGGCACACCGGTCGTCTCGGAGGTGATCGGCTCGGGCGACACGCAGTGGTCCGCCGCGCGGCGCCCGGAGGACGACGGGCCGGTGGACCCCGGCGTCTGGAGCCGCCGGCCGGAGTAGCCGGCCGGGGCAGCCGTCCGGTCCCGGACAGGGCAAAGGGCCCCGCGGGGGAACGGGGCCCTTTGTCGCTCAGCACTCGGCGTCAGGGCCGCGCCGGTGCTGGGTGACGGCGCCGGGGGAGGAGCGCCGTCCGGACGGTTGGCTTGACGGGCCGTACGCCACCGCTCCGGCGGGGATGGGCCGGCGAGCGCGGGCGCACAGTGCCGTGGCGGCGGTCCGGCGCGCAGGCCGGCATCGGACCATCGCTCACGGAGCGTGAGGTGATAACCGTTGCCACCGTGGGTCGCGGCGGCACCGGGACGGGACCACAGGTAGCCCGTCGGCCACCGGGAGAACCCCTTCCACGCAGCATCGTCCTGGACGAAGGGCTTGCTCTGCAACCGATTCGGCATGATTCGGTACAGGCCGTTTCCGGCCGGGCCGATGGCCGGCCCGGGTCGGGCCCGCCGCGCGGGGGTGTCGCGAGGGTCGGCGCGGGGACGGCGACGATGATCACGGTGCGTAATGATGCTGGCCGGAGCGCACAGGGACGTGCACAGCGGCGCGGGGACGGTGGGCGGGGTGCGCCGGTCCTGCGGCGGGTGCGGCGGCCGGCCCCGGGCGTCCCCGGCGGCCGGCCGCCCCACCTCCTGCCCCGGTCGCGGCCGGGGTCGCTGTCCCCTGCTGGCCGGCCGCAGCACCCGCGCGCGGTCCCACGGCGCGTCGCTCCCCGGCCGGGGCCGGTTCTCCGCGACGGCGCCACGCGCGCCGGTGGACTGGGGGTGAGCTCCACGCGTGGTCCTGCATGCCCGTACGGAGGCGCCCTGGCCGGGGCGGGGGCGACGCGTCTGGTGGGCGCGGCGCGGTCGTACGGTCCGCCCGGAGCAACGAACCGGCGCCCGTGCCGGTCACGGTCCCCGGGGCGGGCAGACGAGTGAAACCGGCCAGCCCGGTAGACTCGATGGCAGACCCCCGCCCGTCGCACTCCGCGCACCCTCCGTAGGGCGTGCCACGCGCGACACCTTTCGTACCGCTGCCGGAAGGCCGTCTGTGTCCTCTGCTACTCCCGTCCAGTCCGTACCTGAGACCGACACCGTCCTGGTCGTCGACTTCGGTGCCCAGTACGCCCAGCTCATCGCCCGTCGGGTGCGTGAGGCCCGGGTCTACAGCGAGATCGTGCCGAGCAGCATGCCGGTCGCCGAGATGCTCGCCAAGAACCCGAAGGCGATCATCCTCTCCGGCGGTCCCTCGTCGGTCTACGAGGAGGGCGCGCCGCAGCTCGACCGTGCGATCTTCGAGGCCGGCGTGCCGGTCTTCGGCATGTGCTACGGCTTCCAGCTGATGGCCACCGTGCTCGGCGGCACCGTCGACAACACCGGCGCCCGGGAGTACGGCCGCACCCCGCTGACCGTCTCGCGCACCGGCTCGACCCTGTTCGAGGGCGTCCCGGCGCAGCACTCGGTGTGGATGTCGCACGGTGACGCCTGCTCCGCGGCCCCCGAGGGCTTCACCGTCACCGCCTCCACCGACGTGGTGCCGGTCGCGGCCTTCGAGAACGACGAGGCCCGCCTCTACGGCGTCCAGTACCACCCCGAGGTGCTGCACTCCGACCACGGCCAGCAGGTCCTGGAGCACTTCCTCTACCGCGGCGCCGGCCTGGCCCCCACCTGGACCACCGGCAGCGTGGTCGAGGAGCAGGTCGCGGCGATCCGCGCCCAGGTCGGCAACAAGCGCGCCATCTGCGGCCTGTCCGGCGGCGTGGACTCGGCGGTCGCCGCCGCCCTGGTCAACAAGGCCATCGGCGACCGGCTGACCTGCGTCTACGTCGACCACGGCCTGATGCGCAAGGGCGAGACCGAGCAGGTCGAGAAGGACTTCGTGGCCGCCACCGGCGTGCAGCTGAAGGTCGTCGACGCGCAGGAGCGCTTCCTCGACGCGCTGAAGGGCGTCAGCGACCCGGAGGAGAAGCGCAAGATCATCGGCCGGGAGTTCATCCGGGTCTTCGAGCAGGCGCAGGCCGAGATCATCGCCGAGGCCGGCGAGCACGGCGAGTCGGTCGACTTCCTCGTCCAGGGCACCCTGTACCCGGACGTGGTGGAGTCCGGCGGCGGTGAGGGCACCGCCAACATCAAGTCCCACCACAACGTCGGCGGCCTGCCCGAGGACCTCCAGTTCGCGCTGGTCGAGCCGCTGCGCAAGCTGTTCAAGGACGAGGTCCGGATGGTCGGCCAGGAGCTCGGCCTGCCGGAGGAGATCGTCCAGCGCCAGCCGTTCCCGGGCCCGGGCCTGGGCATCCGGATCGTCGGCGAGGTCACCAAGGAGCGCCTGGACCTGCTGCGCGACGCCGACGCGATCGCCCGCGAGGAGCTGACCGCGGCCGGCCTGGACCGTGAGATCTGGCAGTGCCCGGTGGTCCTGCTCGCGGACGTCCGCAGCGTCGGCGTCCAGGGCGACGGCCGCACCTACGGTCACCCGATCGTGCTGCGTCCGGTGTCCTCCGAGGACGCCATGACCGCCGACTGGTCGCGCCTGCCGTACGACGTGCTGGCCCGCATCTCCACCCGCATCACCAACGAGGTCCGCGACGTCAACCGCGTCGTGCTCGACTGCACCAGCAAGCCGCCGGGCACCATCGAGTGGGAGTGAGCGCTCCCCGCCCCGGCCGGTCCTGACCGGTTCTGAACACCCGCGCCGCCGCCCCCGTACCCGGGGTCGGCGGCGCGGGTGTTCGTCGTCGGCCCGCTCGCCGACTCCGCGCCCCCGGGTGGGCCCTCCCACCGAAAGCAGCCACGAGCGGGCAGAATGCGTCCGGACCTGTCAGGCGGTGGCGGGCCGGTGAGGGAAGGTGTGGGGAATGGCGGAGGCCAGCAGCTCTGTGGCGGCCGGGACCGTCGGCGACGGCACGGCAGGGCCGCCCCCGGGCACCCAGGACGGACCGGGCCCGGCGGGCGCCACCGGACGGACCGCCGGGTGGAAGGCGGCCGGCTCGCGGCTGGCGCTGCTGCCGCTGCGGATCTTCCTCGGCGTCACCTTCGTCTACGCCTCGCTCGACAAGCTCTCCGACAGCCACTACCTGGCCGGGGCCGGCGACCCGGCCTCGTTCGTCTCGCAGACCCGGGCCGTCAAGGGTTCCAGCCCGATCGACTTCCTGCTCGGCCCGGCGCTGTCCCACCCCACCCCGTTCGCCCTGCTGGTCGCCTTCGGCGAACTCGCGGTGGGCCTGGGCACCCTGATCGGCCTCTGGGGCCGGCTCGCCGCCGCCGGCGGGGCGCTGATCAGCCTCAGCCTCTGGCTCACCATCAGCTGGTCCGTCACGCCGTACTACCTCGGCAACGACCTCGCCTACCTGATGGCCTGGACGCCGCTGGTGCTGGCCGGCACCCCGTACCTCTCGGTGGACGGCTACCTCGCCCGGCGCTCCGCCCGGGACCGCCTGCGCGGCCTGCACGAGGACCACGTCCGGCGCCGGGCCCTGATGGACGGCGGCCTCGCGGCCGTCGCGCTGGGCGGAGCCGGGCTGCTCACCGGCTCGCTGACCGCCACCTTCGGGCGGGACAAGCCCACCGCGAAGGCCGAGCAGCCGACCGCCCCGGCACCGGCCGGCGCGCCGGTCACGGTGGACGCGGCGAGCGTCCCGGTCGGCGGCTCGGCCCAGGTCAAGGACCCGGCCAGCGGCGACGCGGTCTACCTGGTGCAGCCCAAGGCCGGCCAGTACTGCGCGTTCTCCTCGGTCTGCACGCACTCCGGCTGCGCGGTCGACGCGCCGAAGAACGGCCAGCTGTACTGCCCCTGCCACGGTTCCCGGTTCGACGCGGCCACCGGCGCCGTGGTGAACGGCCCGGCCACCAAGCCGCTGCCGAAGTACCGGGTCACCAAGGAGGGCGACAAGCTGCACCTGGGCCCGCTGGAGAGCTAGTGTCCCGCATCCTGCCCGGGTTCCTCCGGCCGGGAGCGGCGTACCGCCGCCGCCACCGCCCCGGCCAGGCCGCCCAGGCCGAGCACGATGAAGGTCACCGGGATGATGATCCGGCCGTTGACCGAGACGTCGTTCACCGCCGCCACCAGGTAGAGCACCGCGATCGCGGTGAACAGCCCCCCGGCGATCAGCGAGAACAGGTCGAGTTGGTGCTTCCTCACTGCTGGACCACCTTGATGTTGCCGAGCCCGACCCTCAGCGTGAGGTCGAGCGTGCCCTTGGATTCCTGTCCGTTCACCGGGAGCAGCTGGTAGGTGCGGTTCCCCGGGCCGTCGTCGTAGCCCTCGCGGCCCGTGATGCGGACCTCGACCAGGCCGATCTCGCTGCGCACGTTGACCGTCACGTCCGTCGGCACCGTCACGGTCAGGTCGCCGGCGCCCAGCTCGGCCGAGGTGGCCAGGGTCGTGCCGGCCGGGTCGATCCGGCTGAGGTCCAGCCGCAGCGAGCCGACCCCCAGCGTGTACTTCGGCTGCAGCTCGGCGGCCGTGGCGACGGTCCAGGTGCGGTCGCCGGCCACGTTCCGGGTGGTGACCGAGGAGCCGCCGATCGCGGTCAGCGCGACGGTGAGCAGCAGACCGGGGACGACCAGCCGGCGGGCCCGGCCGAACTTGGCGCCGAGCACCAGGGTCAGCCCGATCACCAGCAGCGCGGTGGCCAGCACGGTGCCGGCCCGGACGGTGGCGCCGCCGTTGTTCGAGGCCGACCAGACGGCGCTGGCCGCGCCCACCGCCAGCAGCAGGCCGATCAGGCCGAGCGGGGAGCGCTCGCGCCGGTGCACCACCACGGGCGGGCGCGGCGCGGTCGGCGGGGCCGGCGGGACCGGTCCGGCCTCCTTGCGCAGCGGGTCGCCCTGCGGCAGGTCGGTCCGCTGCCACCACGGCTGGGCCGGGGCGCCGGGCGGCGGGGGCGGGGTGCCGTAGGGCGGGGTCGGCGCGGTGCCGCCGTACGGGTTGCGCTCGGGGTGGCGCGGGTCCCACAGGTAGCCGGACGGGCCGGCGTGCGGGGTGTCGGCGGGGACGGTGCCGGCCTCGCGCGCGGCGGCGTGCCGGGCGCGGGCCTCCTCGGCCGCGGCCGGCTCCTCGGGCGGCCAGCGGTAGCCGCTCGTGGCGGCCGCGGCGGGGTCGGCGGCGGGTCCGGCCTCTGGGAAGTAGCGGTCGTACGGGCCGCCCGGCCGCCCGCCGTCCCCGTAGCCGTGGCTGTGACCGTGGCCGTGGTGCCGGCGGCGGCCGCGGATCCGGCCGCCGCGCCGGCGCTCCGGGTCGTAGCGGACGGCCAGGAAGACCAGCCCGGCGAGCAGCAGCAGCGGGAACAGCTGGCCGCCGTCGCCCATCGAGGAGAAGAAGACGCCGGTGCCGATCACGGTCAGCAGCACCGCGCCGACCGACTGGCCGTCCACCCGGCCGGTGAGCACCCGCTGGAGCTCGGTGCGGCCGGAGCGGGTGCCGCCCTTGCCGTCCGCGCCCGGCTCGGTCGGCACGATCAGCCAGGCGAGGCCGTACAGGAACAGGCCGAGGCCGCCGGAGAGGCAGAGCACCACCGTCACGACGCGGAACACCACCGGGTCGATGTCCAGGTGCCGGCCGAGGCCGCCGCAGACGCCGGCCACCACGCGGTGGCGCTCGGCCCGGGTCAGCGGCGGTCGGTCCGGCGCCGGCGGGGCGCTCGTCCCGGCCTCGTGGAGCTCCTCTGCACGGTGGTCTTCGGTCATGCCCACCATCCTGCTGGGTGCCGGACCCCCGCCCAACCGGTCCCGCCCCTGCTCGGACCCTGACTTGTCCCTGATAAGCGTCAGGGTCCCTGCGGGGCCACACCCTGATGCGTCCGGGTCCGCCCGCGTGGAACCATCGGTGCCGTGGCAGCACCCGGTTCCGACTCCCGTCCCCTCGCCCCCGAGCCCGCACCGCCCGGGGGCGGCGACCCGTCCGCGCCCGGCGACGCGAAGCCGCCCTACCGCCGGCTGTACCGCAGCCCGCAGGGGCGGATGCTCGGCGGTGTGGCGCACGGGCTCGCCGTGCACCTCGGACTGCCCGTCAGCTGGGTGCGGATCGCCTTCGTGGTGCTGTTCTTCGCCCAGGGGCTCGGCGGACTGCTCTACGCGGCGTTCTGGTTCGTGGTGCCGATCGGCATCGGCGAGCCGCGGGTCGGCGCGCACTGGGTGTACGTCAACGGCTCCTTCGTCCCGGTCGGTTCCTGGCAGGTGGGCGGCGGCGGGGAGCTGAGCAAGGGCGCCGGCCGGCGCGGCGGATGGATCGGCCGGCTGCGCGAGGTGCTGCAGCACACCCTGCGGGGCGAGCCGGTCGAGGCCGGCGAGGGGGCCGGCGCGTCCGGCGCCGGGGCCTCCGGCCAGCGGCCGGGCGGGCTGGGCCAGCTGGCCGCGCTGGTGATGCTGGTGATCGGCGTGATCGCCCTGCTCAACGCGCTCAACGTGCAGACCGCCAAGCCGTACAGCTGGCCGCTGCTGGCGATCGGCGTCGGCGTGGCGCTGGTCTGGCGGCAGGCCGACGACTCGCGCTGGCAGCGCTGGTTCGGCCTGGAGGAGGGCGAGAAGCGGCGCGGCGCCTACACCCGGGTCGGCGCGGGCGTGCTGCTGGTGGTGGCGGGCATCATCGCCTTCCTCGCCACCCAGGGCGGCGGCTCGACGATCGGCTCGGTGATCGAGGCCTCGCTCGCGGTGCTCGCCGGTGTGCTGGTGCTGGTCGGCCCGTACGCGCTGCGGATGTGGCAGGACCTCGGCGCCGAGCGCACCGCCCGCATCCGCGCCCAGGAGCGCGCCGAGATCGCCGCCCACGTGCACGACTCGGTGCTGCACACGCTGACCCTCATTCAGCGCCGCGCCGAGGACCCCAAGGAGGTGCTGCGCCTCGCCCGGGCCCAGGAGCGCGAACTGCGGCTCTGGCTCTACCGCCCGGAGGCGGTCGCCGAGCAGGCGCCGGACACCATGGCGGAGAGCCTGCGCGCGGTGGTCGCCGAGGTCGAGGACCGGCACGGCGTCCCGGTCGAGGTGGTGATCGTCGGCGACTGCCCGATGGACGAGCGGATCGCGGCCCAGATGCAGGCCGCGAGGGAGGCGACCGTCAACGCGGCCAAGTACGGTGGCGGGGGACCGGTCCAGGTCTACGCCGAGGTCGAGGGGAGGACCGTGATGGTGTTCGTCCGCGACCACGGCCCGGGCTTCGACCCGGACACGGTCCCCGAGGACCGGATGGGCGTACGCGAGTCGATCCTCGGCCGCATGAAGCGCAACGGCGGCACCGCACGGGTGCGGCCCGCGCCGGACGGCGGGACCGAGGTCGAGCTGGAGATGGAGAGAGCGAATGACTGAGGCAGCGCCGGAGCGCCGCGCGCGGGTCGTCCTGGTCGACGACCACCGGATGTTCCGGACGGGGGTACGGGCGGAGATCGGGCGCACCGAGGCGACCGGCATCGATGTGGTCGGCGAGGCCGACGACGTGGAGTCGGCGGTCCGGGTGGTCGCCGAGACACGGCCCGACGTGGTGTTGCTGGACGTCCACCTGCCCGGTGGCGGTGGCGTCGAGGTGCTGCGCCGCTCGGCCGGGCTGATGGGCGACCCCGGGGGAGTGCGCTTCCTGGCGCTCTCGGTGTCCGACGCGGCGGAGGACGTGATCGGCGTGATCCGCGGCGGTGCCCGCGGCTACGTCACCAAGACGATCACCGGGACCGACCTGGTCGACGCGATCTTCCGGATCTCCGACGGGGACGCCGTCTTCTCGCCGCGGCTGGCCGGCTTCGTGCTGGACGCCTTCGCGGCCACCGACACCCCGCCGGTGGACGAGGACCTGGACCGGCTCACCCAGCGCGAGCGCGAGGTGCTGCGGCTGATCGCCCGCGGCTACGCGTACAAGGAGATCGCCAAGCAGCTGTTCATCTCGGTCAAGACGGTGGAGAGCCACGTCTCGGCGGTGCTGCGCAAGCTCCAGCTGAGCAACCGGCACGAGCTGACCAGGTGGGCCACCGCGCGCCGGCTGGTCTGACCCGGGTGTCCCGCGGGCCCGCCCGGTCCTGTCAAGGGCCGGGCGGGCTTGTCGGCGGGGGGCCATAGACTCGTCAGTGCCATGAGTAGCCTCTTTGACGACCTCCCGCTCCCCGGTTTCGAGGCCCCCGCCGCCGGGTCGAAGCAGCCCGCGCCGCCGATCGACGAGGAGCCGCCGCCGTACGGGGACGACGCCCCGTACGACGCCTACGAGGAGGCGATCCCCGACGGGCTCTTCCGGACCGACCACGCGGCCGAGGCCGAGCGGGACGCCTGGTACCGCAACGGCGCCGCCCGCCCGGTGATCGACCCGGCCGCGCTGCTGGAGGGCATGAACGACCCGCAGCGCGAGGCCGTGCTGCACGCCGGCTCGCCGCTGCTGATCGTGGCCGGCGCCGGCTCCGGCAAGACCAGGGTGCTGACCCACCGGATCGCCCACCTGCTGGGCGCGCGCGGGGTGCAGCCGGGCGAGATCCTGGCGATCACCTTCACCAACAAGGCCGCCGGCGAGATGCGCGAGCGCGTCGAGCAGCTGGTCGGCCCGCGCGCCCGGGCGATGTGGGTCTCCACCTTCCACAGCGCCTGCGTGCGGATCCTGCGCCGCGAGTCCAAGCTGCTCGGCTTCACCTCCTCGTTCTCGATCTACGACTCGGCCGACTCGCAGCGGCTGATGGCGCTGGTCTGCCGCGACCTCGACCTGGACCCGAAGCAGTTCCCGCCGAAGTCCTTCACCGCCAAGGTCAGCAACCTCAAGAACGAGCTGATCGACGAGGAGACCTACGCCGACCAGGCCGCCAACCCGACGGAGAAGAAGCTCGCCGAGGCGTACTTCCTCTACCAGCGGCGGCTGCGCGAGGCCAACGCCCTCGACTTCGACGACATCATCATGACGACGGTGAACCTGCTCCAGGCCTTCCCCGACGTCGCGGAGCACTACCGGCGGCGGTTCCGGCACATCCTGGTCGACGAGTACCAGGACACCAACCACGCCCAGTACACGCTGGTCCGCGAGCTGAGCGGCGGCGCGGCGGCGCACGCCCCGAAGCGCACCGTCGACGGCGACTACGTCGACCCGGCGGCCGGCCGGCTCGCCGAGGTGCCGCCCGCCGAGCTGTGCGTGGTCGGTGACGCGGACCAGTCGATCTACGCCTTCCGCGGCGCGACGATCCGCAACATCCTCCAGTTCGAGGAGGACTACCCGAACGCCACCACGATCCTGCTGGAGCAGAACTACCGCTCCACCCAGACCATCCTGAGCGCGGCCAACGCCGTCATCGAGCGCAACGCCAACCGGCGCGAGAAGAAGCTCTGGACGGCCGGCGAGGACGGCGAGAAGGTCGTCGGCTACGTCGCGGACGACGAGCACGGCGAGGCCCAGTTCATCGCCGACGAGATCGACCGGCTCACCGACGCGGGCGCGGCCAGGCCCGGCGACGTCGCGATCTTCTACCGCACCAACGCGCAGTCCCGTGTCTTCGAGGAGGTGTTCATCCGGGTCGGCCTGCCGTACAAGGTGGTCGGCGGGGTGCGCTTCTACGAGCGCAAGGAGGTCAAGGACGTCCTGGCCTACCTGCGGGTGCTGTCCAACCCGGAGGACACCGTGCCGCTGCGCCGGATCCTCAACGTGCCCAAGCGCGGCATCGGCGAGCGGGCCGAGGCGATGATCGACGCGCTGGCCGCGCGCGAGCGGATCTCCTTCGCGCAGGCGCTGCGGCGCGTCGACGAGGCGTACGGCATGGCCGCGCGCTCGGCGAACGCGGTGAAGAAGTTCAACGCGCTGATGGCCGGGCTGCGCCAGGTCGTCGAGTCCGGCGCGGGCCCGGCCGCGGTGCTGGAGGCGGTGCTGGAGGAGACCGGCTACCTGGGCGAGCTCCAGGCGTCGACCGACCCGCAGGACGAGACCCGGGTGGAGAACCTCCAGGAGCTGGCCTCGGTCGCCCTGGAGTACGAGCAGGACCCGGGCGAGCGGCCGGACGCCGGCGAGGACGGCGCGCCGCCGGTCGGCTCGCTGGCCGACTTCCTGGAGCGGGTGGCGCTGGTCGCCGACTCCGACCAGCTCCCGGATGCGAAGCAGTACGGGACCGAGGGAGGAAGCCCGGACGAGGACGAGGAGGGGCAGGGCGTCATCACGATGATGACCCTGCACACCGCCAAGGGCCTGGAGTTCCCGGTGGTCTTCCTGACCGGCATGGAGGACGGCATCTTCCCGCACATGCGGGCGCTCAACCAGGTCAAGGAGCTGGAGGAGGAGCGGCGCCTGGCGTACGTCGGGCTGACCCGGGCGCGGCAGCGGCTCTACCTGACCAGGTCGGTGCTGCGCAGCGCCTGGGGGCAGCCGTCGTACAACCCGGCCTCGCGGTTCCTGGAGGAGATCCCGGAGCCGCTGGTGGAGTGGAAGCGCACGGGGGCGGCGTCGGCGCCGGCCTCGCGCGGCTTCGGCTCGGGGTCGTCCTGGGGCGGACGGTCCTCGGGCGGTTCGGGCGGCTCCGGGGGCTCGTCGTTCGGCGGCGGGTCCTCGCGGGGCGGGTCCTCGCGCGGTTCGTCGGCCGCGGCCTCGCCGAAGGCGGGCTGGGGGCAGTCGGCGCGGCGCTCGGGCGCGGCGGTGGAGCGCGAGGTGGTCGCGCTGGCGGTCGGCGACCGGGTCACCCACGACACCTTCGGGCTGGGCACCGTGGTGGCCACCACCGGGGCCGGCGACAAGGCGCAGGCCACGGTGGACTTCGGCTCGGAGGGGCGCAAGCAACTGCTGCTGCGCTACGCGCCGGTCGAGAAGTTGTAGCGGACCGGAGGTGGTTCGGCCCGCGCCGGCGGTGTCAGCGCGGGTCGAGCCCTTGGGCGAGGAACCAGGGCAGCGGGTCGACGGGGGAGCCGCCGTCGGCCGGGCGGATCTCCAGGTGCAGGTGCGGGCCGGTGCTGTTGCCGCTGCTGCCGACGAAGGCGATGAGGTCGCCGGCCTTCACCGTGCCCTTGCGGATCTTGTACGAGCGCAGGTGGCAGTACCAGACCTCGGTGCCGTCGGCGGTCTTGAGAATGGTCATGTAGCCGTACGACGGGTTCCACTGGGTGCGGATGGTGCCGTCGGCCACGGCCATCACCTGGGTGCCGCCGTCCACCGGGAAGTCGACGCCGGTGTGCCGCTTGGCCCAGTGGGTGCCGGCCGCGCCGAACACCTCGCCGAGGCCGTGCTGGGCGACCGGCATCGCGATCGCGGGGCGCTCCGGCGCCGGGGCCTGGTCGGGGGGCGTGGTGTTCGCCTGCGCGACCGGCTGGCCGGTCTGGCCACCCTGCCCGTTCTGCCCGGCGGCGTCGGGCGTGCCCTGGGTGCCGGCGAGCGGCTGACGGGCGTCGCCGCGGGAGGCCTGGGCGGTCTCGCCGGCGGCCAGTGCCTGCTGGGCGGCCCGGGCTGCCTCGCCGTGCGCGGCGTCGGGGGAGTCGGCGGCGGTGGCCTGCTCGGGGACCCGGCCGGCGGCCTGGGCGCGCTGCTGGTCGGCCTCGCCCTGGACGGTGACGGCCGCCGCGGCGGCGACGCCGAGCGCGGCCACCGAGGGCAGCGCGACCCGCAGCAGCGCCGTGCGGGTGGCGGCCTTGGCGGCGTCGCGGCGCTGGGACCGGGACTGCTCGCGGGCGGCGAGGCGCAGTTCCGCACGGGTCGGACGGGCGGCTGCTTCGGGAGCCATCGCGGCTGCCTCCTCAGGTGGCCTCGGGCGCGTCGTCGGGCGGGGGGCTAAACGACCGAGACTGTAGCCGGAAGCCGGACATCCGGACAAAAGTCCGTATGTCAAGGGGCTGGGGGTGTGCGGTTGCGGGGTAGAACAGGGGAGGGCGGTGGGCGGTCTGTGATTTTGCCCTCGTCTTGAGGGGCGGGGCCGCCAACCAGGACGGGTGGCGCTACCCTCCCCTCAATTGGTTATTGCTCGTTAACCTCGCCCGTGCCCACAAGGTCCGGTGGGGGATGGACGACGAGGTCCGGGAGGCAGTGATGGGTGTGTCAGGGCCGATCCGCGTGGTGGTCGCCAAGCCGGGGCTGGACGGTCACGACCGCGGCGCCAAGGTCATCGCGCGCGCCCTGCGTGACGCCGGCATGGAGGTCATCTACACCGGCCTGCACCAGACGCCGGAGCAGGTGGTCGACACCGCGATCCAGGAGGACGCGGACGGCATCGGGCTGTCGATCCTGTCCGGGGCGCACATGACGCTGTGCGCGCGGGTGCTGGAGCTGCTGAAGGAGCGTGACGCCGAGGACATCAAGGTGTTCTGCGGCGGGATCATCCCGGACGAGGACATCGTCGAGCTGAAGGCGATGGGCGTCGCCGACATCTTCACCCCGGGCACGCCGACCACCGAGGTGGTCGCCTGGGTCGAGGCCAACCTGCGGGCCGCCGGCTGACGGCTGCCGTGCGCGCGGTCGCCGTACACGCGACCGCCGAACGCACGGTCGCCGCTCAGGCCGCCAGTTCGGCGAGCATCGCCTCACGGAAGCGCAGCGTCCCGGCCAGCCGGGTGAAGGTCTCGCCCCAGGCGGTGGCGGTCGCGGCCCCGGCGGCCAGCTCCTCGACCGCCCCGGCGCTGTCCGGGGAGAGCGCGCGTTCGGTCATGCCGAGCACCCCGCTGTGGCTCCACGGGTAGGCGCCGGAGGCGGCGGCCCGGGCCAGGGCCTCGACCACCGCGGTGGACAGCGGCGGCGTCCACGGGGTGGCGCAGGCGCCGAGCAGTTGGAAGGCGTCGCCGAGGCCGTGCGCCTCGATGAAGGCGGCCGTCCAGGCGGCCCGTTCGGCGGGCGGGAGCACCGCGAGCAGTTTGGCGGGGGCGCCCGTGGCGCGGGCGGCGCGCCCGGGGCCGGGGACGGGCGCGGGGCCGAGCAGGGCGCGCGCCCAGGCGGCGTCGTGCTGGCGGACGGCGGCCCGGGCCCAGGCCTCGCGCAGATCGTCGGCCCAGGTGCTGCTGGTCTCGTCGATGGCGTCGCCGACCCGCAGGGCGAGCAGCTGTCCGGGCGTCAGGCCGGTGTGCTCGGACCAGAGCGGGAGCGGGGCGGCGGCGATCACCTCGCCGAACCACCAGGCCCGCTCGCCGCGCCCGGTGGGCGACTTGGGCGGTATGCCGTCGCGTTGCATGGCCGGGTCGCAGGCGGCGGGCGGGGTGACCAGCAGATGCGTGCCATGAGTGGAGAGGCGTACGGCCGCGCGGGCGCGCTCGGCCATCCGAGTGGCCAGCGCGGAGCCGGGCAGGATGGAGAGCAGTTCGGCGGCGGTGGTCCGGACGTTCTTGCTGCGGTCGCCGAGCGCCGCCTCCAGGAAGGGTTCGTCGGCGAGCGAGAGGCCCTCCTGGAGGGCGTCCAGGAACAGCAGCCGGTCCTCGGCGCGCTCGGTGGGCCAGGTGCCGCGCAGCAGGGCCAGGCCGGCCGCCGGGTCGCGGCGGCGGAGCAGGGTGAGATGGGTGACCCGCTCGGCGAACAGGCCCTCGTGCCACAGGTGGTCGCCCTCGGCGGGCGCGGTGCCCGGGGCGGTCGGTGGCTCCGGGGCGGTCGGCGGCTCGGGCACGGCCGACGGCTCCGGGGCGGCGCGCTGCACGAACCGCCAGTCCGCGTTGCGTTCGGCGAGCCAGCGGCCGAGCGGGCCGGCCAGCGCGACCGCGTCGGGGCGCAGCTCGCTGCGGGCGCGGGCGGCGTCCAGCAGGGCCGGGACGCTGGCGGCGGGTGCGCGGTAGCCGCGCTCGCGGGCGGTCGCGAGCCACTGCGGGAGCAGTTCGGCGATGTTGGCGAGCGTGCCGCTGCCGCCGCCGCGGGTGGAGAGCAGTAGCGAGAGCCGGCGGGCGGCGGGGGCCGGCAGCTCGGGGCGGGGGTCCTCGGCGGCCGGCAGGTCGGCCGCCGAGGCGGCCGGGGCGGGCAGCGCGCCGGCCCGGCGGCGGACCGTCTCCAGGGCGGCGAGTTCGAGCAGCGCGGTGGCCGGATCGGCGCGGTCGACGGCGCCGTCGTACGGGGCGGCCGGGCCGGGCGCGGGGAGCGGGCGGCGGTCGGTGCCCAGCAGGGCGGTGGTCTGCAGGGACTCCCAGGGGTCGGGCACGGGGGCCTCCTCCTCCGGTGGAACGGGTGCGGGTGGATGTCGGGGCGGTGGGCGCGCGGGCTCGTCAGGGGCTCGCCACGGCCCGCTCGGGGCGTGGTCCGGCGGGCCCGCTCAGGCCGTGGTGAGGCCGATCGGGCGGCCGTCCCGCCCCCAGGCGGTGACCGGCGCGAAGCCGCGGTGGCCGTACTCGCCGAAGACCGTGAGCGGGCGGCCGGTGGAGACGGCGGCGAGCCGCCAGAGCGCGGCTTCCGGGACGGCGGCGCGGTGCAGCGGGACGGTGTGCCGGCCGTCGGTGAGGTGCCAGCCCTCCTCGGAGAGCACCGGGACGACCTCGGTGAGCACCGTCGGCCAGGCGTCCAGCCACGGGTCGTCGGCCACCGCGGTGCCGTAGCCGGCCACCGCCTCGGCGACGGCCAGGCCGGGCGGCGGGCCGTCGGGCGCGGCCGCCGGGGCGCCGTAGCGGGTTCCGAGTACGGCCCGCAGCGGGCGGGCGCCGGGGTGGAAGGCCAGCTCGGCCTCGACCACCTGGCCGGTGGGCAGGGCGAGTTCGGGCGCCTGCCCGGGCCGGCCGAAGGCGATCAGCAGGGCCGGGCGGCCGGTCTTGGCGCCGCGCAGCCAGAGCCGGCGGGTGGTCAGCCGCTCGTCGCCGCCCCCGTCCATCGGCGAGGTCCGGCTGCCGAGGACCTGCCAGCGGTCCCGGACGGTCGGGCCGGCCAGCAGCTCGGCGGTCTCGGTGGTGTAGCCGACCCGGGCGCGGACGGTCGCGGCGAGCGGCGCGGGCAGCTCGTCGAGCCGGGTCGCGGCGGTGGCGAGCAGGTGGAGCATCGCGTACTCCGCCAGCAGGCCCTGCTGCGGCACCGCGTCGAGCTCGCGGACCCGGGTGGCCAGACCGGGGGCTTGGGCGTCGACCATGCGGGCCGCGACCTCCTCCCAGGGGCCGGCGGTGGACTGGTCGGCGAGGCCGTGCCGGACCCGGTCGGCGAGCCGCAGCCGCAGCTCGGCGGCGCCGGCCGCGACCCGGGCGGAGCGCTTCTCGGCGCGGCGGCGGGCGGCGGCCGGATCGGCCGGCGCCTCCGCCCGCACCGCCCGCTGCTCGGCCCGCTCCTGGCGGCCCTTCAGCCACTCGGCGGCCCAGTCGACGGGCTCGGCGCCGTCGGGCACCGAGGCGGGCGAGCCGCTCCAGAGCAGCAGCAGCCCCAGGGCGTGCTTGCAGGGGAACTTCCGGCTCGGGCAGCTGCACTGGTAGGCGGGCGTGGCGAGCTCGACGACCGTGCGGTACGGCGTGCTGCCGCTGCCCCTGCACTCGCCCCAGACCGCCGCGCCGTCGGTGCCCGCGGCGGACCAGGGAGCGGGCGCGGAGAGCTTGCCCGCGGCCTTCTGCGAGGCGGCGTCGGGCGCCAGGGACAGGATGTGTTCGGTGCTCCAGCGTTCCTCCATGACCACGACGGTAGGCGGCGGCACTGACATTCGACCCGGCGCCCGGACGGCCCGAACTGAGCGCCGGTCAGGATTGTCAGTGGTCCGGTGCAAGGTGGTTTCCGCAGGCCGGGACGCCGACCTGGCTCCCCCCGATCACCCCGTCGCCCGGGCATCCGTGTGCCCGGCGGCCGACCCGAAGGAGCCCCGATGACCGACGTCGCGACCGAGGTCCTGCGGCAGCACGCCGAGGAGGCGTTCGCCGCCGAGCTGTCCGCGCTGGCCGCCCAGGACGACCGCCCCCGCCCGGAGCGCTGGAGGCTCTCCCCGTGGGCCGTCGCCACCTACCTGCTGGGCGGCGAGCTGCCCGACGGCACCGTGATCACCCCCAAGTACATCGGCCCGCGCCGGGTGGTGGAGGTCGCCGTCACCACGCTCGCCACCGACCGGGCGCTGCTGCTGCTCGGCGTGCCCGGCACCGCCAAGACCTGGGTCTCCGAGCACCTCGCCGCGGCGATCAGCGGCGACTCCACGCTGCTGGTGCAGGGCACCGCCGGCACCCCGGAGGAGGCCGTCCGGTACGGCTGGAACTACGCGCAGCTGCTCACCAACGGGCCGAGCCGGGAGGCGCTGGTCCCCTCGCCGCTGATGCGGGCGATGGCGGACGGCCGGATCGCCCGGGTCGAGGAACTGACCCGCATTCCGGCGGACGTGCAGGACAGTCTGATCACCATCCTGTCCGAGAAGACCCTCCCGATCCCGGAGCTGGGCACCGAGACCCAGGCCGTGCGCGGCTTCAACCTCATCGCCACCGCCAACGACCGCGACCGCGGCGTCAACGAGCTGTCCAGCGCGCTGCGCCGCCGTTTCAACACCGTGGTGCTGCCGCTGCCCGGCTCGCTGGAGGAGGAGGTCGAGATCGTCAGCCGCCGGGTCGAGCAGCTCGGCCGCTCCCTCCAGCTGCCCGAACTGCCCGGCGGCGCCGAGGAGATCAGGCGCGTGGTGACCGTCTTCCGGGAGCTGCGGGCCGGCATCACCACCGACGGCCGGACCAAGGTGAAGACCCCCAGCGGCACCCTGTCCACCGCCGAGGCCATCTCGGTGGTCACCAACGGCCTGGCGCTCGCCGCCCACTTCGGCGACGGCGTGCTGCGGGCCGGCGACGTCGCGGCCGGCGTGATCGGCGCGGTGGTCCGCGACCCGGCCGCCGACCAGCAGGTCTGGCGCGAGTACGTCGAGGGCGTGGTGCGCGAGCGCGACGGCTGGAAGGACTTCTACCGCGCCGCCCGTGAGAACACCCGCTGAACGGCACGGCCGTGCGCCGCACGACGCCGCGCCAGATGACCACAAGCTCGCAACACTCGGGAGGGAGGGCGCGATGAGCGCAGAGGTGACGCTGCTCGGCGTCCGGCACCACGGCCCCGGCTCGGCCCGCTCGGTGGCCGCCGCGCTGGAGCAGCTGCGACCGGACGCCGTCCTGGTGGAGGGTCCGCCGGAGGCGGACCCGATCCTCGCACTGGCGGCGGAGAAGGACATGGTGCCGCCGGTCGCCCTGCTGGCCCACGCGGCCGACGACCCGGCCCGCGCCGCGTTCTGGCCGTACGCCGAGTTCTCGCCGGAGTGGGTGGCGATCCGCTACGCCACCGGACGCGGCCTCCCGCTCCGCTTCATCGACCTGCCGGCCGGCTACACCTTCGCCGACGCCGGGGAAGCGGAGGAGCCGGCCGGTGACGGCGGCGACGAGGAGGACGCGGACCTGCCGCGCGACCCGATCGCCCGGCTCGCCGAGGCCGCCGGCCACGACGACCCGGAACGCTGGTGGGAGGACGTCGTCGAGCACCGCCGCCCCGGCGACGACGAGGACGCGCTCGCGCCCTTCGCGGCCGTCGCCGAGGCGATGACGGCACTGCGCGAGGACGGCGCCGCCGGCCGGCGCGACGAGCGGCGCGAGGCGTACATGCGCCAGCAGATCCGCGCCGCCCGCCGGGCCGGCCACCGGCGGATCGCCGTGGTCTGCGGCGCCTTCCACGTCCCCGCCCTGGCCGCCATGCCGACCGTCGCGCACGACCGCGCGCTGCTCGCCGAGCTGCCCAGGAAGGTCCGCACCGAGATCACCTGGGTGCCCTGGACGCACCGCCGGCTCTCCCAGCTCACCGGTTACGGCGCCGGGATCGTCTCCCCGGGCTGGTACCACCACCTGCACCGCACGGACGGCGACCCGCTGCCCGGCTGGCTCACCCGGGCCGCCGACCTGCTGCGCGCGGAGGACCACCCGGTCTCCTCCGCGCACGTCATCGAGGCCGTCCGGCTCGCCCGCACCCTCGCCGTCGTGCGCGGCCGCCCGCTGGCCGGACTCACCGAGACGCTGGACGCCGTCCGCGCGGTGATGTGCGACGGCTCGGACGTCGCCCTCGCGCTCGTCCAGGACCGGCTGGTGATCGGCGACGCGCTCGGCGAGGTGCCCGAGGCCGCGCCCGCCGTCCCGCTGCAGCGCGACCTCGCCCGGCTCCAGCGCACCCTGCGGCTCAAGCCCGACCCGGCCCCGCGCGAGCTGGACCTCGACCTGCGCAAGGACACCGACGCGGCCCGCTCCCGGCTGCTGCACCGGCTGCGCCTGCTCGGCGTCGACTGGGGCGTGCCGGTCCGCTCCTCGGTCGCCTCCACCGGCACCTTCCGGGAGAGCTGGCGGCTGTGCTGGCAGCCCGAGTTCGCCGTCCGGATCGCCGAGGCCGCCCAGTGGGGCACCACGGTCGAACGGGCCGCCGTCGGCAAGGCGGTCGGTACCGCCCGGGCCGCCGTCGAACTCGCCGAGCTCACCGGGCTGGTGGAGACCTGCCTGGTGGCCGGGCTGGCCGAGGCGCTGCCCGTCGTGATGCGGGTGCTCGCCGACTGCGCCGCCCTGGACACCGACGTCGCCCATCTGGCCGGCGCGCTGCCCGCCCTGGTGCGCGCGCTGCGCTACGGCGACGTCCGGGGCACCGACCACGGCGCCCTCGGCGAGGTCGCCGCGGGCCTCGCCGACCGGATCTGCGTCGGCCTGCCGCCCGCCTGCACCGGCCTGGACGCCGCCGGCGCGGCCGTGATGCGCGGTCACCTCGACGAGGTGCACGGCGCGATCGGCCTGCTGGACCAGGCGGACGGCCCCGCCGCCGGACTCGCCGACCGCTGGGCCGGCACCCTGCGGGCGCTCGCCCGGCGCGAGCCGTCCGGCGGCCCGGCCACCGGCGTGCCCGGCCTGCTGCGCGGGCGCGCCGTGCGGCTGCTGCTGGACGACGGCCGGCTCGACTCGGCGGAGGCCGGGCGGCGGCTCGGTCTGGTGCTGTCCGCCGCCAACAGCCCGGCGGACGCGGCCGGCTGGATCGAGGGCTTCCTGACCGGGGGCGGTGCGCTGCTGCTCCACGACCCCCGGCTGCTCGGTCTGCTCGACGGCTGGCTGACCGGCGTCCCGGCGGAGGTCTTCACCGACGTGCTGCCGCTGCTGCGGCGGACCTTCGCCACCCTGGAGGCCGGAGTCCGGCACACCGTGGGCGGCCGGGTGGCGGCCGGTCCGCTGGGCTCCGGGAGCGCCGAACCCGCCGGGGAGGAGGCCGCGTTGGACCGGGCCCGGGCCGAGGCCGCGCTGCCCGTGGTGGCCCTGCTGCTCGGACTGCCGACCGGTGACGAGGAGCCCGGCGAGCACCCGCGGATCCCCCGGCAGGCCGAGGGCCGCGACACCTGACGGCCCCTCCGTCCCCCAGACCGCCGACCACCCGCAGAGGAGCCCCCGATGGCAGTCACCACCCCCGGCACCGCGTCCGCCGCCGACCCCGGCGCCCACGCCGACGAGCGGCTGCGCCGCTGGCGGCTGGTTCTCGGCGGCGAGGCGGACGGCACCGGCCGCACCCTGCACGGCCGGGACGCCGCGATGGACGGCGCGCTCGCCGCGCTCTACCGGGGCCCCGCCGAGGACGGCCGGGCCGGGCAGCCGCGCTCCGGGCGCCGCAGCGCCGGCCTCGGCGGCTCGGCCCCGCAGGTGGCCCGCTGGCTGGGCGACATCCGCAGCTACTTCCCGGCCACCGTCGTCCAGCTGATGCAGCAGGACGCCATCACCCGGCTCGGGCTGGAGCACCTGCTGCTGGAGCCGGAGATGCTGGAGGCCGTCGAGCCGGACGTCCATCTGGTCGCCACCCTGCTCTCGCTCAAGCACGCGCTGCCCGAGACCACCCGGGAGAGCGCCCGCGCGGTCGTCGGCCGGGTGGTCGCCGATCTGGAGCGCCGGCTCGCCGACCGCACCCGGGCCACCCTGGGCGGCGCGCTGGACCGCAGTGCCCGGGTCAACCGCCCGCGCCACCGCGACATCGACTGGGACCGCACCGTCCGGGCCAACCTGAAGAACTTCCTGCCCGAGCACGGCACGGTCGTCCCCGAGCGGCTGGTCGGCTACGCCCGCGCCCAGCGCACGGTGAAGAAGGACGTCATCCTCTGCATCGACCAGTCCGGCTCGATGGCGCCGTCGGTGGTGCACTCGGCGGTGTTCGGCGCGGTGCTCGCCTCGATGAAGAGCCTGGACACCCGGCTGGTCGTCTTCGACACCTCGGTGGTCGACCTCACCGAGCAGCTCACCGATCCGGTCGACGTGCTCTTCGCGACCCAGCTCGGCGGCGGCACCGACATCAACCGGGCGCTCGCCTACTGCCAGTCCCGGATCGCCCGGCCGGCCGAGACGATCGTCGTCCTGATCAGCGACCTCTACGAGGGCGGCATCCGTGACGAGATGCTCAAGCGGGTGGCCGCGATGAAGGCGGCCGGCGTGCAGTTCATCGCCCTGCTGGCGCTCTCCGACGAGGGCGCGCCCGCCTACGACCACGCGCACGCCGCCGCGCTGGCCGCGCTCGGCGCCCCGGCCTTCGCCTGCACCCCCGACGCCTTCCCGGAGATCATGGCGGCGGCGATCGAGAAGCGCCCGATACCGGTGCCGGACCAGGGGGTGTGAGCGGAGTCGTCGGCCCGGTCGTCAATGCGTCGGCGCCGGGGTTCACTCGAACGGCGGAACCCGTGGCGGGTCCGACCTGGGCTGTCGGTCCGGGCGCCCGGCGTACGCCCCCTGGGCTTTTCTGTGACGGTTCTCACCAAAGACGGGCAGGCCCCGGGCGAAACACGCCCGTCGTCCGGGGATAACCTGCCAGACGGACGTGACGCGCGTGTTGATTGACGTGTGCGCCCGTGGCTGTGTGGGCCGCAAGGCCGTACTTCTGCGTACCCGCACCGCCCCGACGACCCGCAGCGAAGATCCTGCCGTGGCACGCTCGTAGAGACACAATCCGCGACCACGAACAAGGACAAACACGTGGACCTGTTCGAGTACCAGGCGAGGGACCTCTTCGCCAAGCACGGGGTGCCCGTGCTTGACGGCGATGTCATCGAGACCGCCGCAGACGCTGCCGCCATCGCGGAGCGCTTCGGCGGCCGCGCCGTCGTCAAGGCTCAGGTGAAGGTGGGCGGCCGAGGCAAGGCCGGCGGCGTCAAGCTCGCCGCCGACCCGGCGGACGCCGTCGCCAAGGCCGAGCAGATCCTCGGCATGGACATCAAGGGCCACACCGTGCACAAGGTGATGCTGGCCCAGACCGCGGACATCAAGGACGAGTACTACGTCTCGTTCCTGCTGGACCGCACCAACCGCACCTTCCTGGCCATGGCCAGCGTCGAGGGCGGTGTGGAGATCGAGGTCGTCGCGGAGGAGAACCCCGACGCGCTCGCCAAGATCCCGGTCGACGCCAACGAGGGTGTGACCCCGGAGAAGGCCGCCGAGATCGTCGCCGCCGCGAAGTTCCCGGCCGAGATCGCCGACCAGGTCGCCGAGGTCCTGCAGAAGCTGTGGACCGTCTTCATCAAGGAGGACGCCCTCCTCGTCGAGGTCAACCCGCTGATCAAGTCCGGCGAGGGCAAGATCATCGCGCTCGACGGCAAGGTCTCCCTGGACGAGAACGCCGAGTTCCGCCAGCCGGAGCACGAGGCCCTCGAGGACAAGGCCGCCGCCAACCCGCTGGAGGCCGCTGCCAAGGCCAAGGGCCTCAACTACGTCAAGCTCGACGGCGAGGTCGGCATCATCGGCAACGGCGCGGGTCTCGTCATGAGCACCCTCGACGTGGTCGCGTACGCCGGTGAGAAGCACGGCAACGTCAAGCCCGCCAACTTCCTCGACATCGGTGGCGGCGCCTCCGCCGAGGTCATGGCGAACGGCCTGGAGATCATCCTCGGCGACACCGACGTCAAGTCGGTCTTCGTCAACGTCTTCGGCGGCATCACCGCGTGCGACGCGGTCGCCAACGGCATCGTGCAGGCGCTCGCCCTGCTCGAGGAGAAGGGCGAGGCGGTCACCAAGCCGCTGGTCGTCCGCCTCGACGGCAACAACGCCGAGCTGGGTCGTCAGATCCTGACCGACGCCAACCACCCGCTCGTCGAGCAGGTGGACACCATGGACGGTGCGGCCGACCGCGCCGCCGAGCTGGCCAACAAGTAAGGAAGGGGACTTTCACACCATGGCTATCTTCCTTACCAAGGACAGCAAGGTCATCGTCCAGGGCATGACCGGCTCCGAGGGCATGAAGCACACCCGCCGCATGCTCGCCTCCGGCACCCAGATCGTCGGCGGTGTCAACCCGCGCAAGGCCGGCACCACCGTGGACGTCGACGGCACCGAGGTGCCCGTCTTCGGCACCGTCGCCGAGGCCATCGAGAAGACCGGTGCCGATGTCACCGTCATCTTCGTCCCGCCGGCGCACACCAAGAGCGCCGTCGTCGAGGCCATCGACGCCGAGATCGGCCTGGCCGTCGTCATCACCGAGGGCGTCCCGGTGCACGACACCGCCGCCTTCTGGGCCCACGCCGGCGCCAAGGGCAACAAGACCCGGATCATCGGCCCGAACTGCCCCGGTCTGATCAGCCCCGGACAGTCGAACGCCGGCATCATCCCGGCCGACATCACCAAGGCTGGCAAGATCGGCCTGGTCTCGAAGTCCGGCACCCTGACCTACCAGCTCATGTACGAGCTGCGGGACATCGGCTTCACCTCGGCCGTGGGCATCGGCGGTGACCCGGTCATCGGCACCACCCACATCGACGCCCTCAAGGCGTTCCAGGAGGACCCGGAGACCGAGCTCATCGTCATGATCGGTGAGATCGGTGGCGACGCCGAGGAGCGGGCCGCGGCCTTCATCAAGGAGAACGTGACCAAGCCGGTCGTCGGCTACGTCGCGGGCTTCACCGCCCCCGAGGGCAAGACCATGGGCCACGCCGGCGCCATCGTCTCCGGCTCCTCGGGCACCGCGCAGGCCAAGAAGGAGGCCCTTGAGGCCGCCGGTGTCAAGGTCGGCAAGACGCCGTCCGAGACCGCCCGCCTGGCCCGTGAGCTGTTCAAGGGCTGACGCCCCCCCGCTCGCAGCACGGCGCCCCCGCCCGGACCTCCGGGTGGGGGCGCCGTGCTGTTCGGCGGCCCGGCCGTCGCGCTGGTCAGCGGATCGGCGCGCACTGGTGCAGCGCCCAGGGGGCGCAGCCGCGCGGGGGTTCGGCGGCCACCACGCCCGGCGGGGGCAGCGCCTCGGCGGCCCGCCCGCCCGCCGGCGGCCGGTACGGCCCGTCCTCGCGGGGCGGCGGCGGATCCAGCACGACCGGCTCCAGCCCCGGCGTCGGCGAGCACCAGAGGCTCTGGATCCCCGACGGCGGCCCGTCCGGCACCAGCGGCAGCGGTGCGTCCGGATCGCTCGCCGAGGTCGGGACCGCCGCGCAGAGCGAGGGCGGCGGCGGATCCGGCAGCCGGAACAGCTCGCCCGGCCCGCCACCCGCCAGCGTCGCCAGCACCGCACCGCCGACCGCCGCCGTCAGCAGCGCCGCCGCCCCCGTCCGGCCCGCGTTCGCCAGCCCGTGTCGGGCCCGCAGCAGCGGCACCGGCGGCCGGGGCGGCTCCGGCGCCCCGCGCACCGCCGCCCGGTGCATCAGCTCGCACAGCCGGTCGGCGAACCCGTCCGCCGCCGGATCCGGCCCGACCAGCTCCGGCACCCAGTGCGCCAGCGCCACCCGCGCCGCCCACACCCGCGCCTCGGCGGCCGTCACCGTCGACTCCACCTCCACCGCCACCGCGGTGGCCGGCATCCCCAGGCCGTCGTGCAGCACCAGCGCCCGGCGCTGCGGCCGCGACAGCCGGCGGAGCGCCTTGAGCAGCGCGCGGTCCCGGTCGGTCAGCCGGTCGTGGTCCGGCAGCACCGCCTGGGCCTCGTCCGCCGGACGCACCTTGATCCGCCGGTGCGGCAGCCGCCACGCGTGGGCACGGCGCGGGCCACCCCGGTGCCACGGCGACAGCGCCGACTCGAACGCCCGCGCCCGCACCCACGCCTCCGGCTCACCCCCCGCGACCACCTCCGCCCACCGCCGCCGCGCCTCGTCGAACGCCCGCCCCACACAGCGCACGGCCCGGTACTTGCAGGCGGTGAGCAGGAACACCTGCTGCACCAACCGCGTGTGCGCCGCCGCGTACACCTCCTCGAACCCCACCGCCGCCACCCACTCGGCACGCCCCCCGGCCGCCTCCATCGCCGCCGCCCGGCTGCCGGCCTGCCCGGCGTCCGCCGCCCAGCCGCCGCCGGCCTCGACCGCTCGGCCCCCCGCTGTCGGCGGACCGGCGCTGCTCGCGGGCTGTCCTTCTCCTGCCCGCAGGTCGTCGACGTCGGCTGCGACAGCCTGCTCCGCCGCCGACCGGCCGGCGTTGCGCCCGGCCTGCGCGGCCGCTCGGCCGGCGCGTACGCCCTGCGGGCGGTTCGTGTCGGTGGCGTCCGCCACTGGGTGGGGGGCACGCGTGTCGAGCGGGGCTGCCGCTTCGGCGCGCGTGGGGCGCTGCTGCCTGTCGGTCAGGAACGTATCGACGTGGTCGGTGGGGGTTTGCCCGTCGCCGCCTTGGAGGGGAGGCGGGGTTTCCGTGATGTGCCGTGTCTGGTTGGTGTGCTGTCTGTCGGCCGGGGACGCATCGACGTGGTCGGCAGGGGTCTGCCTGTTGTCGGCCTGGCGTGCCGACGTGGCCTCCGTGGTGTTCCGCCCGTGGTCGGTGCTGTCGGCCGGGGCGCCCTTCCCCGTGTCACCACCGGGCGATTCGGGCCGTGGCGGCCGGTCGTCGGCCCGGTGGGGCGTGGGGGGCGTCGTCGCGGTGGTCCTGGTGCGGTCGGGCTTCGGGCCGCGTCGTGGCTTTCCGCCGCCGGGCTTCGGGCTGCGGCCGGGGGCGGGGGCGGCGTCCGGGGTGGGGAGCAGGGCGGCGAGTGCGGTGATCTCCTCCTGGGTGCGGGTGCCGAGTTTGCGCAGGGCCCGGTGCTGGTAGCTGCGGGCGGTGGTGGGGGTGACGCCGAGGGCGGCGGCGGTCTCGGCGAGGTCCCGGCCGGCCGCGAGGTGGGCGAAGGCCTGCGCCTCACGTGCCGTCAGCCGGCGCAGCAGCCCGGCGGCGGCCTCGTCCTTCCCGGCCCCGTTCCCGGAGGTCGGCGCGGTCGGTGCGGTCGGTGCGGCCTTGGCGCGGCGCCCCTTCCCGCTGCGTCGCTGCGTCGCGGACGCGGGCTGGTTGCCGGGGTGCTCGGCGGTCGGGGGCCTGGTCATCAGACGCTCCAGGCCGGGTCGGTCGCGGTGGCGAGCAGGCATGGTCTGAAAATGCGCATAAGCCAATAATCTGGGACACCCCGGCCGTTTGCCGCTTCACGGAGCATGGCGAGTCGCCTTGGCACGATGTGGCCCATGACGCAGCTGACGGGTCGTCCGATTCTGGGAGCGCCGGGCGAACTGGGGGCCAGGCCCGTCCTGTCCGCCCTGTTGGCCGGGGTCCGGACGGCCCTGATCGGGCTTTGCGTGGTCACCGTCCCGGTACTCGGGCTCTGGGTGGTGACGCCGTACGCCGACGGGGGTGCGGACGGGACGTTGCGGCTGGTGGCGGCGCTGTGGCTGCTCGGGCACGGGGCGCCGGTGCTGCGCGGGGCGGCGGAGGCGCCGTTGTCGGTCACCCCGCTGCTGCTCGGTCTGCTGGCGGTGGGCCAGTTGGTCCGGGTGGCGGGCCGGGTGACGGCGCGGAGTGCGGGGCGGCCGGGGCGCGGCGGTGCGCCGGCGGTCTGGGCGGGGTACACCGCGGTGGCGTGCGGGGTGGTGGCGCAGTGTGCGGGGCCGGGGGAGTTCCGGGCCAGGGTGCTGCCGGACCTCGTGGTGGTCGCGCTGGTGGCCGGGGCGGCGGTGGCGGTCGGTGCCCGGCCGCGCGGGGCGGTTCCGCTGGTGACGGGGGTGCTGGAGCGGTGGTTGGCCCGGCTGCCGGAGACGGTCCGGCCGACGGGCGGGGCGGCGGCGGTCCGGGTGGCCGCGCTGGCGGCCGGGGGAGGGCTGCTGGCGGCGGGAGGGCTGCTGGTGGCGGGGGCGGCGCTGCTGGGCGCGGTGTCCACGAGCGGTTCGGCGGAGGTGCTCGCGGGCGGGCCGGCGGCGGTGGCGGGGGTGCTGCTGGTGAGCCTGGTGCTGCTGCCGAACGCGGTGCTGTGGGGCGCGGCGTACGCGCTCGGGCCGGGGTTCGCGGCGGGGGAGGGGACGGTGGTGTCGCCGGTGAGGACGGTGCTGGGGCCGGTGCCGGACTTCCCGTTGTTCGCGCTGTTCCCGGAGCCGGGGGCGGGCGGCTGGCGGCTGGCGGTGTGCGTGCTGCCGGCGCTGGCGGGCGTGGTGCCGGGGCTGCTGCTGGGCCGGGCGGCGGCCGTCGGCGGAGGGCGAACCGGCGGACGAACCGGAGGGCGGGCCCACGCCCGGCTCGACGGCCGGACCGGGGAGCGCGCCCCGTGGTCGGCGCCGGCGACCGCGGTGGCGGCGCTGGCGGCCGGGCTGCTGGTCGGGTCGGCGGCAGCCGGGCTCGGCGGGCTCTCGGGCGGGGCGCTGGCGGCGGGCCGGATGGCCTGGCTGGGGCCGGTGCCGTGGTGGACGGGCCTGGCCGCGGCGGCCTGGGTGGCGACGGTGGCCGCTCCGACCGCCGTGCTGGCCCGTGCCCGGTCGCTGCGCGCGGCCGGCGGGCGCGCGCCGCTCCTGCCCGGGGCGCTCACCGTGCCCGCACGCCGGAGCGCACTTCTCCTTCGCGCCCGCGCGCACGCCGCGGTCACCCGTCTGTCGGGTATCCGGAGCGGCGACCCCGACAGCGCCTCCGACGCCGACGCGGCCGACCCGGCCCCGTGACCGGAGCTACTCGCGCTGCTTGGTGATGTCCACGTACCACTGCGGCGCGAGCCGCTCGCAGCCGTCGGCGGCGCTGGCCGTGAGGGAGTCCCGCACACAGGTGACGTAGTCGTTGTAGCGCAGGGCCAGGCCGAGGACGGAGGAGACGAAGACCACCGTCACGGCACCGGTGAGGATGCCCGCCAGGGCGGCCGGGGTGAGCGGGTTCGGGGCGACGGGCCCGGCGGTGGTCACCGCGCGACCGGTCCGGGCGCCGGCCGGGGCGTCGGCGGGAGCCGGCTTGGGGGTGCGCATCGCGGAGACGCCCCAGGCGATGGCGAGCGCGCCCAGGAACAGGGCGACGTAGTGCAGCGTGGCGAACGCGCAGACCAGCGCGCCCATGCCGGCCAGCGCGGCGTTGCGGGCCTTGCGCTGGGCGGGGTCGCTCGGGTCGAGCCGGGGCGGCTGCGGTGCGGGCGGGCGGGGGTTCCAGCCGCCGCCCTGGTAGCCGGGGCTCCACGGGTGCGGCGGGGGGACGAGCGGGCGCTCGTCCGGATCGCCGTCCTGGCCCTCGGGGCGCTCGGAGCCCTCGCCGGAGTGGGGAGCACGTGGCCGCCACGGCTGGTCGGGGGCATCCGCCGGCGGCGGCGCGAAGGGGTTGCGCTCGCCGGTGTCGTCACCGCTGCTCATGGTTCAGCCATTCCTTCTCGGTCGGTGGGGCGGGTGCCCGCGCCACCCTATGATCCCGCAGGCCCCGGTGGGGGCTCCGGGCGCGTCCGGGGTAACCGGTCGCCGGTGTCGCACCGCGGCCCGGTCGGGGTCCGGTGGGTCCGGTGGGGACGGTGGGGACGGCCCGGCGAGATCCCCGTCTCAGCTACGCGCGTAGCCCTCGACGGTGTTTCGGGGGCCGTCCGACCAGCCGTTATGGTGGTGACGGTCAGCAGCTCCCATGGGTTCCCCGGGCGCCCGCGTCGCGGCGGGTTCTCCAGGAGTTCCCCCTCGCTCGACCTGCCGTTCGTAGTGGCCCCACCGCCGGTGGAAGTACCAGCGCACGGCGCCCGACCTACGGAGAATCGCGCAGTGGCCGCCGCCCCCGCTCAGCTCTTCCCGCCCCGCACGCCCGGACCGGCCCGTCTGGTGGTGCTGGTCTCCGGCTCCGGCACCAATCTCCAGGCACTGCTCGACGCCGCCGCCGACCCCGCGTACGGCGCGGAGATCCTGGCCGTCGGCGCGGACCGCGACGGCATCGCCGGCCTGGAGCGCGCCGAGCGCGCCGGTGTGCCGGTGTTCGTGCACCGGGTGAAGGACCACCCGGACCGCGCGGAGTGGGACCGCGCGCTGACCGCCTCCGTGGCCGGGTACCGGCCGGACCTGGTCGTCACGGCCGGCTTCATGAAGATCCTCGGCCCCGAGTTCATCGCGGCCTTCGCCGGACGGATCGTCAACACCCACCCCGCGCTGCTGCCCTCCTTCCCCGGCGCCCACGGCGTCACCGACGCGCTGGCGTACGGGGTGCGGGTCACCGGCTGCACCGTCCACCTCGTCGACGCCGGCGTCGACACCGGGCCGATCATCGCGCAGGGCGTCGTGGAGGTCCTCGACGCCGATCACGCCGATGGCGGCGAGGCGCTGCACGAGCGCATCAAGACAGTCGAGCGCAAGCTGCTCGTCGACGTCGTGGGCCGGCTGGCCCGCGAGGGTCACCGCATCGAGGACCGAAAGGTATGGATTCCGGCATGAGCGCCGCCCCCACCACCACTCCCGTCTCCGAGAACGTCCGGCCGATCCGGCGCGCCCTGATCAGCGTGTACGACAAGACCGGTCTGGAGGAGCTGGCCCAGGGCCTGCACGCCGCCGGGGTCGCGATCGTCTCCACCGGTTCCACCGCCGGCCGGATCGCCGCCGCGGGCGTCCCGGTGACCGAGGTCTCCGAGCTGACCGGCTTCCCCGAGTGCCTGGACGGGCGCGTCAAGACGCTGCACCCCCGCGTGCACGCCGGCGTGCTCGCCGACCTGCGCCTGGAGTCGCACCGCGCGCAGCTGGCCGAGCTGGGCGTCGAGCCCTTCGACCTGGTCGTGGTGAACCTCTACCCGTTCAAGGCCACCGTCGCCTCCGGCGCCACCCCGGACGAGTGCGTCGAGCAGATCGACATCGGCGGCCCGAGCATGGTCCGCGCCGCCGCCAAGAACCACCCCTCGGTGGCCGTCGTGGTCGACCCGGCCCGCTACCAGGACGTGCTCGCCGCCGTCCAGGCCGGCGGCTTCGACCTGCTGACCCGCAAGCGGCTCGCCGCCCAGGCCTTCGCGCACACCGCCGCCTACGACGTCGCGGTGGCCAACTGGTTCGAGGAGTCCGGCTACACCGGGACCGAGGCCGCGGGCTTCCCGGCCTTCCTCGGCTCCGCCTTCGAGCGCCAGAACGTGCTGCGCTACGGCGAGAACCCGCACCAGGGCGCCGCGCTGTACACCGACGGCAGCGGCGGCCTGGCCGGTGCGCGGCAGCTCCACGGCAAGGAGATGTCGTACAACAACTACGTCGACACCGACGCCGCCCGCCGCGCCGCCTACGACCACGCCGGCCCGGCCGTGGCGATCATCAAGCACGCCAACCCGTGCGGCATCGCGACCGGCGCCGACGTCGCCGAGGCGCACCGCAAGGCGCACGAGTGCGACCCGGTCTCCGCGTACGGCGGCGTGATCGCCGTCAACCGCCCGGTCACCGTGGCGCTGGCCGAGCAGATCGCCCCGATCTTCACCGAGGTCGTGGTGGCCCCCGGTTACGAGGACGGCGCCGTCGAGGTGCTGGCCCGCAAGAAGAACCTGCGGGTGCTGCTCGCCCCCGAGGCGCCGGCCAACCGCCGGGAGGTGCGCCCGATCTCCGGCGGTGTGCTGCTCCAGGACGCCGACCGGGTGCACGCCGAGGGCGACGACCCGTCGACCTGGACGCTGGCGACCGGTGAGGCGCTGTCCGAGGCCGAGCTGGCCGAGCTGGCCTTCGCCTGGCGGGCCTGCCGGGCCGTCAAGTCCAACGCGATCCTGCTGGCCAAGGACGGCGCCTCGGTGGGCGTCGGCATGGGCCAGGTCAACCGGGTCGACTCCTGCAAGCTCGCGGTCGAGCGGGCCGGCGAGCGGGCCAAGGGCGCGTACGCGGCCTCCGACGCCTTCTTCCCGTTCGCCGACGGCCCGGCGATCCTGATCGCCGCCGGGGTCCGGGCGATCGTCCAGCCGGGCGGCTCGATCCGCGACGAAGAGGTGATCGCGGCCGCCGCCGAGGCCGGGGTGACCATGTACTTCACCGGCACCCGTCACTTCTTCCACTGACCCGCTGATCCGGCCGGTCCGCCGACCGGCTGACCGGCTGACGGAACGACGGAGCGGCCCGGCTCCCTCCACCGAGGGGGCCGGGCCGCTCCGTCGTGCGCGCTGTTACTTCTTGATCACCAGGGTGCCGGCGGCACGGTCGTGCCAGCCCTGCAGCTTCCCGGAGTTGTCGAAGAACGGCGACAGGTAGACCAGCACCGCGCCGATGTAGCAGAGGAACCCGCCGACGACCGGGATGATGAAGCGGATGAAGCCGCCGCCCAGGCCCGGGGTCCGGCCGGTGTTCTCCTTGACCACGCGCAGGCCCATGGCCATCTTGCCCAGGGTGGCGCCGACGAAGGAGACCATCAGCCACTCGTAGAGCAGGTTGAACAGCGACAGCACGACGATCATGATCAGCATGGTGCCGACGAGGCCGGCCGCGGCGTCGTTCTGCTGCTGGATGCAGTCGTTGTAGCTGACGGTCCCGTAGGAGTACGTGCTGCAGTCCTCGGTGTCCTTGACGATGCCGAGCGAACCGGCCAGGCCGAGCGCCATGACCAGGGCGATGACCGCGCCGACCGCCAGGAAGTCGATCAGCCGGGCCACGAAGCGCTGGCCCATGGAGGCGATCTTCACCGTGCCGAGCTGGGCGATGTTGATGTAGCCGTTGTTCGCCTGGATGGTGCCCGGCATCGGCTGGTACCCGTACGCCTGCTGCTGCTGCGGGTAGCCGTAGCCGGCGGCCGGCGGCTGCTGCTGCTGCTGGGGGTAGCCGTACCCGGCGGCCGGCGGGGCCTGCTGCGGGTAGCCGTAGCCGGGCTGCGGCTGCGGGGGCTGCTGCGGCTGCTGGGGCTGGTTGTACGGGTTGTTGGGGTCGGGCGGATAGCTCATCGATGCCTCCGGGCAGATGGGGACAAGTGGGGACGGGACAGCGGAGGACCCGGAACGGACCGGCGGGTCGGGTGGCCGATCGGACGGGACGTTAGCGGAGCGCACTGACACCGGGGCCGTGCGGGACCGGGTGTGCGCTCCCGCTCAGGGCCGTGGGAAGCGGGCGAACGGGAGCCTGGACGGCCTGCCGGTGAGGGGCGTGCCGCGGCGGCGGTCGGTCGTCGGCGCGGTGCGGTCTGGTCGGCTCACTTCGTTCTTCCCCCGGGTACGCCCCCGCCGGGTCTGTCCGTCGGCCCGTCACCGGGCCGGATGCGGCGGGGAATGCCCGCATATCGTCGACCGGGCGGCCGGGCCCTGTCCAGCCGGGCTCGCGCATGGGGCCGGACTGTGGCGCAACCGCAATACGACCCGAACGTTCCGTACCCGTTCGTCCACCTCCCGTACTGCTCCGCCACCGCCCGGGCCGCACTCCCCGCCCCGGTCCCGCCCAGGTCCCGGCGCCGTTCCGCCGCCGTCCCGGCACCCTGCGGCCGCCCTCCCGCGGCCGTCCCGCCGCCGGCTCCCCCCGGTCCGGGACCGGTGGCACGGACGCTTGCCCGGATCCGGGAGAATGGGGTCATGACTGCCCAGATTCTCGATGGCAAGGCCACCGCGGCCGCGATCAAGTCCGAACTCGCCGCCCGCGTGGCGGCCCTCCAGGCGAAGGGCGTCGTGCCCGGCCTCGGCACCGTCCTGGTCGGCGACGACCCGGGCAGCCGCTGGTACGTCAACGGCAAGCACCGGGACTGCGCCGAGATCGGCATCGCCTCGATCCAGCGCGAGCTGCCCGCCACCGCCACCCAGGAGGACGTCGAGAACGTCGTCCGCGAGCTCAACGCCGACCCGACCTGCACCGGCTACATCGTCCAGCTGCCGCTGCCCAAGGGCCTCGACCAGAACCCGGTCCTGGAGCTGATGGACCCGGACAAGGACGCGGACGGCCTGCACCCGACCTCGCTCGGCCGCCTCGCGCTGGGCATCGACGGCCCGCTGCCCTGCACCCCGCTCGGCATCGTCGAGCTGCTGCGCCGCCACGACGTGCCGATCGACGGCGCCGAGGTGGTCGTGGTCGGCCGCGGCGTCACCGTCGGCCGCTCGATCGGCCTGCTGCTCACCCGCCGCAGCGAGAACGCCACCGTCACGCTCTGCCACACCGGCACCCGTGACCTCGCCCACCACCTGCGCCAGGCCGACATCATCGTGGCCGCCGCCGGTGTGCCGCACCTGGTCAAGCCGGAGGACGTCAAGCCGGGCGCGGCCGTGCTGGACGTCGGCGTCAGCCGCAGCGAGGGCAAGATCGTCGGCGACGTCCACCCGGGCGTGGCCGAGGTGGCCGGCTGGATCTCCCCGAACCCCGGCGGCGTCGGCCCGATGACCCGCGCCATGCTGCTGAACAACATCGTCGTGGCGGCCGAGCGCCGCGCCGGCATCTGACCCGCCCCGACCGACGACCGACGATCCCGAAGGACGGGAAGCCATGACCGAACCGCGGCGGACCCGGCGCAGGCCGGTCAAGACCACCGGCACGCTGCCCCCCGAGGGCTCGGCGGCGGCCCTCGGGCGCGACCACGCGCTGCCGGTCCGGCAGTGGCCGATAACGCTGGTCCTGCTGGTGGTCGGCGCCGGCCTCGCGGTCACCTGGTTCGCCGACTTCCAGGACGGCTTCAAGTACGGGCTGCTGATCATCGGCGGCGGGGTGCTGCTCGGCGCGCTGCTGCGACTGGTGCTGCCGGAGGTCGGCATGCTGGCGGTGCGCAGCCGGTTCACCGATGTGATCGTGCTGACCTTCCTCGGCGTGTCGATCGTGCTGCTGACTCTGATGGCCCAGCCCAACCCGTGGGTGGAGTTCCCGGTGCTGGACAACATCGGCCAGCTGATCGGGCGCCCCCGCCGGTAGTCCGGCCGGTCGTGCACGGCCCCCGCCCGGGACCCGGGCGGGGGCCGTCATCGTCTGTGACCAACCAGTCACGACCTCGCCCGAGGCGTACGCTTCCCTTTGCGATACCCTGACGCCGGTTCTCTCGATGTCGAGAGACCGTCCGCGGCTCCGGCGCGCCGAACGTGCCTGGGGCACCTGGCGATCTGCTGGAGAAGGTAGAAATGACCCGCACCCCCGTCAACGTCACCATCACCGGAGCCGCCGGCCAGATCGGCTACGCGCTGCTCTTCCGCATCGCCTCGGGCCACCTGCTCGGCGCCGACGTCCCGGTGAACCTGCGCCTCCTGGAGATCCCGCAGGGCCTCAAGGCCGCCGAGGGCACCGCCATGGAGCTCGTCGACTGCGCGTTCCCGCTGCTGCGTGACATCACCATCACCGACCAGCCGAACGTGGCCTTCGACGGCGCCAACGTCGCGCTGCTGGTCGGCGCCCGTCCGCGCACCGCCGGCATGGAGCGCGGCGACCTGCTGCAGGCCAACGGCGGCATCTTCGGCCCGCAGGGCAAGGCCATCAACGCCCACGCCGCGGACGACATCAAGGTCCTGGTCGTCGGCAACCCGGCCAACACCAACGCCCTGATCGCCCAGCGCAACGCCCCGGACGTGCCGGCCGAGCGCTTCACCGCGATGACCCGTCTGGACCACAACCGCGCCGTCGGCCAGCTCTCGGCCAAGACCGGCGCCCTGGTCTCCGACATCAAGCGCGTCACCATCTGGGGCAACCACTCCGCCACCCAGTACCCGGACGTCTTCCAGGCCGAGGTCGCCGGCAAGCCGGCCTTCGAGGCCGTCGGCAGCGACCTGGCCTGGCTGGAGAACGACTTCATCCCGACCGTCGCCAAGCGCGGTGCCGCCATCATCGAGGCCCGCGGCGCCTCTTCGGCCGCCTCGGCCGCCAACGCCGCCATCGACCACGTCCACACCTGGGTCAACGGCACCGCCGAGGGCGACTGGACCTCCATGGGCGTCGTCTCCGACGGCTCCTACGGCGTCCCGGCCGGCCTGATCTCCTCCTTCCCGGTCACCACCAAGGACGGCAAGTTCGAGATCGTCCAGGGCCTGGAGATCTCCGACTTCTCGCGGACCCGCATCGACGCCTCGGTCAAGGAGCTGACCGAGGAGCGCGACGCGGTCCAGGAGCTCGGCCTCATCTGAGCCGCGCCCCAGCGCCCCACGACGGCCCGTCGTCCCTTCCCGGGGGACGGCGGGCCGTCGCCCTACACTGACCCGCTGTGAACGAAACCATCGAGGATGCCGCACTCGTCCTCGTCTTCATCGTCCTGGGCGGCCTGTTCAACGTCGCCGAGATCTCGCTGATCTCGCTGCGCGAGGGCCAGATCCGGACGCTGGAGGCACGCGGCACCCGGCGGGCGGCCCGGGCCGCGCACCTCGCGGCCGACCCGAACCGCTTCCTGGCGGCCGTCCAGGTCGGCGTCACCTGCATGGGCTTCCTCTCCGCCGCCTTCGGCGCCGACACGCTGGCCGGCAAGGTCGCCCCGCTGTTCGTGCGGGCCGGGCTCTCCGAGGGCGTCGCCGACGCCACCGCCCTGGTCGGCCTCACCCTGGTGATCAGCTACGTCTCCCTGGTGCTCGGCGAGCTCACCCCCAAGCGGATCGGCCTCCAGCGGGCCGACGCCATCGCCGTGCTGGCCGCCCCGGTGGTCGACGTCATGTCGGTGGCGCTGCGCCCGGCGATCTGGCTGCTCGGCCGTTCCACCGATCTGATGGTCCGGCTGCTCGGCGGCGACCCGAGCGCCGGGCGCGGCTCGATGAGCTCCGAGGAGCTCCGCGGCCTGGTCGCCGCCAACACCGAACTCGGCAGCGACCAGCGGACGTTGATCGCCGATGTGTTCGCCGCCGGGGAGCGCCAGCTGCGCGAGGTGATGGTCCCGCGCACCGAGGTGACCTTCCTGGACGCCGAGCGCCCGCTCGCCGAGGTCCGCGCCCAGGCGGACTCCTCGCCGCACTCCCGCTACCCCGTGGTCGAGGGCAGCTACGACGCGGTGACCGGCTTCGTGCACGTCCGCGACCTGTACGGCGCGCGCGGCGAACGGGCCGCCAAGGTCCGCGACCTGGCCCGCCCGGTCAAGCTGCTGCCCGGCACCAAGCAGGTGCTGGAGGCGATGGGCGAGATGCGCCGCGAGGGCCACCACCTGGCGATCGTGGTCGACGAGTACGGCGGCACCGCCGGCATCGTCACCCTGGAGGACCTGGTGGAGGAGGTGATCGGCGAGATCCGCGACGAGTACGACACGCCCGAGCCCGCCCCCACCCGGCGGCTGGCCGGCGGCGGCGTGGAGCTCGACGGCCTGCTCAACCTGGGGGACTTCGCCGAGGAGACCGGCGTCACCCTCCCCGAGGGCCCGTACGAGACGGTGGCCGGCTGTCTGGTCGCCGCGCTCGGCCGGCTGCCCGCCGACGGCGACCGGGTGCGGATCCCGGCCGGCCCGGGCCTGGAGGTGCTGCTGACGGTGGCCAAGCTGGAGGGCCGGCGGATCGCCCGGGTCGGGGTGAGTGCCGTCACACTGGCCGGGCCGCCGGGGGCCGAGGTTTCCTGACCGGTCGGTGGAACTGGAACAATGGCCCGCATGGTCAACGCAGCGGTCACTGGTCCGGTCAAGGACCGTCCCCGGGTGCTCTCCGGCATCCAGCCCACTTCCGGTTCGTTCCACCTCGGCAACTACCTGGGCGCGGTGCGCCAGTGGGTCGACCTGCAGAAGGAGAACGACGCCTTCTACATGGTCGTCGACCTGCACGCGATCACCATCGAGCAGGATCCGGCGACGCTGCGCCAGAACACCCGGGTCTCCGCCGCGCAGCTGCTCGGCGCGGGCCTGGAGCCGGAGCACTGCACCCTGTTCGTCCAGTCGCACGTGCCCGAGCACGCGCAGCTGGGCTGGGTGATGAACTGCCTCACCGGCTTCGGCGAGGCCTCCCGGATGACCCAGTTCAAGGACAAGTCGGCCAAGCAGGGCGCCGCCGGGACCTCGGTGGGCCTGTTCACCTACCCGATCCTCCAGGTCGCCGACATCCTGCTGTACCAGGCGGACGCCGTCCCGGTCGGCGAGGACCAGCGCCAGCACGTGGAGCTCACCCGTGACCTCGCGGAGCGCTTCAACACCCGCTACAGCCCGACCTTCACGGTCCCCAAGCCGTACATCCTCAAGGAGACGGCCAAGATCCAGGACCTCCAGGACCCGGCCATCAAGATGAGCAAGTCCGCGTCCTCCGCCAAGGGCCTGGTGGGCCTGCTCGACGACCCGAAGGTCAGCGCCAAGAAGTTCAAGAGCGCCGTCACCGACACCGGCACCGTGGTCTCCTACGACGAGGAGGAGAAGGCCGGCGTCTCCAACCTGCTGCGGATCCACTCCGCCCTGAGCGGGCAGTCCGTCGAGCAGCTGGTGGCGCACTTCGAGGGCAAGATGTACGGGGCCCTGAAGACCGAGCTGGCCGACCTGTTCACCGAGTGGGTGACGCCGTTCCAGGAGCGCACCCGGGGCTTCCTGGACGACCCGGCCGAGCTGGACCGCGTGCTCGCGCTGGGCGCCGAGAAGGCCCGCGCGGTGGCGTCCGAGACGCTGGCCCAGGTGTACGACCGGATCGGCTTCCTCCCGGCCGCCAAGCGGTGACTCCGCCGACGAGCCTGCCCGGTGGTGAGGGTCTCCCGGAGACCCTCACCATCGGCGTGTCCGTCAGCGTCCCGGATCCGTACGGAGCGGCGATCCAGGACGCCCGGGCCGGGCACGGCGATCCGCTGGCCCGGTCGATACCCACGCACGTCACGCTGCTGCCGCCCACCGAGGTGCCGGCCGAGGCGCTGCCGAAGATCGAGGAGCACCTGGCGGCGGTGGCCGCCGCGCACCGGCCGTTCCGGATGGTGCTGCGCGGCAGCGGCAGCTTCCGCCCGGTCTCCCCGGTGGTGTTCGTCCGGGTCGAGGAGGGCGAGCGGGAGTGCCGGCTGCTGGAGGCGGACATCCGCTCCGGCCCGCTGGCCCGGGAGCTGGCCTTCCCGTACCACCCGCACGTGACGGTGGCGCACGGGCTGTCGGACGACGTGCTGGACCAGGCCCACGAGCAGGCCCGGTCCTTCCACGCGGCCTTCCCGGTGCCCGGGTTCGGCCTCTCCCGGTTCGACGCGGACGAGGTCTGGCGCCCCTGGCGGACCTACGGCTTCTGACCGGTGCGCCCGGCCGGGCCGCCGAGTTCGAGCATCCGGTCGACCACCCGGCGGGCGGCGGCGCCGTCGTCCAGTGCGTTGTGCACGTCCTGGAAGCGCCGGTAGCGCTCGGCGAACCCGGCGGGCACCGCGCCCCCGGTGTCGGCGAGTTCGCGCAGCGCGCCGACCAGCGCCGCCGAGTCGTCGACCAGCGGGCCGGGCGCCTGCGCCTCGAAGTCGAAGGCGAAGCCGCGCAGGCTGTCCCGGTAGTGCGCCAGGTCGTAGGTGAAGAAGAGCACCGGGCGGCCGGTGATGGCGAAGTCGAACAGGATCGACGAGTAGTCGGTCACCAGGACGTCGGTGATCAGCAGCAGCTCCTGCACGTCCGGGTAGTCGGCGCAGTCGACGGCGAAGCCGTCCCCGGTGCCGGTCAGCGGCTCGCGGACGTGCGCGTGCGGCCGCAGCAGCAGGACGTGGTCCTCGCCGAGCGCCCGCCGGGCGCGGTCGAGGTCGATCCGCAGGTCGAGCTGGAAGCCGTCGCCGTCGGGGCGCGGCCGGTCCTCGCGCCAGGTCGGCGCGTAGAGCACCACCCGCCGGCCCTCGGGAATGCCGAGCCGGCGGCGGACGGCGGCCGCCCGCCCGGGGTCGGGGCGGGCCAGCACGTCGTTGCGCGGGTAGCCGGACTCCAGGATCTCGCCCCGGTAGCGGAAGGCCCGGCGCAGGATCGGGGTGGCGAAGGGGCTGGGGGAGAGCAGCAGGCTCCAGTGCGGGGTCTCCCGGTCGAGGGCGGCGAGGTAGCCGTGGTCGGCGAGCCAGGGGTTGTCGACGTCGTGGGCGATCCGCTTGAGCAGGGCGCCGTGCCAGGTCTGGACGACGACCTGGCCGGGGCGGCGCTGCAGGAAGTCCGGGAAGTGGGTGTTGCCGACGAGGTAGCGGCTGGTGGCCAGCGCCCGGTACCACTCGGGGCTCCAGACCCGGACCGCGCGGACCCCGGGCGGCAGCTCGGCCTGCGCGTCGTCGACCACCCACAGGTGCTCCAACGGCGTGCGGCGGCGGGCGAGTTCGGCGTGCACGGCGCGCGGTGAGTCGGCGTAGCCGCGGCCGCCGAACACGTCGTACAGCACCGCCTCGCGCAGCGGTTCGCGGCGGGCCGCGGGGTAGCCGGCGGTGCGCTGGCGGGCCTGTGTCCAGGCGCTGCGCTCGGCGGCGCTGAGGACGGGCGTGGAGTCCAGGAACAGGGTGTCGTGCCAGCGGCGCTCCAGCACGATCCGCTTGCCGCCGGTCTGGGTGGCGGCGGGCAGCGCGGCCAGGGCGGCGGGCGCGACGGTCAGCGGGCGGGCCGGGCCCGGACCGTCGGCCGGGTGCAGCGCGGCCTCCCACAGGCCCTTGCGCAGCGGCAGCGGGGTGCCGTCGGAGCCGGTGCGGGTGGCGGGCAGCCGGACGGTGAACCGCGCACCGGGGCCGAGCTCGACCGGGTGGCGGACCTCGGTACCGCTGCCGCTGTGCCGCAGCACGAGGTGGAGCGGGCCGGGCGCGGGGCAGCGGCCGGCGAGTTCGAAGCCGCCGGCCCGCGGGGCGAGCCGTTCGACCCAGCCGGCGGCGGGCCGCACGCACAGCTGGAGCCGGCCGTCGGCGAGGTGCTTGAGGTGCAGCGCCCGGTCCTCGGCGCCGGGCATCGGGTGCTGGCCGGAGACCGGCCCGCCGCGTTCGTCCAGCACGAGCGGTTCGACGGCGCCGTCGGGGTCGACCAGGTCGACGTCCCAGTGCTCCAGCTCGTCGGTGCCGCGTCCGTCGGCGGTGAACAGCGCGTACGGCAGGTGCGCGGTGACGGTGCGTCCGGTGCGGGTGGCGGGCTCGGTGAGGACGGTGCCGCTCTCGCGGTGGCGCAGCCGCAGTACGTTGCGGGCCTGGCCGGGGTCGGCGGTGGTGAGGTGCAGGCCGATCCCGTCGGGGGCGGGCAGGGCGCGGTCGAGGCGGACGGCGGGGCGTTCGAGCCGCAGGACGAGCAGGCCGTCGGCGAAGTGCGGCTGGAGGCGCACGTCGTGGTCCACCCAGCGGGCGGGCGGATACTCGCCGGAGCCGCACCAGTGCGGGGCGAGGCCGCCGTACTGGCGGCGCAGCCGGGTGGGGCGGCCGAGGGTGAACAGGGTGGTCTCGACGGTCCAGTCGCCGAGCAGCCAGCCGTCGACGCCGCGCAGCCGGCGCGGTTCGACGAGGGCGGTGAAGCCGGCCCAGTCGTGGTTGTGCTCGGGCTGGGCGCTGTCGTCGGTGATCTCGGGGAGCCGACGCGGCCGGGTGGGGACGTGGACCGGTTCCTGGTGGTGGCCGAGGCGCAGGGTGAGCCAGGTCCAGGCGGAGCCGGGGTGGGCGGTGGGCCGGTCGTCGGGGCGGGCGAACCCGGTGAGTTCGAGGCCGCGGCCGGTCCAGCGGGCGCGCAGCAGTCCGAAGGCGGCGTTCTCCTCCTCGCTCGGCAGCGGGGCGCCGAAGCGGGGGTCGCCGAAGCGCGGCGCGGCGTGCGGGAGGACGAACCGGGTGAGGACAGCCATTTCCACGGACCTTTCTCGGCGAGAATTTCCATCTCACCCGGAAAAGCATCCGAGGTCAATTTTAGAATGTCGTTTTAATTAGCTTTTGAGTTCCATTCGGAAACGCCAGTTCGAAATTCCGGAATTGCGGTCTGTAAAACGCCGGAGGCGCCCGGCGCGGTGTTCGCGTCGGGCGCCTCCGGTGCCGGCGGTCGGGCCGGTCGGGCCGGTCAGGCCTCGCGGCTCAGCATGGCGTCCACGGCCCGGGCGGCGGCGCGGCCGTCGTCCAGGTCGCAGTACTTCGCGCGGAACGCCGCGTACTTCTCGGCGTACTCGGTGCTGATCTCGTCCACCCGGCCGAGCGCCGCGACCACGTCCTCGGAGGTGGCCAGCAGCGGGCCGGGCGCCTCCGCCTCGAAGTCCAGCGAGAAACCGCGCAGGTTGTCGCGGTAGTGCGCCAGGTCGTAGGTGAAGAACAGCACCGGCTTGCCGGTCGCGGCGAAGTCGAACGTCGACGCCGCGTAGTCGGTCACCAGCACGTCGGCGACCAGCAGCAGCTCCGCCATGTCCGGGTAGCTGCTGACGTCCCAGAGGTAGCCGTTGCCGGCGCCGGGGATCTGCTCGCGGACGTTGGAGTGCCGGCGGACCAGCAGCACCTGGTCGTCGGCCAGCGCCGCCCGCGCGGCGTCCAGGTCCAGCTGGAGGTTCAGCTGGTAGCCGCCGTAGTGGCGGCGCCGGTCCTCGCGCCAGGTCGGCGCGTACAGCACGATCTTCTTGCCCTCGGGCAGGCCGAGCCGCTCGCGCACCCGCTCCGCGGTCTTCTCCCGGTCGGCGGAGAAGAACAGGTCGTTGCGCGGCAGGCCGCTCTCCAGGATCTCGCCCTTGAAGTCGAAGGCGCGGCGCAGCACCGGGGCCGCCCAGGTGCTGCCGGCCAGCAGGATGCTCCAGTTCGGAACCTCCTGGGCGAGGCCCTTCAGGTAGTGCGCGTCGGTGAACCAGACCTTCTCGAAGTCGTGGCCGACCTGCTTCAGCGGCGAGCCGTGCCAGGTCTGCAGCACGATCTGGCCGGGCCGGCGGACGAAGAAGTCCGGCAGGTGCGCACTGGTGACGACGTACTTGGCGGTGGCCAGCGCCTCGAACCACTCCGGGCTCCAGAGCCGGACGGAGCCCGCCGACTGCGGCAGGTCCGCCTGCAGGTCGTCGGTGCCCCACAGGTGCTCCAGCGGCAGGCCGCGGCGCACCAGCTCCTCGTGGATCGCCCGCGGCGAGTCCGCGTAGAGGCCGCCGAGCGCGACGTTGTAGAGCACGGTGTCGCGCAGCGGCAGCCGGCGGGCGGCCGGGTAGTCGACCGTGCGCAGCTGGCGCTGGCGCCAGCCGCTGCGCTCCTCCGGAAGCAGTATGTTCTCCGACTCCAGCTGCAGGCCGTCGTGGTGGCGGCGCTCCAGCACGATCCGCTTGCCGCGGGCCTCCACCTCCAGCGGCAGCGAGCCCCAGCACTCGGGCGAGATCAGCGCGTAGGAGGCCATGTCGGGGTGGAAGGTGGCACCGACCGGGCGGAACGAGATGTTCCAGCCGCCCTGGGTCAGCGGCACGTTGCCCGCGAAGGACGCGGTCGGCACGGCCGGCAGCGCGGTGCGGAAACGGCCGTCGGCGATCTCCACCGGGTAGATGTGCTGCTCCTCGCCCCAGTGGTGGCGGACCACCAGCTCCCAGCGGTGGGTGCCGGGCAGCGGGAAGGTGCCGCTGAGCAGGAAGCCGTCCGCGCCGCGCGCGGTGACCTCGTGCACTATCGGCTGCAGCAGCTGGTCCAGGAACTGGAGGTAGCCGCCGGGGGAGGGCTTGCTGTAGAGGGCGCGGCGCTGCTCGGGCTCGGCGTCCGCGTTGAGCACCAGGTTGAGCTGCTCCGGCGGGTTGCGGTCGTCCCAGGAGAGCGGCACGGCGGTGCCGTCGGCCAGCACCAGATGGGCGTCCCAGCGGTCGCGGGCGCGCTCCTCGGCGATCGGGTCCAGCTCCGCCCAGCTCTCGCGGACCCCGGTCAGCTCGGGGATCCCGAAGGAGGCGCGGAACGGCTGCAGACCGCCGACCGGGGTGCCCGCGGACACCGGGAAGAACAGCTCGCGCTCGGACTCGACGTGGGTGAGCCGCATCCGGGCCCCGGCCAGCCGGACGCCGGAGCGGGCCGCACCGGCGACCTCGACGGTGTCGCCCTGCGCGGCGATCCCGGTCACCCGGATCCGCACGTTCTCCACCCGCAGGTAGACGCTGCCGTCGCGGACGAACGGCACGATCCGCACGTTCGGCTCGACCCAGTGCGAGGGCTGGTAGAGCGCGGTGTCCGCCCAGCCGGCCCAGACCCGGCCCTTGTAGACGCCGCCCTTGCCCGCGCCGGCGACCAGGACGCGCCAGTTGCCGTCCTTCCACTGGCCGCGGTGCTTGAGCTTCTCCGGGTCGACGGAGACGGTGAAGCCGGCCCAGTCGCAGTTGTAGAGGTCGTGGTGGTTGGTGGCGGTGGCCTCGGGGCTGTACTGGGTCTTCATCGGCACGGCGATGACCCGGCGGCCCTTGGCCTCGCGCAGCACCAGGGTGCGGACCATGTCGTGCTTGTTGGCCGCGCCCAGCTGCTCCGGGTACGCGTGGCCGGTCAGCTGCAGCCGGCCGCCCTCCCAGTGCGCGTCGTAGAGCCGGCTGCGGATGACGGTGGAGTTGCGCAGGCTGAGCAGGCCCGACGGCACGCTCTTGCGGCCGCCGCGCAGGAACGGGTAGTCGGCGTACGGGCGCAGCAGGCCCTTGGCGATGACGCCGCCGTTGCTCTCGCCCTCGTACTTGATCTGCTCGACGAACTCGTCGATCCGGCCCTGCAGGGTCAGGTGGTACTTCAGGCGCAGCGGCGCGCGCAGCTTCTTGACCTGCTCCGGGCCGATCGCGCGCAGCAGCCGGCTGACGCAGCGGATGTAGGCCTCCCGGTACTCCTTGTCGCCGTCCACGACGGACCAGAAGAACATCGGGATCTCCTCGACGAGGGTGTTCTCGTCGTAGGACTTCAGGTACTCGGCGAAGCGCGGCTCGGTCTGCTTCTTCAGCCAGCCGCGGACCAGCTCGACCGAGGTGACGCGGTCGATCAGGCCCTTCGGGTTGGTGCGCATCTGGGTGATCGACATCTCGCCGACCTCGCGCTCGCGCCAGTGGTAGATCGGCTCGGAGAGCACGTCCACGCTCTTGGCGAGGTAGTGGTGCGGCACGCTGACCGGGGCGTCCTCGTACAGGATGCCCTCGGGGTAGAGGATGCCGGCCGCGTCGAAGAAGGAGCGGCGGTACACCTTGTTCCACGCGGTGCGGTCGGTGACCAGCGAGGGGATCTCGGTGATGTGCGTCTTGAGCACGGTCTTGGCGAACGGACGGCTGTGGCCGCCGGACTGGTAGTAGCCGATCGCACGGAACCGCAGCACGTTGCCGGTGGCGAAGTCCGAGCCGGTCTCGTCCAGCGTGTTGATCATCAGCTCGTACGCGCTGGGCGGCATCGAGTCGTCGCTGTCGACGAAGCAGAGGAACTCGGAGTCCGGGTCGATGTGCCGGATGCCGGTGTTGCGGGCCGCGCCGAGGCCCTTGTTGACCTGGCGGACCAGCCGGAACCGGGAGTCCTTGGCGGCGTACGCCTCGGCGAGCGCGGCACTGGTGTCCTTCGAACCGTCGTCGACCATGACGCACTCGAAGTCCGTGAACGTCTGGGCGGCGATCGAGTCGAGGCACTCCACGAGGTAGCGCTCGACGTTGTAGATCGGAACGACGATGGAGAGGCGGGGAGCCATCGGCTACGCAGGCCTTTCTCGGGAAGGAGCGTGGCAGCCCGGTTCGGGGTCTGACCGCACTTTGATCGGTGCGTACGTGCCCGTCGATCCTACCGTCCGGCCCACGGACCCCCGGGGCCCCGGGTCAAACGCCCCCACTACCCTGGGGCCATGCCCCGCTTCAGTGTGATCGTCCCGGTCTACAGGGTCGAGGAGTACCTCCCCGAGTGCCTCGCCTCGGTGCTCGGCCAGGACGGCCCGGACTTCGAGCTGATCGCGGTGGACGACCGCTCGCCGGACGGCTGCGGCGCCCTGCTCGACGAGGCCGCCGCCCGCGACCCCCGGGTGCGGGTGCTCCACCTGCCGGAGAACGTCGGCCTCGGCCGGGCCCGCAACGCCGGCCTGGAGGTCGCCACCGGCGACTACGTGCTCTTCCTGGACAGCGACGACACCCTGACCCCCGGTCTGCTCAAGGCGGTGCACGACCGGCTCGCGTCCGGCGGCGACCCGGACGTCCTGGTCTACGACTACGCCCGCACCTACGCCGACGGCCGGGTCGTCCGGGCCGCCTCCGCCAAGGTCTTCGGCGCCCCCTCCCGGGACGTCTTCGACCTCGCCGACCGCCCCGAGCTGCTCGAACTGCTCCAGGTGGTCTGGAACAAGGCCTACCGCCGCGACTTCGTCACCGCCCAGGGCCTGACCTTCCCGGCCGGCTACTACGAGGACACCCCCTGGACCTACCCGGCGCTGCTTGCGGCCCGGAGCATCACCCTGCTCGACCGGATCGGCGTGCACTACCGCCAGCGCCAGGAGGGCGGCAACATCCTGGCCACCGCCGGCCGTAAGCACTTCGACGTCTTCGGCCAGTACGACCTGGTCTTCGCGTTCCTGGACGGCCGCCCCGACCTGGACCGCTGGCGCCCGGTGGTCTACGGCCGGATGCTGCACCACCTCAACACCGTGGTCTCCCGCCCGGGCCGGGTCCCGCCCGGCGACCGCCGGGAGTTCTTCCGCCGCGCAGCCGAGCACTGCGCCCGGCTGCGCCCGGCCGGCTACCGCGCGCCCGGCGGGGTGGCCGGGCTGCGCACCGAACTGCTCGGCCACGGCCGGTACACCGCGTACCAGGCGGTCCGGGCGCTGGCCCGGGCCCGGCGGATGGTCCGCGGCTGAGGCCCGGACGGGCGGCCGGGCCTGACGGCCGTTCGGGGGACATCCGGGTATAACCGGACGGTGGACTTCCTGACCCGTATTCCGGTGATCGGCCCGCTCGTCGCCCGGGTGCTGCGCAGCCGCCCGTACCGCGCCTACGAGCACTTCACGGAGCTGCGCGGCAACCGGCTGGCCGGCGCGGTCACCTTCTTCGGCTTCCTCGCCCTCTTCCCGCTGCTGACGGTCGCGCTGGCGATCGCCGTCGCGACCCTCAGCGACAGCCGGGTCGAGGATCTCGAACACCGCATCTCCGACCAGCTGCCCGGCATCTCCGACGCGCTGAACCTGCCCTCGCTGGTGGCCAACGCGGGCGCGGTCGGCCTGGTCGGCGGGGTGCTGCTGGTGCTGTCCGGGCTCGGGTGGGTGGACACCATGCGGACCTCGATCCGGGACCTGTGGCAGCTGCCCGCCGAGGAGGGCAACCCGCTGCTGCGCAAGGCCTGGGACTTCGTGGTGCTCGGCGGTCTGGGCCTGGTCTCGCTGGTCTCGCTCGGCGCCTCGGCGGCCGGCACCACGCTGGCGGGCCGGATCGCCGACTGGATCGGCCTGGGCGCCGGCGGCTACCTGCTCACCGCGGCCGGGCTGCTGATCGCGGTGGCCTCGGACATGCTGCTCTTCGCCTACCTGCTGGCGCCGTTCCCGCGGATCGGCGACCAGCGCCGCCGGGACGTCCTGCAGGCCGCGCTGATCGGGGCGGTGGGCTTCGAGCTGCTGAAGATCCTGCTCTCCTCGTACCTCGGCTCGGTCGCCGGACGGAGCCTCTACGGCGCCTTCGGCGTGCCGGTGGCGCTGCTGCTCTGGATCAACTTCGTCTGCCGGCTGCTGATGTTCTGCGTGGCCTGGACCGCCACCGCGGACCCGGCGGCCGCCCGCGAGCGGGTCCGGGAGCGCGCCCGGGCGATGGTCGAGGCCGCCGACGAGCAGGCCGCCGGGGCGGGCACCGGCGGGCCGGCGGGCGGGCCGGCCCGGGACACGGCGCGGGCCCGGCCCCAGGAGGACTGAGACCGGGCCCGGACGTGCCGGCGGATCACCCGCCGACGGCGCGCCGCCGGAACAGCAGCAGGACACCCCCGCCGCCGGCCGCCAGGGCCAGCCCGACGGCGACCCAGCCGGCCGCGCCGAGCCCCTCGCCCCCGTCCACCCGCGCGGTCGCCGCGGCGGCCGGGGCGGAGTCGCTCGGCGTGGGGTGCGGCGGCGGGGCGGGCGCCCCGGCCGCGCCGCCGGCCTGACCGGTCGGCGTCGGCGCGACGGACTCGCCCTCCTCGACCAGCTTCCCGACCGGGGTGACCTTGCCGGCCGCCGCGAAGCCCCAGTCCAGCAGGGCGGCCGTCTCGTCGTAGACCTTCTGGTAGCTGGAGGGGTGCATGACCGTCACCAGCAGGGTGCGCCCGCCGCGTTCGGCGGCGCCGACGAAGGTGGAGCCGGCGTTGGTGGTGAAACCGTTCTTCACCCCGATCAGCCCCGGGTACTTGCCGAGCAGCCGGTCGGTGTTGGCGATGCCGAAGCTGCCGCGCTGGCCGGTGTTCTTGTCCACCGCGCCCGGGAACATCGCGTCGCGGGTCGCGCAGTACGCCCGGAAGTCCGGGTTGCGCAGCCCCGCCCGGGCGAACAGCGTGAGGTCGTACGCCGAGGAGACCTGGCCGTCCGAGTCGTAGCCGTCCGGCGAGACCACCCGGGTGTCCCGGGCCTGCAGAGCCTCGGCCCGCGCCTGCATCTCGGCGACGGTGCGCTGCACCCCGCCGTTCATGTGCGCGAGCACGTGCACCGCGTCGTTCCCCGAGCTCAGGAACACCCCGCGCCAGAGGTCCTCGACCTTGTACTCCAGGTCCTCCTTGATGCCGACCAGGCTGCTGCCCGGCCCGATCCCCTGGATCTCCGCGTCCTCCACCTTGTGCACCGCGTTGCGGTCGAACTTGGGCAGCACGGTGTCGGCGAAGAGGATCTTCAGGGTGGACGCGGGGGCGAGGCGCAGATGCGGGTTGCTGGTCGCCAGGACCTCCCCCGAGGAGGCGTCGGCGACGATCCAGGACTGCCCGGTGAGGTCCCCGGGCAGCGCGGGGGCGCCGGGCAGCGGGTTCACCTGGACCCCGGGGAGCCCCAGCCGCTCCCCGCCGACCGCGACCGGCGGGGGCGGCGGCTCACCGGGGGCGGCGACGGCCGCCGGGGCGGCGATCAGGAGCGGGAGCGCCGCGACGGGCGCGGCGAGCAGGCGTGCGAGCTTCGAGCGAGTGGGCACCACCAGACGGTACCCAGTCCGGGCCCCCGCCGTCCGCCCCCTTGCCCCTCCGGACCGCAAGGAGGCCCCCACCGTACGCCGAACGGACGCCGAGCATACTGGGAGGGCACACCGTCTTCACCTCCCCGCCGCACCGAGGACCACCCCCATGAAGCTCAGCCGTCGCACCTCCTGGTTCCTGACCGCCTTCGGCGTCTGGTCGATGATCATCTGGACCACCTTCGTCAAGAACCTCTGGAAGGACTCCGGCGGCCAGGCCTTCACCAACGGCGACCACTCCCAGCCCACCGCCTTCTTCTGGGTCCACCTCCTGCTCGCCGTCACCTCCTTCGCCCTCGGCATCGCCGTCGGCGCCGTCGGCGTCCGCGGCCTGCGCGCCACCCGGCGCGAAACCGCCGCCGGCTGACCCGCGAGCCCGGCGTCCCGCGCCGGGCCGGGGCAGCGCGAAGGCCCCCGTCCACGTGGACGGGGGCCTTCGCGCGCTGCGGGGTGCTCCGGGATCAGAAGCGGCGGGTGACCAGGGCCCGCTTCACTTCCTGGATCGCCTTGGTGACCTCGATGCCACGGGGGCAGGCCTCCGAGCAGTTGAAGGTCGTCCGGCAGCGCCAGACGCCCTCACGGTCGTTCAGGATCTCCAGGCGCTGCTCCGCACCCTCGTCGCGCGAGTCGAAGATGAAGCGGTGCGCGTTGACGATCGCGGCCGGGCCGAAGTACTGGCCGTCGTTCCAGAACACCGGGCAGGACGACGTGCACGCGGCGCACAGGATGCACTTGGTGGTGTCGTCGAACCGCTCGCGGTCCTCGGCGGACTGCAGGCGCTCGCGGGTCGGGTCGTTCCCCTTGGTGATGAGGAACGGCATGACGTCCTTGTACGCCTGGAAGAACGGGTCCATGTCCACGACCAGGTCCTTGAGGACCGTCAGGCCCTTGATGGCCTCGATCGTGATCGGCTTCTCCGGGTTGACGTCCTTGATCAGGGTCTTGCACGCCAGCCGGTTGCGGCCGTTGATCCGCATCGCGTCGGAGCCGCAGATGCCGTGCGCGCAGGAACGGCGGTAGGTGAGGGTGCCGTCCTGCTCCCACTTGATCGTGTTGAGCGCGTCCAGGACGCGCTCCTTCGGGTCCATCTCCAGCTGGTAGTCGACCCACACCGGCTCCGGGTGCTCCTCCGGGTTGAACCGGCGGATCCGGAAGGTGACGGTGATCAGCTTGGTGCCACCGGCCTCGACCGCGTCCAGAGCGGCCGAGTGCTTCTCCACGGTCGGAGTGCTCATCAGTACTTACGCTCCATCGGCTGGTAGCGGGTCTGCACGACCGGCTTGTAGTCAAGGCGGATGGAGGTGCTGCCGTCCTCGGCGACCTCCTGGTACGCCATGGTGTGCTGCATGAACTTCACGTCGTCACGGGTCGGGAAGTCCTCGCGGTAGTGACCGCCGCGCGACTCCTCGCGGGCGAGCGCGGAGACCGCCAGGACCTCGGCCAGGTCGAGCAGGTTGCCCAGCTCGATGGCCTCCAACAGGTCCGTGTTGTAACGGAAGCCCTTGTCCTGGATGGCGACGTTCTTGTAGCGGACCTTCAGCGCGGCGATGTCCTCGACGGCCTGCTTCAGGGTCGCACCGGTGCGGTACACCATCGCGTTGGTGTCCATGGACTCCTGCAGCTCCTTGCGGATCTGCGCCACGGACTCGGTGCCGGTGGCCTCGCGCAGGCCGTCGACCAGGTCCTGGACCAGCTGCTCCGGGTTCTCCGGCAGCGGCACGAACTCGTTCGCCTCGGCGAACCCGGCGGCGGCGATGCCGGCCCGGCGGCCGAACACGTTGATGTCCAGCAGCGAGTTGGTGCCCAGGCGGTTGGCGCCGTGCACGGACACGCAGGCGACCTCGCCGGCCGCGTACAGGCCCGGGACGACCTCGGTGTTGTTGCGCAGCACCTCACCCTCGACGTTGGTCGGGATGCCGCCCATGGCGTAGTGCGCGGTGGGCTGGATCGGGATCGGGTCCGTGTAGGGCTCGATGCCGAGGTAGGTGCGGGCGAACTCGGTGATGTCCGGGAGCTTGGCGTCCAGCTGCTCCGGCGGCAGGTGGGTCAGGTCCAGGTAGACGTGGTCGCCGTCCGGACCGCAGCCGCGGCCCTCGCGGATCTCGGTGTAGATCGCGCGGGAGCAGACGTCACGGGACGCGAGGTCCTTCATGACGGGGGCGTAGCGCTCCATGAAGCGCTCGCCGTCCTTGTTGCGCAGGATGCCGCCCTCGCCGCGGGCGCCCTCGGTGAGCAGGATGCCCATGCGCCAGATGCCCGTCGGGTGGAACTGGAAGAACTCCATGTCCTCCAGCGGCAGGCCGCGGCGGTAGGCCACCGCCTGGCCGTCACCGGTGAGGGTGTGGGCGTTCGAGGAGACCTTGAACATCTTGCCGGTGCCGCCGGAGGCGAACACGACCGCCTTGGCCTGGAAGACGTGGATCTCGCCGGTGGCCAGCTCGTAGGCGACGACGCCGGCCGTGCGGCCCTCGTTGATCAGCAGGTCGAGGACGTAGAACTCGTTGAAGAACTCGACGCCGTGCTTGACGCAGTTCTGGAACAGCGTCTGCAGGATCATGTGGCCGGTGCGGTCGGCCGCGTAGCAGGAACGGCGGACCGGGGCCTCGCCGTGGTTGCGGGAGTGGCCGCCGAAGCGGCGCTGGTCGATCCGGCCCTGCTCGGTGCGGGAGAAGGGCAGGCCCATCTTCTCCAGGTCGAGGACGGCGTCGATGGCCTCCTTGCACATGATCTCGGCGGCGTCCTGGTCGACCAGGTAGTCACCACCCTTGACCGTGTCGAAGGTGTGCCACTCCCAGTTGTCCTCCTCGACGTTGGCGAGGGCGGCGCACATGCCGCCCTGGGCCGCGCCGGTGTGGGACCGGGTGGGGTAGAGCTTGGTCAGGACGGCGGTGCGGCTGCGCTGCGTCGACTCGATGGCGGCGCGCATGCCGGCGCCGCCGGCGCCGACGATGACGGTGTCGTACTGGTGAATCTGCATGGGGGTTTAACTCGCCTCTGGCCTCTGCCGATTTCCGATTAGATGTTCGGGTCGAAGGTGAAGATCACCAGGGTTCCGAGCAGCACGGTGAAGACCGTGGCGGTACCCATGAGGCCCTTCAGCCAGAGCCGGGTGGAGTCCTTCTCGGCGTAGTCGTTGATGACCTGGCGCATGCCGTTGGCGCCGTGCAGCATGGCCAGCCAGAGCATGGTGAGGTCCCAGACCTGCCAGAACGGCGAGGCCCAGCGGCCGGCCACGAAGGCGAAGCCGATCTTGGAGACGCCGCCGTCGAGCACCAGCATGATCAGCAGGTGGCCGAGGATCAGCACCACGAGGACGATGCCGGACAGGCGCATGAACAGCCAGGCCAGCATCTCGAAGTTGGTACGGGTGCGGCGCGGGGTCTTCTTGGTCCGCTGACGGGCCGGCTCGACCACGAAGGCGTCGGCGGGGTTGCCCGTGCCGAGGCCCTTGCCGGTGTGCGCCTGAGCGGAGGGGACCACCACAGCGTCGGAGATTTCCGTGGACATGTCTCAGATCACTTCCCGAACCAGGAGGTCAGCGTGTGCTGCAGGATCGGGTAGAAGGCGCCGGCCATGAGGACGACCCAGACTCCGACCACGGACCAGAGCATCTGCTTCTGGTACTTCGGGCCCTTCGACCAGAAGTCGACGGCGACGACGCGCAGGCCGTTCAGGGCGTGGAACAGGATGGCGGCCACCAGGCCGTACTCCATCAGGTTCACGAGCGGCGTCTTGTACGTCTGGATGACGGTGTCGTACGCCTCGGGAGACACCCGCACCAGGGCGGTGTCCAGGACATGGGCGAACAGGAAGAAGAAGATGAGGACGCCGGTGACTCGATGAGCCACCCAGCTCCACATGCCTTCCCGGCCGCGGTACAGCGTTCCAGCCGGCACGGAAAAACCCTCCGGAAGCGATTGGGGGCTCGGCCGGCTTCGGTGTCGGTCAGCCCGGCCGGGTACGGTCCACCGGCCGCGAGCATCCTATCGACGCCTTGTCGGGAACCGCCTCCGGGGGCCCTCGGTGTGATCAAAGAGGCACTTCTGGCCTAGCTGGGTGGGAACCGAGGAGCGATTTGCGACGCTGGGTGACCGATGTGTCGCACAAGGTCGCGCTACGGTGGGCGGCCCCGTCCGCGCCGACACCCCCGACGAGGCCCCCGTGCCGCACCCCGCTCCGCGTCCGCCCCGCCCCCTGTTCCTCGCCGCCGCCCTGCTGCTCGCCGCGGGCTGCGCCGCCCCCGCCGGCGAATCGGCCGACCGGGCGTCCTCCACCGCCCCGCCCCGCGAGCTGTCCGCCGCCGAGCTGCGCGCCGCCGCGGTGACCGAGGCGGACCTCGGTCCCGGCTTCACCGTGACGGTCATCACCCCCGGCCGTGGCGCGACCGGCCCGGACGGCGGCCGGGAGGCCGCCGACAAGCCGGCCTGCCAGCCGCTGCTGGACTCGGTGGCCCCGGCGCCGGCCGCCGGCCGGGCGGGCGTGTCGGCCTCCGCCCCGCCGGTGTCGGCGGTGCCGTCCGCCGAGACCGATCTGAGCGTGGCCCTGGCCGGCGATCCGGCGGGCAGCCTCTACGGGGCGCTGCTCGGCTACCCGGGCGACCGGGCGGCCCGGCTGCACGCGGAGCTGGAGGGGCTGTTCGGTCCGTGCGCGGAGTTCGCCTCGACGGCGCCGCCGCCCCCGGCGGAGAAGGGCCGGGGCGCGACCCGCACCGTGCACCGGCTGAGCCGGAACGACACGCCCACGCCCGAGGGAGCCGACGCGGCGACGGGTTTCACCCTGACGAATGAATCGGGCTCGGTGGTGCTCGCTCAGCGTGCCGTCCTGGCGAGGGTCGGACCGGCCCTGGTGGTGTTCAGCACGGTGGGCGTCGGCGCCGAGCCGGCCCCCGCGCCGGACGAGCGGGTCGTCCGGCGTCAGGTGGCCAGGCTGCGGGCGGCCCAGCGGGGCTGAGCGCCCCGCCGTCAGCGGGCCGCGGCCCCCGAGTGGGTGGCGACCAGGTGCTCCAGGCGGTTGAGGGCGATCCGGCGCAGCTCGTCGGCGGCGACCAGGCGCTCCTCGTCGGGATCGTTGGCGAGACGGGTGCGGATCGAGCCGAGGACGGCGTCGAGCATCTCCTCGGGGTCGATGCCCTCCAGGCAGACCACGAAGACGTGGCCGAACCGGGCCTCGTACGCGGCGTGGGCGGCCCGCAGCGCGGTGTGCGCCGCCTGGCTGCCGGGTGCGCGCATGCCGAGGAGCGGCTGCGGCATCCAGCTCTCGTCCGCCAGCGCCTCGGCCAGGTCGGCCGGACGCAGGTCGTACGAGGCCTCGCTGGCGGCGGCGAGCAGGGACTCTATGTCGGGGTAGGGCCGGTGCACGGTGAGCCGCAGGGCCCACCGGTGACTGCCGCAGCAGGCCAGCAGGGCCTCCTCCGCGGCTCCGGCGTCGGCTTCGTTGAATCGGTGCAACCCGAGGAGGGTCGGCTCGTCCCGGGGATCGAGCCTCGGTGACGGGATGTCGCTGGCCAGCGGGTCCTCCTCGTGAGGGCGGGAAGGTGCCGGTGAAGGGGGCGGTTGGAGTGGTGGGTGACGCGCCGGTGAAGCCTGGTGAAGTATGAGGCTGCGGAACGGCGTCCAATGCCCGTCCGGCTGTGGCTCCAAGGTAGTTGAGCGCTCATCAGTTGGGGAGGGCGCGGGCGGATTTCATCCGAACGAGCTATCAAGTTGTGACGTTGACACCTCGGTGTCAGCGCCCTCCCCGTCTTCACCGGCTACGGCGCGTCACTCGCACTTCGTCCCGGCGGCCGGCAGCGTGCCCTCGGTGAGGTAGGCCGCCAGTGCGGCGTCGATGCAGCTGTTGCCCTTGCCGAAGGCGCCGTGGCCCTCGCCGACCCGGGTCAGCAGGGTGGCGTTGGCGAAGCCTGCGGCCAGCGCCTCGGCCGAGGCGTACGGGGTGGCCGGGTCACCGGTGGTGCCGACGACCAGGATCGGGGCGGCGCCCTCGGCCCGGACGGTGTGCGGCTTCTCGGTGGTCTGGAACGGCCAGTAGGCGCAGGAGGCCTCGCTGTAGTCCTCGACCGCGACGCCCTTGGAGAGCAGCGGGGCCTCGGCCCGGAGCTTGGCCACCGCCTGCTGGGCGCGCTCGGGGGTCGGGGCCGGACGGGAGGTGTCGGCGCAGCTGATCGCGCTCATCGCCTCCTCCATCGGGTTGTAGTGGCCGTTCTCGTCGCGGCCGTTGTAGCTGTCGGCGAAGGCCAGCAGGTAGTCGCCCTTCTTGCCGAGCATCGCCCAGGCGAGACCGTTGCGCAGGGACGTCCAGGAGGTCTTCTCGTCGCCGTAGAGCCTCGACATGACGCCGGTCCAGGCGAGGTCGCTGCCGAGCTTGCGGCCGTCCTTGGTGGTCATCGGGTGGTCGCGCAGGCCGTCCAGGAAGTCGGCGCCCTTCTTGGCGGCCTTGGCCGGGTCCTTGCCGAGCGGGCACTCGGCGGCGAAGTTCTGCGCGCAGTCGGCGGCGAAGCGCTGGTAGGCCTTCTCGAAGGCGATGGTCTGGTCGATGCCGTGGTCCAGCCGGTCCTGGGCCGGATCGACGGCGCCGTCCAGGACCAGCCGGCCGACGTTCTTCGGGAACTCCTCGGCGTAGAGCGCGCCGAGGTAGGTGCCGTAGGAGACGCCGAGGTAGTTGAGCTTCCGGTCGCCGACGACCGCGCGCAGCACGTCCAGGTCGCGGGCGGTGTTGCGGGTGCCGACGAAGGGCAGCAGCTTGCCGGACTTGGCCTGGCAGACGGCGGCGTGCTCGGTGGCGTTCTTGACGTGCTCGGCCTTGCGGGCCACCGGGTCGAGCGGCTGGTCGCTCTCGTTGTCGGCGTCCCTCTTCTTGTCGTCGTAGCAGACGACGGGCGAGCTCTCGCCGGTGCCGCGGGGGTCGAAGCCGATCACGTCGAAGCGGTTGTGCAGGGTGCCGTCGTAGTCCTTGGCGCCCCACTTGACCATGTCTATGCCGGAGCCGCCGGGGCCGCCGGGGTTGACCATCAGCGAGCCGATCCGCTGGTCCGGCTTGGCGGCCGGCAGCTTGATCAGCGCGAGGTCGAGGGCGTCGGCGGCGGGGTCGGTGTAGTCGAGCGGGACGTGCAGCTTGCCGCAGAGCATGGCGGACAGATCGACCTGGGCCTTCTCGGCGGCCGGGTCGGCCGGGCACGCGGCCCAGGTGATCTGCTGGCCGTAGAACGGCTTGAGCGCCGGGTCGTCGGCGCCGGTGGGCTTCACCGTCGGGGTGGGCGTCGGCGTCGCGGTCGGGGTCGCGGCGTCGGTGGCGGCGGTGCTCGACGGTGCGGAAGCGGCCTGGTCCTGAGCCGGCTTCTTGTCTCCTCCACAGGCGGTGGTGAGGAGCAGGCTGCCGGCCGCGACGGCGGCCAGCAGGAGGTGCGGGCGGGTGGCCCGGTGAATCTTCATCGCACGTATGTACCACTCACGGGTGACAGTTCGAGTACTGACCCCGGCCGGGACACCGCCCGCACCTGTCGGCCCGTCAGAGTGCGCGGTGCACCTTGTGGTTGGCGGCCTGGGCGCGCGGGCGGACCACCAGCAGGTCGATGTTGACGTGCGGCGGCCGGGTGACCGCCCAGGCGACGGTGTCGGCGACGTCCTCGGAGGTCAGCGGCTCGGCGACGCCCGCGTACACCGCGGCGGCCTTCTCCTCGTCGCCGCGGAAGCGGGTCACCGCGAAGCCCTCGGACTTCACCATGCCCGGGGCGATCTCGATCACCCGGATCGGCTCCCCGCACAGCTCCAGCCGCAGCGTCGCCGCGATGGTGTGCGCCGCGTGCTTGGCCGCCACGTAGCCGCCGCCGCCCTCGTAGGCGGCCAGCGCGGCCGTCGAGGAGAGCACCAGGACGGTGCCGTCGCCGCTCGCCCGCAGGGCCGGCAGCAGCGCCTGGGTCATGTGCAGCACGCCGAGCACGTTGACCTGGTACATGGCCAGCCAGTCGGCCGGGTCGCCGCTCTCGACGCTCTCCGCGCCGATCGCCCCGCCGGCGTTGTTCACCAGCACGTCCACCCGGCCGACCTCGGCGGCGAAGGCGTCGACGGCGGCCCGGTCGGTGACGTCCAGGGTGTACGCCCGCCCGCCGGTCTCCGCGGCCAGCGCCTCGATCCGCTCGGTGCGGCGGGCGGTGAGCACCACCTCGAAGCCCTCGGCCGCCAGCCGGCGGGCGGTCGCCGCGCCGATTCCGCTGCTGGCACCGGTGACGACGGCCACCTTCTGCTCGGTCATTGCCACTCCTGAGATATCCCGGTCGGTTCAGCCGATCATCTCAAGGCCTTCGGCGCTACATTGCGAGAGGAGTGGACCTGCCCGCCGACCCCCGCGGAGGACCCCATGACCACGGAACCGCCCGCCGAGCAGCCCACCGGGCCGCCCGCCGAGCCGCGCCGCACCGAGTCCGGCTTCCCGTTCGCCCCGGTGTACGGCCCCGAGGCCCTGGCCGGGTGGGACCCGGCCGAGCGGTTGGGCCGTCCGGGGGAGTACCCGTTCACCCGGGGGATCCACCCGAGCATGTACACCGGCCGGCCGTGGACGATGCGCCAGTACGCCGGCTTCGGCACCGCCGCCGAGTCCAACGCCCGCTACCGGCAGCTGATCGCCGGCGGCTCCACCGGCCTCTCGGTCGCCTTCGACCTGCCCACCCAGATGGGCTACGACTCGGACGCCCCGCTCGCCGCCGGCGAGGTCGGCCGGGTCGGGGTGGCGATCGACGGCGTCGAGGACATGGCCGAGCTGTTCGCGGGCATCCCGCTCGGCGAGGTCTCCACCTCGATGACCATCAACGCCCCGGCCGCCGTGCTGCTGCTGCTCTACCAGCTGGTCGGCGAGGCGCAGGGCGTCCCGCCGGCCCGGCTCACCGGCACCGTGCAGAACGACGTGCTGAAGGAGTACATCGCCCGCGGCACGTACATCTTCCCGCCGCAGCCCTCGCTGCGGCTGGTCGCCGACCTCTTCCGGTACTGCCGGGCCGAGATCCCGCGCTGGAACACCATCTCGATCTCCGGCTACCACATGGCCGAGGCCGGGGCCACGCCCGCGCAGGAGATCGCCTTCACACTGGCCGACGGGATCGCCTACGTGCGCGCCGCGCTGGCCGCCGGGCTCGCGGTGGACGACTTCGCGCCCCGGCTCTCCTTCTTCTTCGTGGCCCGCAGCACCCTGCTGGAGGAGGTCGCCAAGTTCCGTGCCGCCCGCCGGATCTGGGCCCGGGTGATGCGCGAGGAGTTCGGCGCCCGGGACCCGCGCTCGCAGCGGCTGCGCTTCCACACCCAGACCGCCGGCGTCCAACTCACCGCCCAGCAGCCGGAGGTGAACCTGGTCCGGGTCGCGGTGCAGGCGCTCGCGGCGGTGCTCGGCGGCACCCAGTCGCTGCACACCAACTCCTTCGACGAGGCGCTGGCGCTGCCCACCGAGAAGGCCGCCCGGCTCGCGCTGCGCACCCAGCAGGTGCTCGCCCACGAGACCGACGCGACCGCCACCGTCGACCCGTTCGCCGGCTCCTACGCGGTGGAGGCGCTGACCGACGAGATGGAGGCCGCCACGCTCGAACTCATGGCGAAGGTCGAGGAGTTGGGCGGGGCGGTGGCCGCGATCGAGGCCGGCTACCAGAAGGCGGAGATCGAGCGCAGCGCCTACCGGATCCAGCGGGAGACCGAGACGGGCGCGCGCACGGTGGTCGGGGTCAACCAGTTCCGGCTGGACGCCGGGGAGTTGGCGGCCGAGGAGCCCTACCGGCCGCTGCGGGTGGACCCGGCGATCGAGGCCCGGCAGGCCGGACGGCTGGCCCGGCTGCGGGCGGCCCGGGACGGTGCCGCGGTGGGCCGGGCGCTGGGCGCGCTGCGCCGGGCCGCCGCGGGCCGGGACAACGTGCTGTACCCGATGCGCGAGGCGCTGGCCGCGCGGGCCACCGTCGGCGAGGTCTGCGACGCGCTGCGCGAGGTGTGGGGCCGGCATGTGCCGGTCGAGCGCTTTTGAGCCAATGTTCCGGGCGCCCGGAACCCGGGCCGAGCCGTCCGGACGGCCGTCAACCGCCCGGTCGAGCGGGCCGTGACCTTGATCGCCGATGGTCGTTGCACAGAGCAGGCACCATGGGGAAGGCGGCTGAAACAAGATGTCATACCCACCAGCGCGGCCGGTATGCGCCCATCCGGGGACTTCTTCTGGGGAAGTCAGGCCAAATCCCCCCAACAGGCCTAGTCTTGTTGAGATGAACCGTCGTGAGTCCGCCCTGTCGGCCGTCACCCTCACCGCTGCCCGCCCCGCCGCCGGTCTCCGCGACCGGGTACGGGAGCTGGAGCCCGAGCTGATCGCCTTCCGGCGGGACCTGCACCGGCACCCGGAGCTGGGCCGCCAGGAGTTCCGAACCACCGGCCTGCTGCGGGACCGCCTGGTCGCCGCCGGCCTCGCCCCCCGGATCCTCCCGGGCGGCACCGGAATGCTCGTCGACATCGTTCCCGAGTCCGCCCCGCGCGGCGCGGAGTTCCTCGCCTTCCGCGCCGACATCGACGCCCTGCCGATCGACGACGCCAAGACCGACGTCCCCTACCGTTCGAGCGTCCCCGGCCGGGCCCACGCCTGCGGCCACGACGTGCACACCTCGGTGGCGCTGGGCACCGCGCTGGTGCTGGCCGGGTCGGCCCGCTCCGGCGAGCTGCGCCGCCCGGTCCGGATGGTCTTCCAGCCCGCCGAGGAGGTCATGCCCGGCGGCGCGCTGGACGTGATCGCGGCCGGCGGGATGGAGGGCGTCGGCCGGATCTTCGCCGTGCACTGCGACCCCAAGGTGGAGGTGGGCCGGATCGGCCTGCGGGTCGGGGCCATCACCTCGGCCTGCGACCGGCTGGTGCTCCACCTGGACGGTCCCGGCGGCCACACCGCGCGCCCGCACCTGACCACCGACCTGGTCACCGCGGTCGCCCGCACCGCCGCCGAGCTGCCGGGCGCGCTGGCCCGCCGGATGGACCCGCGCTGGGGCGTCTCGCTGGTCTGGGGCCGGATCGCCGCCGGCTCCGCGCCGAACGTCATCCCGCAGCACGCCGAGCTGGAGGGCACCGTCCGCTGCCTGGAGCTGGCCGGCTGGCGGGAGGCGCCCGACCTGCTGCACGAGCTGATCGCCCGGCTCGCCGAGACCTACCGCGCGAAGTGGACGCTCGACTACCACCGGGGCGTGCCGCCGGTGGTCAACGAGGCGGTCTCGGTCGGGCTGCTGGAGGCCGGCATGACCGCGCGCTTCGGCCGGGACGGCGCCGAGGTGGTCGAGGACACCGAGCAGTCGCTCGGCGGGGAGGACTTCTCCTGGTACCTGGAGCACGCCCCCGGCGCGCTGGCCCGGCTCGGCGTGCGGGCCCCGGATGACACCACCGTCCGCGACCTGCACCAGGGCCGCTTCGACGTCGACGAGCGCGCGATCGCGATCGGGGTGGAGCTGTTCACCGCGCTGGCACTGGAGCCCGGCACGCTCTGATGCCGTGACGGCCCGAACCGATCGAAACCGGACATCCGCCAAGGGTGTCCGGTTTGTCGCTGATAAAGGAATTCCTCCGGGTTCGTACGCGGGATCGGGCGGGCTCGAACCACCGTTTATGGAGCGGAAAGGGGCGCCGGGGCGACCGCGAGACCACGGTTTGGTAACAACCCGAACGCTCCGGCGGCCTGTAATACAACCGTGTTCTACGCGCGTTACGGTGGCGTCCGACCACGCTAATCGGTGGCGTGTGAGAAGGAGATACTCCCTTGCGCCGTACTACTAAGCTCGCCGCGGTTGTGCTCTCGGGTTCCCTGGGCATCGCCTCGCTCGCCGCTTGCGGCGCAAAGAGCAACGACACCAACGCCTCCTCCGGTTCGTCCGAGGGCGGTCTGAAGGTCGGCATGGCCTACGACATCGGCGGCCGTGGCGACCAGTCCTTCAACGACTCCGCGGCCCGCGGCCTGGACCAGGCCAAGAGCCAGCTGGGTGTCGCGGTCACCGAGGCCGACGCCAAGACCGGTGAGGCGGAGGCCGACAAGGAGACCCGCCTCAAGAACCTGGTCACCGCGGGCTACAACCCGATCATCGCGGTCGGCTTCGTCTACCAGGCCGCCGTCGAGAAGATCGCCAAGGAGAACCCGAACACCAAGTTCGCGATCATCGACTCGGCCTCCGACACCCAGCCGAGCAACGTCACCTCGCTGACCTTCTCGGAGCAGGAGGGCTCGTACCTGGCCGGCGTGGCCGCCGCGCTCAAGACCAAGACCAAGCACGTCGGCTTCATCGGCGGCGTGCAGTCCGAGCTGATCAAGAAGTTCGAGGCGGGCTACCGCGCGGGCGTCAAGTCCGTCGACCCGCAGATGCCGGTCGAGGTCACCTACCTGAGCACCCCGCCGGACTTCTCCGGCTTCGCCGCCCCCGACAAGGGCAAGGAAGCCGCGCAGGGCCAGCTCGACAAGAAGGCCGACGTCATCTACACCGCCGCCGGCTCCTCCGGCAACGGTGCCATCGAGGCCGTCGCCAACGCCGGTGCCATGGCCATCGGCGTCGACTCCGACCAGGCCGCCCAGCCCGCCCTGGCGAAGTACAAGAACAGCATCATGACCTCGATGGTCAAGAACGTCGACAAGGCCGTCTTCGCCTACATCGAGTCCGCCAAGAAGAACGAGCCCTTCACCGGTGTGAAGAACTTCGACCTCAAGGCCGACGGCGTCTCGCTCGCCACCACCGGCGGCAAGATCGACGACATCAAGGCCAAGCTCGACGAGGCCGCCAACGCGATCAAGGGCGGCAGCACCACCGTCCCGAGCGACCCGTCCAAGCTGTAAGGCTCCAGGGCCTGACCGGACGTCGCCGGAGCTGCCGCCCGCCCGGCAGCGCCTGATGAACGCAACACTAGGGAGGGGCCCGGAAGGGTGCGCGTCGTGCGCACCCCCGGGCCCCGTCCCGTCCCCCCACCCTTTCCCGCTCTTTGGCCCTCCAGCGCAACGACGCGCCTCCAGACCACCAGGAGACCGCCATCACCGCATCCGACCCCGCCCCGAACACGGGCGGTAACCCCAGCGCGGGGACGGCGGCACCGGCCGTCGAACTGCGCGGCATCACGAAGCGCTTCCCCGGCGTCGTGGCCAACCGCGACATCAACCTCACCGTCCGCACCGGCACCGTGCACGCCCTCATGGGCGAGAACGGCGCCGGCAAGTCGACGCTGATGAAGATCCTCTACGGCATGCAGAAGCCGGACGAGGGCACCATCGCGATCAACGGCGAGCTGTGCGAGTTCGGCACCCCGGGCGACGCCATCGCGCGCGGCATCGGCATGGTGCACCAGCACTTCATGCTCGCCGACAACCTCACCGTCCTGGAGAACGTCGTCCTCGGCGGCGAGCACCTGTACGGCATCGGGGCCAAGGCCAAGCAGAAGATCAGGGAGATCTCCGACCAGTACGGCCTGGGCGTGCGCCCGGACGCCCTGGTCGAGGACCTCGGCGTGGCCGACCGCCAGCGCGTCGAGATCCTCAAGGTGCTCTACCGCGGCGCCAAGATCCTCATCCTCGACGAGCCCACGGCGGTGCTCGTCCCGCAGGAGGTCGACGCCCTGTTCGACAACCTGCGCGAGCTGAAGTCCGAGGGCGTCACCGTCATCTTCATCTCGCACAAGCTGCACGAGGTGCTCTCGGTGGCCGACGCGATCAGCGTCATCCGCCGCGGCACCACCGTCGGCGACGCCGACCCGAAGAGCGTCACCGCCCGCCAGCTCGCCGAGCTGATGGTCGGCGCCGAGCTGCCCTCCCCGGAGAGCCGCGAGTCGACCGTCACCACCACCGAGATGCTGCGCGTCGAGGGCCTGCGCATCGCCAAGACCGACGCCGAGGGCATCGAGCGCGTCGTCCTGGACGACATCTCGCTGCGGATCCACAAGGGCGAGATCCTCGGCATCGCCGGTGTCGAGGGCAACGGCCAGGCCGAACTGGTCGAGGCCGTGATGGGCATGCTCCCGCTGGACGCCGGCAGCGTCACCCTGGACGGCCAGGACCTCTCCGGCAGCCTCACCCGGGCCCGCCGCGAGGCCGGCATCGGCTACATCCCCGAGGACCGCCACCGGCACGGCCTGCTGCTGGAGGCCCCGCTCTGGGAGAACCGGATCCTCGGCCACGTCACCGAGAGCCCCAACTCCAAGGGTGTGCTGCTCGACCCGGCCGCCGCCCGCAAGGACACCCAGCGGATCGTCGAGGAGTACGACGTCCGCACCCCCGGCATCGAGGTCACCGCGGCCTCGCTCTCCGGCGGCAACCAGCAGAAGCTGATCATCGGCCGCGAGATGAGCCACGAGCCCAAGCTGCTGATCGCCGCGCACCCCACCCGCGGGGTGGACGTCGGCGCCCAGGCGCAGATCTGGGAGCACATCCGGGTCGCCCAGCGGGCCGGCCTCGCCGTGCTGCTGATCTCCGCCGACCTGGACGAGCTGATCGGCCTCTCCGACACCATCAAGGTGATCTACCGCGGCCGGCTGGTCGCCGACGCCGACCCGGAGACCGTGACCGCCGAGGACCTCGGCACCGCGATGACCGGTGCCGCCGTCGGCCGCATCGAGTCGGACACCCCGGCCGACGCCGTGCCTGCGGACGCCGTGCCCTCCGCCACCCCCACCGACACCGCCGCCGACCAGCAGGCGGGGGAGTAGCCACATGACCAGTCCCAAGCCCGCGCCCGCCGCGCCCGCCGAAGCCGCTCCCAAGAGCGGCCTGGCCCAGCGGTTCAGCGGCGAGAAGATCGTGCTCGCGCTCGCCGCCCCGGTGCTCGCCGTCGTGCTGTCCGTCGCCATCTGCTCGCTGCTGCTGGCGACCTCCGGCAAGAACCCGTTCGACGCCTGGAACGTGATGATCACGTACGGCACCAAGTCGGACGGCCAGGTGGCCATCATCAACCGGTCCACCACGTACTACCTCGCCGCCGCGGCCGCCGCCTTCGGCTTCCGCATGAACCTCTTCAACATCGGCGTCGAGGGCCAGTACAAGCTCGCCGCGCTGTTCGCCGCCTTCGTCGGCAGCCAGGTCGACCTCCCGGCGATCATCCAGATCCCGCTGCTGCTGCTGACCGCGATGCTGGTCGGCGGCATGTGGGCGGCCGTCGCCGGTCTGCTCAAGGTCTACCGCGGCGTCAGCGAGGTCATCTCGACCATCATGCTGAACTCGATCGCCACCGCGGTGGTCGGTCTGCTGCTCGTCCCCGGCATCTTCGCGCCGGAGAAGGGCACCACCAGCAACTCGATCCAGACCAACCCGATCTCGGAGTCCAGCCGCTTCTTCTCGCTGAACACCGACGGCGGCCCGCTCTGGGGCTTCGTGGTCATCGCGATCGTGGTCGGCGTGGCCTTCCAGTTCACCCTGAACCGCACCCGCTTCGGCTTCGACCTGCGCGCCACCGGCCGCTCGGAGAGCGCGGCCACCGCGTCCGGCGTCAACGTCAAGCGCATGGTCGTCACCTCGATGGTGGTCTCCGGTGCGCTGGCCGGCCTCATCGGCCTGCCGGAGCTGATGCAGAACTCCTACTACTTCGGCCAGAGCTTCCAGGCGGGCCTCGGCTTCCTGGGCATCTCGGTCGCCCTGCTCGGCCGCAACAGCCCGATCGGCATGGTCTTCGCCGCCCTGCTCTTCGCCTTCCTCGACGCCACCGGCTCGCAGCTCCCGCTGCCGCAGAACGGTGAGTTCCCGTTCGAGATCGTCGACGTCATGAAGGGCACCATCGTCATCTGCGTCGTCGTCGCCTACGAGCTGGTCCGCCGCTACGGCCTGAAGCGCCAGCAGCAGCGGGTCGGCGCCGAACTCGCCGCCCAGGCTGCCGCCGCGGCCGCCCAGAAGAAGGAGGTGTCGGCGTGAGTACGGCTACCGCGGTTCGCGCGAAGACGCCCGGCGGCGCGTCCGCCAAGAAGCGCAAGTTGTCCTGGCCGGTGGTGCTGCTGCTGATCGCGGGCGCCCTGGTGCTGTTCTCGGCCGTCGGCATGATCACCGGCAACCACGCGCTGACCTCCTCCGGCCAGATCACCGCGGCGCTCGGCGCGGCGGTCCCGATCGGCATGGCCGGTCTGGGCGGCCTCTGGTCCGAGCGGGCCGGCGTCGTCAACATCGGCCTCGAAGGCATGATGGTCGCCGGCACCTTCGCCGGTGCCTGGGGCGGCTACCTGGTCAACCCCTGGTTCGGCCTGGTGGCCGGCATGCTCGGCGGCGCGCTCGGCGGTCTGCTGCACGCGGTCATCACGGTGACCTTCGGCGTCGACCACATCGTCTCCGGCGTCGGCATCAACCTGCTGATCCCCGGCATCTGCGCGTACGTCAACCGGATCTACTACAAGGACTACATCTCGGTGGGCGCCGGTGCGAACCAGTCCCCGCCGGCCGATCCGCTGCCGTACCTCACCGTCCCCGGCCTGTCCTCCTGGCTGAAGGAGATCGAGGCCCACCACTGGTTCCTGGTCTCCGACGTCGCCGGTGTGGTCGGCGGCCTGGTCACCAACCTGTCGGTGGTCGTCATCCTGGCCGGCGTGCTGATCGTCGCCAGCTACTTCGCGCTCTGGCGGACCGTCTTCGGCCTGCGGCTGCGCTCCTGCGGTGAGAACCCGACCGCCGCCGAGTCGCTGGGCGTCAACGTCTACAAGTACAAGTACCTGGCGGTCATCGCCTCGGGCGCCTTCGCGGGCCTCGGCGGTGCGTACCTCTCGCTGGTCGCCGCGCACTTCTACAAGGACGGCCAGACCCTGGGTCGCGGCTTCATCGGCCTCGCCGCGATGATCTTCGGCAACTGGATGCCGGGCGGCCTCGCCGTCGGCGCCGGTCTGTTCGGCTTCACCGACAGCCTCCAGCTGCGCGACCCGGAGTCGGTGCACGTGCTGATCCTGGTGGTCGCCATCGCGATGGTGCTGCTGGCGGCGTGGCAGCTGTACCGTCGCAAGCTCACTCCGGCGCTGATCTCGGTGGTGGTCTCCGGCGCGCTGTTCGTCTGGTACTTCACCACCGACGAGGTGCAGCGTCCGCTGATCGTCGCCACGCCGTACGTGATCACCCTGGTGGTGCTCTCGCTGGCCTCGCAGCGGCTGCGGCCGCCGAAGGCCGACGGCCAGATCTACCGCAAGGGGCAGGGCAAGTGACGCCGGGCGCCGACGCGGTCGACTGGGCCGCGCTGCGGGCGGCGGCGCGCGAGGCGATGAGCCACGCGTACGCGCCGTACAGCAGGTTCCCGGTGGGCGCCGCCGCGCTGGTGGACGACGGCCGGGTGGTCACCGGGTGCAACGTGGAGAACGCCTCGTACGGGCTCGCGCTGTGCGCCGAGTGCGGACTGGTCTCCGCGCTGCACGCGAGCGGCGGCGGCCGGCTGACCGCGTTCACCTGCGTGGACGGCAACGGGGCGCTGCTGATGCCGTGCGGCCGCTGCCGCCAGCTGCTGTACGAGCACGGCGGGCCCGACCTGCTGGTCGAGCTGCCGTCCGGCGTGCGGCCGATGAGCGACGTCCTGCCCGACGCGTTCGGGCCCGAGCGGCTGTAGCGGATCAGCTCTGGCCCTGCCGTTTGTTACGCGCGTAGAGTGTCGCAAGCGGGCCTTGACCCGGTCCGCTCGCGACACTCTTCGCTTTTCTGAACCCCTTCCGGGAGCAATGGAGCAACCATGGACGCCATCTCCGTCATCAGGACCAAGCGCGACCGCGGAGAGCTGAGCGACGCTCAGATCGACTGGGTCATCGACGCCTACACCCGCGGCGAGGTCGCCGACGAGCAGATGTCCGCCCTGGCCATGGCCATCCTGCTGAACGGCATGAACCCGCGCGAGATCAGCCGCTGGACGGACGCGATGATCCGCTCCGGCGTGCGGATGGACTTCTCCTCGCTGGCGCTGCCCACCAGTGACAAGCACTCCACCGGCGGCGTCGGCGACAAGATCACCCTGCCGCTCGCCCCGCTGGTCGCCGCCTGCGGCGCCGCCGTTCCGCAGCTGTCCGGCCGCGGCCTCGGCCACACCGGCGGAACCCTCGACAAGCTGGAGTCCATCCCCGGCTGGCGCGCCCTGCTCTCCAACGAGGAGATGCTGGACGTGCTGCGCTCCACCGGCGCGGTCATCTGCGCGGCGGGTGACGGCCTCGCCCCGGCCGACAAGAAGCTGTACGCGCTGCGCGACGTCACCGGCACCGTCGAGGCCATCCCGCTGATCGCCTCCTCGATCATGTCCAAGAAGATCGCCGAGGGCACCGGCGCGCTCGTCCTCGACGTGAAGGTCGGCTCCGGCGCCTTCATGAAGAACATCGACGACGCCCGCGAGCTGGCCCGCACCATGGTCGGCCTCGGCACCTCGGCCGGTGTCAACACCGTCGCCCTGCTCACCGACATGTCCACCCCGCTCGGCCTCACCGCCGGCAACGCGCTGGAGGTCCGCGAGTCGATCGAGGTGCTGGCCGGCGGCGGCCCCGCCGACGTCGTCGAGCTCACCCTCGCGCTGGCCCGCGAGATGCTGGCCGCCGCGGGCGTGCACGGCAAGGACCCGGCCGACGCGCTGCGCGACGGCTCCGCGATGGACCACTGGCGCCGCATGATCGCCGCCCAGGGCGGCGACGTCGACGCCCCGCTGCCGGTCGCCCGCGAGCAGCACGTCATCCCCGCCCCGGCCTCGGGCGTGCTGAGCCGGCTGGACGCCTACGCGGTGGGCGTCAGTGCCTGGCGCCTCGGTGCCGGCCGCGCCCGCAAGGAGGACCCGGTGCAGGCCGGCGCCGGCGTCGAGATGCACGCCAAGCCCGGCGACACCGTGGTGGCCGGCCAGCCCCTGCTGACCCTGCACACCGACACCCCGGAGCGCTTCGACTACGCGATCGAGGCCCTCACGGGCGCCGTCGAGGTCGCCCCGGCGGGCACCCCGTTCACCCCGACCCCGATCGTCCTGGACCGCATCGCCTGACGGTCCGGGGGTCTGCTCACGTGCGCCGGATCAGGCGTACGTGAGCAGACCGCTGGTGTCGATCGTCCACGGGCCGACGGCGACCTTGTCGCCGAAGACGAACTTCGCGCGGTCGGTGTAGCCGGGCTCGTCGTGGACGACGCCGGTACCCGTACGGGGATCGATGATCAGGTAGAACGGAATACCCATCGCCGCGTAGTCGTGGACCTTGTCGCGGTAGTCGTTCTCGGGGTTGGACTTGGAGACGACCTCCACGACGAGCAGCACCTCGTGCGGGGGCACCGCCGACTGCTCACCTGTCAGGGGGGCCTCGGGGAACACCATCAGGTCCGGGTTCCGCAGTTTGCCCATGCCTGCGTCCTCCAAGTCCGCGCCTCCGTGGGCGATGTAGCCGGGATGTGTATGCGGAAGCTGGGCGTTCAGCTGCTGGGCGATGCGGATGATGGCAAACTCGTGGCGCTTCACCGGTGACGTCGTCACGACGATCTCGCCGTCGGCGATCTCGATCTTCCCCATCCCGGGAATCTGCGGCAGCTGATCGGCGATCTCGCGCAACCGGGCGTACACGGCAGGATCGGTGCTCACGTTCCGGAGTGTAACGACGGTCGCGGACGGGCGAGCAGCTCAGCCGGTGGCGGTGAGGGCGAGCTTCAGGAACTCCTCGGGGGCCTCGCGGACGAGGTCGTGGCCGGCGGGGAGGGTGTGGACGGTCCAGGCGGGGTCGGTGCGCAGCCGGGCGACGGTGTCGAGGAACGGGGAGTCCGCGAAGTTCTCGGCGTGCAGGTAGATCCGGGGCACGGCCAGGGTGTCGGCGGCGCCGGTGAGGGCGGCCGGCTGGAGCAGGCTGGCCAGCGGGTGCACGGTGGCGCGGGGGTCGAGGAACGGGCTCAGGCCGAGCAGGGTGTGGCCGCCGCCCGCCGCGGCGCCGGCGAGGTAGCGCTGCTTCCAGACGTCGTTGGCGATCGTGTACGCCGACTCGCCGTCGCGCGGCACGAAGGCGTCCGCGTACACCAGTCCGGCGATCCGCTCCGGGGCCCGGTCGGCCACCGCGGAGGCCACCATGCCCCCGTAGCTGTGCGCGACCAGCACGACGTCGGTGATCCGCTCCGCCTCCAGCAGCCCGAGTACGTCCCGCACATGGGTCTCCAGGTTCACCCCGCCCACCGCGCCGACGTGCCCCCGCTCGCTCACCCCGGTCAGTGTCACCGGGTACGCCTCGTGCCCGGCGGCCCGCAGCCCTTCGGTGATCGGCCGGTACCACCAACCGCCGTGCAGGGCGCCGGGGATGAGGACGAAGGTGGCCATGGTGGGTTCCTCTGTTCGTGCGGTACCGGTGGGACGCGAACGAAACTACGGCGGATACCTGACAGCCGGCGTCAGGTATCCGCCGTGCGCGGAGCCGAGGAGGCGGACCTCAGGGCCGGCTGAAGATCTCGTGCGTACCGATGCGGCGCCGGACGATGTGCGGCTCGCCGCCCTGAAGCGGTGTGCCGTAGCTGGAGGTCGCGCGGCCGTCGGGCGCCCAGGTGAGCTCCCGGACATCGGGGTGGCCCTGCATCTTCTTCACCCGCAGTCCGCGTCTACTGGGCGGAAAGCCTGCCCGGCAGGGCTTCCGTGCGGCGGGCGGTGTGGGCCTGGCGGGTGGCGTAGAGGGTGACGGCGGCGGCGAGGGCCATGGCGGTGAGGCCGATGGTGGCGGCGCCGGGCCAGCCGGTGGCGTGGTAGGCGTCGGCGCCGGTGGTGCCGCCGAGGCTGTTGCCCAGGTAGTAGGCGATCAGGTAGAGCGCGGAGGCCTGGGCGCGGCCCTCGGTGGCGGTGCGGCCGACGGCGGAGGAGGCGGTGGCGTGGCCGGCGAAGAAGCCGGCGGTGATCAGCACCAGGCCGAGCAGGGCGAGGACCAGCGAGTCGGCGAGCGAGAGCAGCAGCCCCAGGGCGGTGGTGCCGATCGCGACGTACAGCGCCCCGCGGCGGCCGAGCCGGGCGGAGAGGCGGCCCGCGGCGGCGGAGGTGCCGGTGCCGACCAGGTAGACCACGAAGATCGAGGCGGCGACCGACTCCGGCAGGTGGAAGGGCGCGGCGATCAGCCGGTAGCCGACGGTGTTGTAGACCGCGCCGAACACGGCCATGAACAGCAGCCCCAGCGCGTACAGCCGCAGCAGCAGCGGGTTGCGCAGGTGGCGGCCGACGGTGCGGGCGAGGGCGCGGGCGTCCACCGGGGCCGGGGTGAAGTGCCGGGCGGCGGGGATCAGCAGCCGGAACGCGAGGGTGGCGAGCAGGGCGAGGACGGCGGAGGCGGCGAGCCCCCAGCGCCAGCCGAGGCCGGCCGCGACCCAGCCGGAGAGCAGCCGCCCGCCCATGCCGCCGATGCTGTTGCCCGCGACGTACAGGCCCATCGCGGAGGCCAGCGCCGAGGGGTGCACCTCCTCGGCGAGGTAGGCCATCGCGGTGGCGGGCAGTCCGGCGAGCGCGGCGCCCTGGAGGACGCGGAGCACGACCAGGGTGGTGAGGTCCGGCGCGAAGGGCAGGGCGAGCGCGAGGGCGGAGGCGGCGAGGGTGGAGGCCGTCATCACGGCGGTGCGCCCGTACCGGTCGGAGAGCGCGCTCGCGGGGAGCAGGGCGAGCGCCAGGCCGAGGGTGGCGGCGGAGGCCGTCCAGCTGGCCTGGCCGGGGGTGAGGCCGAGGTCGTCCGAGAGGACCGGCAGCAGGCCCTGGGTGGAGTAGAGGAGGACGAAGGTCGCGACACCGGCGGCGAACAGGGCGAGGTTGGCGCGGCGGAAGGAGCGCTGGCCGGGGCGGTGGCGGTCGTCCGGGGCGGGGACGGGGGCCGGGGTGGCGGCGGTGAGCGGGGCGGCGTCCGGCGCGGTCGCGGACGCCCTGGTACTGGAGGGCTGCATGTCCTCGACCGTAGAACCGGCGGGCTGATGCGTCCAATGCATGAACCACCCATAATCCATACCGGAACGCATGAGCGGAGCGTGCGGCGGACGACGGGAGCGCATGATGGCCACGGGTGCCGAGCCGGTCCGGCCGGCGGAGCTGGGACCTGATCTTCCGGCGGTGCAACTCGCCCCGCTGCTCGCCCAGTTCGCGGCGGTCGCCCGGCTGGAGCACGTGACGCAGGCGGCGGCGCTGCTGGCGATGCCGCAGCCGACGCTGTCCCGGGCGGTGGCCCGGCTGGAGGGCGAGTTGGGCGTCGACCTGCTGGCCCGTCAGGGCCGGACGGTCCGGCTGACCAGGGCGGGACGGCTGCTGCTGGCCTCGGTGGAGCGGGCGCTGGCCGAGGTCGAGCGCGGCGTCGAGGCGGCGCGGGCGGAGGCCGATCCGGCGACCGGCCGGGTGGCGTTCGGCTTCCTGCACACCATGGGGACGGACGCGGTGCCGGCCCTGCTGCGGGACTTCCGGGCGGCGTACCCGCTGGTCCGCTTCCAGCTGGTGCAGGCCTACGTGGGCGCGATGCTGGACCGGTTGCGCGCGGGGGAACTGGACCTGTGTCTGGTCGCGCCGGTCCCGGACGACGATCCGGCGCTGGTCGCCCGCCGGCTGGACGAGCAGCGGCTGCACCTGGTGGTCCCGGCGGACCACCGGCTGGCCGGGCGCCGCCGGATCCGGCTGGCGGAGGTCGCCGAGGACCCGTTCGTCGGGCTGGAGCCCGGCTACGGGCTGCGGGCGATCACCGACGGCTTCTGCGCGCAGGCCGGGTTCGCGCCGCGGATCGCGTTCGAGGGCGAGGAGGCGGAGACGCTGCGCGGGCTGGTCGCGGCCGGGCTCGGGGTGGCGCTGCTGCCGCCGGCGCTGGTGCCGCGGCCGGGGGTGGTCGAGCTGGAGGTGACGGCGCCGCGGACCCGGCGGGCGATCGGCCTGGCGTGGGTGGCGGGGCGGCCGCTGACCCCGCCGGCGGCGGCGTTCCGGGACTTCGTGCTGTCGCGGCGGGGGCGACTGCTGGCGCACGACTGAGCGCGTCGGGGGGCGCGGCGCCCGGGGGACCGGCTTGCGTGGAGGTGGACCGGCTCGTCCCTTTGGTGGAATTCCCGGTGGACATCGGATGATTCGGGCCCCTGGACAGTGGCTTGTCTACGCGCGTAGGGGCTACACTCCCGCAATGGAGAAGCAGATCCCCGTCACCACCGCGGGCACCGGCCCCCGGATCCCCACCCCCGAGCAGATCGCCCGCGCGCCGAAGGTGCTCCTGCACGACCACCTCGACGGCGGCCTGCGCCCCGAGACCGTGGTCGAACTGGCGGCGGCCGTCGGCTACGAGGGCCTCCCGACCACCGACCCCGAGGCGCTCGGCGAGTGGTTCCGCGAGGCCGCCGACTCCGGTTCGCTGGTCCGCTACCTGGAGACCTTCGCCCACACCTGCGCCGTCATGCAGACCCGTGAGGCCCTGATCAAGGTCGCCGCCGACTGTGCCGAGGACCTCGCCGCCGACGGCGTCGTCTACGCCGAGGTCCGCTACGCCCCCGAGCAGCACCTGGAGCGCGGCCTGAGCCTGGACGAGGTCGTCGAGGCCGTCCAGGAGGGCTTCCGGCTCGGCGAGGCCAACGCCCGCGCCGCCGGCCACCGCATCCGGATCGGCACCCTGATCACCGCGATGCGGCACGCCGCGCGCTCGTCGGAGATCGCCGAACTGGCCAACCGGCACCGCGACGGCGGCGTCGTCGGCTTCGACATCGCCGGCGCCGAGGCGGGCTACCCTCCCACCCGCCACCAGGCCGCCTTCGACTACCTCAAGGGCGAGAACAACCACTTCACCATCCACGCGGGCGAGGCCTTCGGCCTGCCGTCGATCTGGGAGGCCCTGCAGTGCTGCGGCGCCGACCGGCTCGGCCACGGCGTGCGGATCGTCGACGACATCACCGTCGAGGAGGACGGCACCGTCCAGCTGGGCCGCCTCGCCGCGTACGTGCGCGACAAGCGGGTCCCGCTGGAGATGTGCCCGACCTCCAACCTCCAGACCGGGGCCGCCACCTCGTACGCCGAGCACCCGATCGGGCTGCTCAGCCGGCTGAAGTTCCGGGTCACCGTGAACACCGACAACCGGCTGATGAGCGGCACCAGCATGAGCCGCGAGTTCGCGCACCTGGTCGAGGCCTTCGGCTACACGCTGGGGGACCTGGAGTGGTTCACCGTGAACGCGATGAAGTCGGCCTTCCTGCCGTTCGACGAGCGGCTCGCGATGATCAACGACGTGATCAAGCCGGGCTACGCCGAGCTCAAGGCCGAGTGGCTGTTCAGCGTCGGCGGCTGAACGCGCCGAATGTGATCGGATGAACGCCGCTGTCCGCCAGGGGAGTTGGCGTTCATCCGACTTCTCGCTCGGGCGGGTGAACCGCCGTTGATCCCCGCGCGGTCCGCTCACTACGGTGTGCCCGTCATTGCCGACCGGTCGTGGCGGCGGGCCCCGTCGCGTCGGCCGTGCGAGTCGGCCACCGACGAGGACCCAAGGGGACGAACCACATGAAGCAGGCCACTCTCAAGGCCGCCGGCACCGCCGCGCTCGGCATCGCCATCGCCGCGGTCGGCGCCGGCAGCGCGTCCGCCGCCCCCGCCACCGCCGCCGGTGGTCTCGGGCTCCCGACCGGTCTGCTGACCAACCCGGCCGCCACCAGCGCCCTCACCGACGCCGCCGGCAAGCTGCCGGTCGCCGACAAGGTCAGCAGCACCCTCGGCACCCTGGCCCCCAGCGCGGGTCAGGCCGCCGCCCCGGTCACCGGCGCCGCCGCCGACCGGGCCGGTCTGCCGGCCGTGCCGGGCCTCGACAAGACCCCGCTCGGCGGGCTCACCCAGGCCCTCCCGCTGCCGGGCCTCGGCGGCTGATCCGTCCGCCGCACGCCAGGGCACGGCACGGCACGTCGCGGCTCAGTGCGACGTGACGCGACCCGGCACAGCACAGCACAGCACGGCACAGCACGGTTGAAGGGGCCGCCCGCTCCCGTCGAGGAGCGCGCGGCCCCTTCGGCGTCTCACGGCTCCTGGGGCAGCAGCAGCCAGAGCGCCAGGTAGATCAGGAACTGCGGGCCGGGCAGCAGACAGGAAGCCAGGAAGATCACGCGCACGGTCCATGCCGAGAGCCCGAAGCGCTCGGCGATCCCGGCGCAGACGCCGGCGATGACACGGTTGTGACGGGGGCGGGCGAGGCGGCTCATGGCGGACTCCGTTGCTGTGGTGACGCCGTGGTCCGGTCCCTCCGGCCGGCGTACTTCCATGCTCCGCCGCCGCTCCGCCGAAAGCCTCCCCCCGCAAGCCGATCCCGCCCCTGACCTGCTTCATCGCCGGGCAGGACCCCCTCTCAGGGTTCCGCTCAGGGTCGGCCCGGAGATTGCCGGCCCCCCGGAGCGGGAAGTCGGCCGGTCCGACTTCCCGCGCCACGTGCGCCTATGCGCCCGGTCGCGGGCGGAAGGGGACGGTGACGTCCGAGGTGTGCTCGTGGGGCTCGGCGGTCTCGAAGTTCGGGTAGTACACCTCCCGGCTGCCGCCGTCGCGGTCGTGGCCCTGCTCCTTGACCCAGGCGCCGACGGCGTCGTGGATGGCGGCCATCGTCGCGAAGTCCTTGTGCTCCTTGGTGATCTCGGTGTACGCCTCGCGATGGGCCGGGTCGATCCGCACGGCGATGCGGCCGGTCGGCTCGACGGCGTTCAGCGTCGGGGCGCACACCTCGACCAGGCCGTCCGAGTCCTCGCCGACATAGCCGTGGAAGATGCTGAAGATCGGCCCCGAGAGGCACGCGCCGGTCGACTGCAGGTGGGCGACGAGCTGCTCGCCGGCCTCGTTCAGAAAGGGGACGAGCGTGGCGCCCGTGACGTGCCGCTGGACGCAGAGCACCTTCTGTTCGGGAACGTCGCGTTCGGCGATCCGGTACATGGTCGAAGTCCTTCCGGTGAGTACTGAGCGGGCGTAACCCACCGCGTAGCGGCGGGCCCTGTGCGTGGCCTCCTGCTCGCGCCAGTAGGCGCCGAGCAGGCGGGCGGACTCGTCGCCGCCGTCCGCGTCGAGCACGGCGGCGATCCGGGCCAGCGGCATGCCGACGGCGCGCAGCAGCGCGATCCGGCGGGCCCGTTCGACCTGGGCGCGGCCGTAGCGGCGGAACCCGGTGTGCGGGTCGACGTGGGAGGGCGGCAGCAGCCCGCGGTCCCCGTAGAGGCGCAGCGCTTTGGGGCTGAGCCTGGTCAGGGTGGCGAGCTCCCCGATGGTGATCAAGTCCTCGTGCACGGAGCCCACTGTGCCCCTTGCCCCTGGGGCAGAGGCAAGCAACGGTGCGGGAGGGGTCAGCGGTAGTACGGCTCCATCGCGGCCCGGACCTCGTCGAGCAGCGCCGGGCCGTCCTGCGGTACGGGCGGGCGGCCGCTCGCGGGGCGGACGGTCAGCAGCTGCTCGCCGGAGAGGGCGAAGACGACGCGGCCGAGTCCGGCCTGCTGCAGGGCGGCCGCGCACATCGGGCACGGCTCGCAGCTGGTGTAGAGGGTGGTCCGGGCGGCGGCGTCCGGGGTCAGCTCGCGGGCCGCCCGGCGGGCGAGCTTCAGTTCGGGGTGGGCGGTGATGTCCCGGTCGGTGAGCGTGGTGTTGCGCTCCTCGGCCAGGACGGTGCCGTCCGGGGCGGCGAGCAGGGAGCCGAACGGCGGGTTGCCGAGGGCGGCGGCCTCGGCGGCGAGGGCGATGGCGCGGCGGAGGAGGGGGTGGTCGGCGGGGGTGACGGTCATCGGGGCTGTTCCGTTCGGAGCGGGGCGAGGTGTTCGGCGACGGCGGCGAGGGCCTGCCGGGCGTCCTGTGGTCGGCGGGTCTCCTCCGGGGCGCCGTGGTACGGGTCGAGGATCACGTGTGCGGCGCCCAGCAGGCGGAGTTGGGCGAGGTCGGCGGTGATCTGCTCGATCGTGCCCTCGCCGGCGAGCCGTTGCGGGCCGGCGACCGGGGCCGGGGTGAGCTTGAGGGCGATCCGGGGCGCGAAGGCGGGGACGGGGAGCGCGTGTTCGTCGGCGTACGCCCGTAGGCGGGTGGCGGCTTCACGCAGCCAGGGCAGGGTGGGGCGCAGCGGGTGCCAGGCGTCGCCGAGGTGGACGGCGCGGCGCAGGCCCGCGTCGCTGTTGCCGCCGACCCAGAGCGGGATGCGGCGGGCCGTTCCGTAGCCGGCGGTGTCCTCCCAGGCGGCGCGCAGGCGGCGCAGGTGGTCGTCGGTGAGGCGGCCACGGTGCTCGAAGGGGACGCCGAGGGCGGCGAACTCCTGCTGCGCCCAGCCGACTCCGACGCCCAGCACGAGGCGGTGACCGCTCAGCGCGTCCAGGTTGGCGGCCATCCGGGCGGTGAGGAGGGGGTGGCGGTAGGAGGCGACGAGCACGGTGGTGCCGAGGTGGACGCGGGTGGTGTGGGCGGCGAGCCAGGCGAGGGTGGTGAAGGGTTCGTAGAAGGGGGCGGGGTAGCGCCGGGCGACGTCGGGGGTGATGGCGACGTGGTCCGAGAGCATCAGCAGGTCGAAGCCCAGGGACTCGACGGTGCGGGCCCAGGCGAGGAGGGCGGCGGGGTCGGTGCCGGGGCCGAAGTTGGGGACGTTCACTCCGATCTTCACGTTCCGAAAGCCTAGGGAGAGAAGGTGGGTTGACTGAAGGGACATCTCCCGGTTGAGGGGTTGTTCCGCCGTGGAATCAGCGGCAATCTGGGCTCATGACCGAGATTCTCGATGCGACGGACTGGGCGATCCTGGCCGAGCTCCAGGAGGACGGGCGGATCGCGTTCACCGAGCTGGCGCGGCGGGTGAACCTGAGCGCGTCGGCGACGACGGAACGGGTGCGGCGGCTGGAGACGGCGGGGGTGATCACCGGCTACCGGGCCGAGGTGGACCTGGAACGCACGGGGTACCCGGTGACGGCGGTCGTCCGGTTGAAGTACCCGGGGCCGGCGGTGCGGCACGAGCCGCTGCGGCGGTTGCTGGAGGAGCGGTCGGAGATCTTGGAGTGCCTGCGGACGACCGGGGACGACTGCTACGCGCTGAAGATCGCCACGACGTCGATGGGGCACCTGGAGGAGATCGTCGACGAGCTGGCCCAGTTGGGGAGCACGACGACCAATCTGGTGCTGAGCCGCCCGCTCGCGCCCCGCGGCCCGGCGGTGCCCCGAGTGGGGAGCTCCGAGTAATAGCAACAATGCAATGCTGCGGGGTGGGTCAGGGGTTGGAGTGCTCTTCGTCGTTGCCGTGAACCTTCAGGGCGGTGATGACGCCGACGACAACGGTGGCGATCGCGAGGGCGAGGAGAACGGCGAAGGCCGCGCCGATCAGGAAGTTCACCGGGCCCTGACCCCTTCGCGGAGGAGTTCGAGGAGGTTGAGGAGGGTGGCGACGGAGGTGTCGCCGAAGTCGACGAGGAGACGGCCGTCGATGGTGGCGCCGTTGACGGCGGCGGAGCCCCACTGGATTCCGAACGGCTTTCCGCACTCGTGGAGTTCGCTGATCAGCGCGGTGACCTTGGGCTCGGTGTAGGTGCGCAGATAGGTGTCGTGGGGTTCGAAGGGGGCGTTCACGTGGCGGTGTCCAGCTCGAACCAGGTGACCTTGCCGGTCTTGAGGGGGGCGACGCCGAACCGGTCGGTGAGGGGGACGAGGTGGAGCCCGCGACCGGAGAGCGCGAACGGGTCGGCGGGGGCGCGCAGTTCGGGCAAGTCGGGGCTGTTGTCGCAGACCGAGACCCGCAGGGTGCGGGGGCAGAGGGCGGCGATGACGTGGGGCGCCTGGGTGCCCGCGTGCTTCCAAGCGTTCACGAACAGCTCGTGAAGGGCTTGAGGTGTCCGAGCTGCCGAACGTGACCATCCAGGTTCTGCCGTTCACGCCATTGAAGAAGCCGCCGCACACCGGCCAATTCCTGTTGCTGGACCCAGGATCAGTGGACCTCTCCACCGTTGTTGTGGATCACCCAAGCCACACCGAGTATCTTGGCGACCGGCACTCGATCGCGACGTATCGCAGGACGTTCAACCAGTTGGTTGACCTTGCGCTGCCTCCGGTCGACGCCGGTCAGTCACCCCTTGCGCTGTCGCCAACGCGTGACTCGTGGGGTCTCATCCGACATCTTCTCTACCTGCTCCAAACGTGAAGGGCGCCTAATGCCAGAACTCCGTTGGCAGAAGTCATCGTTCAGTGGCTCGAACGAGGGCGGCAGCTGCGTTGAACTTGCCGCAGGTGCAGGGGGCCTTCTCCAACTGCGGGAGTCCGATGACCCGGGGATCATTCTGGTAGTCGATGTAGAGCAGTTCGGTTCTTTCCTTCTGGCCGCCAAAGCCGGTGCTTTCGACCACCTCACCTGATCAGTAGCCCAGCCCCGGAGGACCCCCACCGATGAACGCCAAAGCCTGGCGTATCCGGCTCATCATTCGCACCACCCAGGTCGGCGTCATCGGCGGGGCCCTCTGGGGTGCCCTGGTCGCCCTCGTCGCCTTCCGCTTCACCTCGGTACCGCTCGGGGCCATGGTCGGCCTCCTCTTCGGGACCTTCGTCTCCATACCCACCGGCTCCCTCCTCTCCGCCCTCCCCAAGAAGCTCGCCTTCCACCGCTGCTCCGCCCCCGCCCTCGGCGCCCTCCTCACCGCAGCAGCCGGCTACCTCGTCCTCGCCCGCATCCTCCGCGAGCCGCACGCCCTCCTCCACCTCGGCGTCGCTCTCCTCTTCCTCCTCTCCACCACCCTCACCGCCGCCGCCTTCTTCCTCGCCGTCCGCAGCCTCCGCCGGACGTCATCGGCACCATGAGCCCCCGGTGACCCCGGACTCGCCACGAAGGCTGACGAGTCCGGCCACCTCACCGGGGCATCGGCCCGCCACGCCCACGTTCCGCGTCTTCGGGCCCGACGGAAGCGGAGCAGGAAGTCGGACCCGCCGACTTCCCACTCCGCCGGTTGATCTCGACAGGGGCGGCCGTCCCGTCTGAGTGCCGCTACTCAAGCCCTCCGGTATGTGGTCGGCGCCGCCTTCGGACAATGGCGCAGGTCGAAGGGTGACGGGGTTTCCTCGAAGCCGCCGTCGGGGCTTGCGCTCATCGCCGTGCCCATTGTTCTTCCCGCCGCGCTCGGCGTGGGCGTCCTCCGGCTCGGCCTGCCGGTCTCCGCCGGTATCCAGTTCGCCACGGGCTGCGCGTTCGTACTGGTGCTCCCGACCCTCTTTGTGGCGGGCGCCGTCGGGGAGCGCCGTGCGAATCGCGAGCGGGAGGCAGCGGGCGCTCGTGATCGCCGCCCGCCACCCGGCAGCATCGTCGTTCCCGGGGGCTACGGCGACTCCCCTGATCAGTGAACCGCTCCGCCAGTGGATCGGACCGAACTCCGACAGACGGTGTGTCAGAAGCGGTCGATAGCGTGGAGGTGCTGTGGGCCGGATTCGGGGTGGACGAAGGAGCGACCGACTGTGGGCGGAACCGGGTGGACCTATCGAACGCGCTGGCTCGGCAGCTTCGCCGACTCGCTTGAGGCGCTGAAGCTGGAGGTGCTCGCCGGCGGTGACTACCAGTACCGGCCCATGGAGGGCGAGATGCCGCCCGCGACGGTCGCGGAGTTGATGGACCTCCTGGCGGACGGGGAGGGGATGGAGGGCGGCACTCATTCCATCCTCGACATCTACGAGTTCGGGGATCCGGCCGCGCTGGACGCCGACCTGCGCGGCAGGACCTACTTCCACCGGCTCTACCCCGTGGCGGACCACGAGGTGCTGGCCCTCTTCGGCACACCGCGGCCCACCCTCGCCGACTGGTCGCGGATCGAAGAGGACGACGCGCACAACGGTTTGGCCCCTGGGCGTTGGATGGGCCGCTGCACCGTGCTCCACGTCGCCGACCGGCCGGACGAGGTGGTCTTCTGGGGCTCTTCGGGTTATTGAGAAGCACCAGCCGGACCGTCGGGCTCAGTCCTCCTCGTAGTACCTGTCGTAGCCGGCCGCGAACTCCTGCACCGAGAAGCCCTCGAACGCGCCCTTCGATTCGAGGTCGCGGAGTCGGTTCAGCACCGCCGGGGCGGACGGTGAGGGGTGGGCCGCGAGGTGGGATTTCGTCATCTCGATCCCGTGGCCGAGAAGGAACTCGACGTCGATCGAGCACGCGGCGTCGAAGCTCGCCTCCCGCGCGCTCCAGATGAGCAGGGCGTCGTCGAGGTCACCACTGTTGAACAGCTGGACGCAGCAGAGCTTCATCAGTTCGGTGTCGCCCTCGCCCTGGGCGCGCCGCTCACGTGCCGTGTGCTCGCCGAGCAGTTCGCGGATCTCGTCGAGGTGCGCGCGAGCGGGGCGGAGACCGAAGCGGCGCAGGCTCTCCTCGTCGTCCATCGGTGGTCTCCCTTGATCGGCCGGGCCGTCACCCGCCGAGGCGGAGGGCGTAGTAGGCGTGCAGGGCGGCTTCGGCGCCGGAGCCGGTGGCGGTCATGATGCGCTGGGCGCGGGGGGAGCGGAGGTCGCCGGCGGTGAGGATGCGGGGGTGCTGGCGGTCGGGCGGGCAGTAGCCGTCGGGGGTGGGGGTGAGGTCGCCGGGGAGGGCGGCCGGGCGGACGCCGAGGTTCACGAACACGGCGTCGGCCTCGAAGGTGCCCAACCCGCCCGCCGTGATGCGGCCTTCGGGGGTGGGGTGGAGGGTGAGAGCGTCGAGCTGGAGGAGGGTGGCGCGCGGGTCGGCGCGGACCTCGTCGGCCTTGTAGGCGTCGGCCGGCGGGTGCGGGACGAGCAGGTCGAGCGGGGCGTCGGGGTGGGCGCGCAGCAGGGTGCCGAGGGGGCGGTCGGCACCGAGGACGAGGGCGCGGCGGCCGGACAGGCGGGTGACGTCCGCCTCCCAGAGCGGTGGCGGCGCCAGGCCCGGGGCGGAGCCGAGCCAGCCGGCCTCCTCGGGACGGGCCGCCCGCACGCCGGTGGCGGCGACGGCGTAGCGGCCTCGGACGGCGGTGCCCGAGGCGAGCCGGACGGTGACGCCCTCGTCGTCGGCGCGCAGTTCCGTCGCCGGGGTGCCGAGCAGGAGGTCGCAGGAGTCGGCGACCCGCCGGACGTCCGCCGCGAGGGCGTCGGCGTAGGCGGTGCCGGTGGTGAAGCCGAGGACGTTGGCCACCGCCGGGACGCGCCGCAGGGTGGCGCCCAGGCCGCGCCCTTCGACGAGCGCCGAGCGCAGTCCGACGCTCGCGGCCATCACCGCCGCCGCGCAGCCGGCCGGGCCGCCGCCGACGATCACCAGGTCGTACGGGGTGCTGGACGGCTGGGTCATCCGGGCAGCGTAGCGGCCGCCGGTCGGAAATGCCGTTGCCGGGACGGCCGGTGGCGTCCTAACCTCGCCGCAACACGTCGACGGAGACGAGTACCTCCGGGCCCCGTGAGCCGAGAGAGCCGCCGGCTGCTGTGAAGGCGGCCTCGCGTCCGGGAGGGAAGACACTCCGGAGCGCGGGGAGGAAATGCCCCGCCGGCCGGCCCCCGTCACCGGGCCGAACGAGGCCGCCGCCCGCCCCGGCGACGGTGGCGAAAGTGCGGTGGCACCGCGAGTCCCCTTCTCGCCCGTACTCCCAAGGGATCACCACGACGCCCCCGGAGGGCCGCGATGATCCACCCCAGCACCACCGACATCCCCAGCACCGCCGACCCCGCCCGCGTCCTGGCCGCCGAACTGCCCGGCCGGATCGGCGACACCGTCGAACTCGCCGGCTGGCTGCACCGCCGCCGCGCGCTGAAGTCCGTGACCTTCCTCGTCCTGCGCGACCGCTCGGGCCTCGCCCAGGTGGTGGCCCCCGCCGGGACGGCCGACCTGCCCGAGGAGACGGTGCTGCGCGTGCGCGGCACCGTCACGGCCAGCGCCCAGGCGCCGAACGGCGTCGAGCTGACCGGCCCGGCCGTGGAGGTGCTCGCCCGCCCCGTCGCGGCCCCGCCGTTCGACCTCTTCCGCCCGGCCGTCCCGGCCGCGCTGCCGGTCGTCCTGGACGGCGCGCCCGTCACCCTGCGCCACCCCCGGCTGGCGGCGCTGCACCGCGTCTCGGCGGCCTCCGTGCACGGCTTCCGGGCGGCGCTCGACGGCCTCGGCTTCACCGAGATCCACACACCGAAGGTGGTCTCCTCGGCGACCGAGTCCGGCGCGAACGTCTTCGCGCTGGACTGGTTCGGGCGCGAGGCGTACCTGGCGCAGTCGCCGCAGTTCTTCAAGCAGGCGATGGTCGGTGTCTTCGAGCGGGTTTACGAGACCGGGCCGGTGTTCCGGGCCGAACCCCATGACACCGCCCGTCATCTGGCCCAGTACACCAGCCTGGACGCCGAGCTGGGCTTCGTCGCCGACCACCGGGACGTCATGGTGGTGGTGCGCGCCGCCCTCGCCGGAATGGTCGGGGCGGTCGCCGAACGGGCCGGGGACGCGCTCGCGGTCCTGGGCGTCGAGCCGCCCGCCGTGCCGGAGGAGATCCCGCAGCTGCACTTCGCCGAGGCGATGCGGATGCTGGGCGCCGACGAACCGGACCTCGCGCCGGCGCACGAGCGGTGGCTCGGCGCGTGGGCGCAGCGCGAGCACGGCAGCCCGTTCCTGTTCGTGACCGGGTACCCGATGCGCAAGCGGCCGTTCTACACCCACCCAGAGCCGGGTCGGCCGGAGTACTCCAACAGCTTCGACCTGCTCTTCCGCGGACTGGAGCTGGTGACCGGCGGCCAGCGGCTGCACCGGTACGAGGACTACCTGGCGGCCCTCGCCGCCCGCGGCGAGCCGGCCGGGCCGTACGAGGGGTACCTGCGGGCCTTCGCCCACGGCATGCCGCCGCACGGCGGGTTCGCGCTGGGGCTGGAACGCTGGACGGCGCGGCTGACGGGGGAGGAGAACGTCCGCCGCACGGCTCTCTTCCCGCGCGACGTGCACCGGCTGACGCCGTGAGCTGAGGCGCCCGGACGCCGCCGGGTGGCACCCCGGTCCGAGGGGCACCACCCGGCGGCGGACGGCGGACGGCGGACGGCGGACGGCAGGCGGGGGCTCAGCCCTGCTGCGGCGCCTGCGGAGCCTGGGGAACCTGGGGAGCCGGCGGGTACTGGGCCGCCTGCGGCTGGTACGGAGAAGCCGGCGGGTACTGACCGCCCTGCTGCGGGTACTGGCCGCCCTGCGGGTACTGGGCGTTGGGCTGGTACGGCGAGGCCGCCGGGACCGGCGGCGCGGCCGGCGCGGCCGGTGTCTGGGAGCGCGCGACCAGCGCCTTCACCGCGTTGGCTATCAGCGCCACCGGCAGGATGAACGCCTTGAAGAACAGCGTGTACGTGCCGCCCTCGAAGACGAACGCGAGGTAGTACGCGTAGCCGGTGAAGCCGAGGCCGGCGAGCAGGTTGAGGAGGCGCCAGCCGATCTTCAGGCCACCGAGGTTGACGGCGCCGATGACCAGCAGCGCGATGCCGCTGACGGCGAGCAGCACGACGTACCAGGAGAAGAGCGGATCGGCGTCGAAGTCGAGATTCACGAAGGTGATTCCAGTGGTTCCGGGGGACGGGCGGAACGCTCGGGGCGGACCGCCGGGGACGAGTGCGCACAGTACTGGAGCCCGCCGACATCCGTCCTCACGATTTCGTCACGGTGTCATCGCCGAATCCGCCCGGCGAACCTCCTTCCCACCCCTTGAAAACCGCTCAGGAAGCGTCCGCGCGTTCGGATATGATGCGCCCGTCGCTGGTGGTTGGGGGGCGAAGCAGCGACCCGGGTGAGAGTCCCGGAGCGGCCCCCCACCTCGGCGAACCGCCTGCTGCCGGGTTCGTCGGGTTCGCCCGCCTTTCTTCCGTGAGGTCTCCCTTGCGTACTCAGCCCCGCAGATCCCTCGCCCTCGCCGCCGCCACCCTGGTCTCGGGCGTGGCCCTGACCGCGGCCGCCCCGGGCGCTGCCGCGCTGCCGCTTTCCGGCGGAGCCACCGGGACGACGGTGCGGCAGGCGGCCCAGGGCCAGGCCACCCCCGGGCCGGCCCTCGGCCCCCAGGAGCAGCGCGGCCCGGTGACCACCACCCTCACCGCCTTCCCCACCACCCTCACGGCCGGCGGCCCGGCCGCCGAGTTCGTCGCCACCCTGCGCAACTCCGCCGACCACGCGGTCAACGTCACCACCGGCTTCACCGTCGGCGCCACCGACTCCGGCGTCCGCGAGACCCAGCTCAAGCTGGACTACCAGGCCCCCGGCGGCGGCGCCTGGAAGCCCGCCGCGCTCAGCCCGGGCGCCGCCGTCGGCGCCACCTGGGACCTCGACACCTTCGCCACCCGGCTGAGCCTGCCCGCCGGTTCCTCGGTGAGCTACCGGCTGCGGATCGCCGTCACCGCCGCCGCGCCCGCCGGCCGGGCCACCGGCAGCTTCCGGGCGATGGTCTCCGACCCGACCCTGCCGCCGGAGAGCCGGATCTCCGAGGCGAACACCGCGCCCCAGGAGTTCACCACCGTCGCCGCCCCCACCGGCACGCCGACGTCCGCCCCCGCGCCCGGCGTGCCGTACCTCGGCCTGGACGCGGTGCCCGCCGCCTTCACCTCCGGCGGCGAGGCCAGGCCGTTCCGGCTGACGCTCACCAACCGCAGCGGCAAGGACGTCGCCTTCCAGCCCGAACTCACCCTCCGGGGCGCGGCCCTGCCCGCGGCCGGGGCGGTCGCAGTGGACTTCCAGACCCCTGACGGGCAGTGGACGGCGGCCACCGTCGACAGCGGCCGGACGGCGGCCGGGACGGCCACGCTCGTGCTGCGCCTGCCGGACCGGGACGCCTCCCTGGTGCGCCTGCGCGACGGCGAGTCCCGGACGCTCAACGTGCGGCTGGCGTTCGGCCAGGACGTCCCGTCGGGCGTCGTGTCGGTGCAGTTCGCCGGGACCAGCCTGCCCCTCGCCGGGGGCGGCGCCGGGGTGCCGGCCGCCAGCTCGTCGGTCGACGTCACCGTGGCCGCACCCGCGCCGGTCACGCCGACCGCCGCACCGAGCCCCTCCGCCACCGACGGCGCCGCCCCGACCGTCCCCGCCGAGCCGTCGGCCACCGCGCCGAGCACGTCCGGTGGCGGCGGCCCGGCGGTCGCCCTCGCGGCGGTCACCCCGACCCCGGAGGCGAGCGGCTCGACGGCGGCCGTCCCGGCGACGCGGACCCCCCAGCCGTCGGAGGACGCGCCCACCGCCCCGGCGCCGGCCGTCACCGTGACCGTGGCGGCCCCCGCGCCGTCCGTGGACCTCGCCTCCACCGGCGGCTCGTCGACCAACACCCCGATGGCGATCACCGGTGCCACCTCGATCGCGATGGGCATCGGTACGCTGCTGGTGGCCCACCGCCGGCAGAAGGCCCGCCCGGCCCTCGCCGCCCGTGCGCCCCGCCCGGCCGGCGGCCCGGGGACGGGGCCGGGGACGAACCCGGGGGTGAATCCGGGAACGAACGCCGCCCCGCGCCCGAACCCCGCCCCGCGCCCGGTGCGCGGCCCGGCGGCGGGCCCCGGCGGGGCGGCCGGACAGGGGTGAGCGAGCGATGACCGACCACGAGGTGCTGCACGTGTTCTGCGGCCCGGACGGCGACCACGGCAACGCGCTGGGCGTCGTGCGCGACGGCGCCGCCGTCCCCGGCGAGCGCGACCGCCAGGCGATCGCCCGGGAACTCGGCTTCAGCGAGACGGTGTTCGTCGACGATCCGCGGCGCGGCGTCATCGACATCTACACCCCGGGCCTGCGCCTGCCGTTCGCCGGCCACCCGTGCGTCGGCGCCGCCTGGCTGCTGGGCGTGGACCGGCTGGTCACCCGGGCCGGCGTGGTCGGCGTCCGGCACGACGGAGCGTTCACCCGGATCGCCGCCCCCGCCGCCTGGGCCCCGCCGCGCACGCTGCGCCGGCACGCGACGCCGGCCGAGGTGGACGCCCTGGCGGTGCCGCCGCCGGGCGAGTGGATCTACGCCTGGGCCTGGCAGGACGAGGCGGCGGGCACCGTCCGCGCCCGCGCCTTCCCGGGCCGGGACGACGGCATCGACGAGGACGAGGCCACCGGGGCGGCCGCGATCCTGCTGACCGCCGAACTGGGCCGCGGTCTGACGATCACCCAGGGGTGCGGTTCGCAGCTCGTCACGGGCATCACGCCCGACGGCCTGGTCGAGGTCGGCGGCCGGGTCCGCCGCGCGGGCTGAGCAGGGGGCGTGGAGGAGCCGCAGTTCGACGCCGTCGTCACCCGGGTGGGCGAGCGCAGGATCGCCGTCTACCAGGTGCTCCGCGCACGGGGCGAGCTGAACCTCTGGGAGATCAAGTGCCTGCTGGACCGGGCTCCGGTCCGCGTCGAGGAGCACTACCTGTCCGATGTGCGCCGGACGGCGGAGCGGCTGCGCGGGGCCGGGGCCGAGGTCGCGCTGTCCTGCCTGGAGTGCGGCCGTCCCGCCCCCGGGCCGGGGGAGTCGATCGACCCCGGGCCGTGCGAGGCCGCCGGGTGGCCGTGGTGTCCGGCGAGCGCTTCCGGGCCTCAGTGCCCGTGGCTGGAGACCGGCTCGGGGTAGACGGCGGGGACCGCCGGAGCCGGGACCGGAGCCGGAACCGGAGCCGGGAGCGGCGCGGAGGACGGAGCCGGTACCCGGGGTGCCGTGGCGTGCCGCAGCAGGAAGGAGCGGCCGGCGGGGACCAGGGCGAGGTGGACGGCCGCGACGCCGACGACGGCGAACAGGATGTGGTCCACGTTGAGCACATGGCCCGGGGCCCAGGAGGAGAGGAACTCCAGCGCGGTGGCCAGCAGGGCCGAGGCGCCGGTGGTGCGCAGGAAGGACGGCAGCCAGCGGGTGGTCAGCCGGCCTCCGGCGAGCGGGAGGAAGAAGCCGAGCGGGCAGAGCAGCAGCAGTTCGCCGAGCACCTGACCCCCGCTGGAGGAGCGGAGCGAGCCCAGTGGCGTCAGGTTGGCATCGTCGACCCAGGCCACCGGCAGCGGTCTCAGCACCATCCAGCCCACCAGTGCCAGGTGGAGGGTGAGGCCGAGCAGACCCACCACCCGTAGTGGACGCTGGGAACGATGGACGGCCGTCGCCCGTCCGGTCTCGGTCCGCACGCCGGCACGCTCCTCACGTGGCCTGGTGCCATCTCGCTGCACGGGGGGAAGGACGTGCACCGGCGGCGTGACGGTTCCATGCCCGGTGTGAACTTCGCATCGCGCGCCGGGAATCCGGCGGAGGCCGCGGGGGAGCCGCCCGGTGAACCGGACGGCCCCCGCGGCCCGCGCGATCAGCGGCAGGGCGCCGTGGTGGAGGCGGTGGGCGACGGCAGCGCGCCGAACACGTTGTCCGCCGGCGGCGTCGGCGACACCACGACGGGCGACGGCGAGGCGGCCGGCTGCACGCCGGGCGGCCCGGTCGGCGCACCGGTCGGCGCACCGGCCCGCACCGTGGCGGCGTGCGCCGGCGCCTGGGCGGCGGCCCCCACCCCCGCGGTCGGCGTCGGCGCGCTCGGTGCCGTGGGTATCCGCGCCACGGTCGGGCAGGCGGTCCGGCTGGCGGGCGCGCCCGCGTCCACCGGGACGGCGGTCGGGCGGATGCCGCAGGCGGTGGCCAGCGCGGCCAGCCCCAGCAGCGCGGCGGCGGCGAACGGGCGTCGTCTCACTGGGCACCCTCCTCGGGGGTGGTGTCGGCCGGCGGCGGAGGCGGTGGGGTCCGCGGCAGGGTCAGCGTGAACACCGCGCCGACCTCGCCGTTCGCGGCGGTGATGGTCCCCCCGTGGATCTGCGCGTTGGCCATCGCGATGGACAGGCCGAGGCCGCTGCCCTCCGAGCGCGCCCGCCCCTTGTCGGCCTTGTAGAACCGGTCGAAGACGTGCGGCAGCACGTCCTCCGGGATGCCCGGACCGCTGTCCGACACCTCGACGACCACGCTGTCCCCGTCCTCCCGCACCCGCACCCGCACCGGCGAGCCGCCGTGCTTGAGCGCGTTGCCGATGAGGTTGGCGAAGACCACGTCCAGCCGGCGCGGGTCGACCACCGCCCGCACCCCGCGCGGCGCGTCCAGCTCGACCGCGTCGTACCAGGCCCGGCCGTCGATGCAGGACATGATCAGGTCCGCGATGTCCACCTCGTCGGCGACCAGCTTGGCCGTGCCGGCGTCGAAGCGGGTCACCTCCATCAGGTTCTCCACCAGGTCGGACAGCCGGCGGGTCTCGCTGACCACCAGCCGCACCGCCGGCTCGATCATCGGGTCCAGCGACTCCGCCTCGTCCTCCAGGATGTCCGTCACGGCGGTCATCGCGGTCAGCGGGGTGCGCAGCTCGTGCGACATGTCGGCGACGAACCGGCGGCTCTGCGCCTCGCGCGCGCTCAGCTCCTCCACCTGCTCGTGCAGCGACTCCGCGGTCCGGTTGAAGGTCCGGGCCAGATCGGCGAGTTCGTCCGAGCCGTCGACCTCCAGCCGGGTGTCCAGATGGCCCTCGCCGAGCCGCCGGGCCGCGTCGCCGAGCCGGCGCACCGGCCGCAGCACCGTCGCCGAGGCCGCCTGCGCGAGCAGCGCCGAGCCGATCAGCGCCAGCAGCGTGGCGATGGCCAGCGACCAGCCGAGCGTGTTGAGGTCGGCCCGCTCGTTCTCCAGCGACTTGAACATGTACGCGGTCGGGCCGGTCGGCACCACCTTGGTGCCGCCGATCACGAACGGCCGGCCGTCGAGGTTCTGCCGCTGCCAGTACAGGTGGTACGTGTACGGGTTGGAGTCGGTGATCTCGCGCGGCTTGCCGACCGCGGTCTGCAGCGCCGTCGGCACATTGGCCAGCGTGTACTGCGAGGGGCTGGAGGAGGCGATGCAGTCCGGCAGGGCCGGGTCCGCCACCACCACGTCGTAGCTGAGCCCGGAGCTCGCGACGATGCTCGCCAGCGCGTTCAGGTCCTCGCAGGTGGCGTTCAGCGGCAGGTTCGACACATTGCGGCTGAGCGAGACCCGGAAGTCGTTGAGCGCGGTGTCCTGCGCGCGCTTGAGCACCGCGTCGCGGTTGAGCCAGTACGCGATGCCGGAGGCCGAGACGGCGGTGAGCAGCGCGACCGCCGCGAACACCGCGATCAGCCGCACGCGCAGCGAGCGCAGCCGTCGCCACGGGCCGGAGGAGAACCGGGCCGTCGTCTGATGGTTGGTCACGGGAGCCTGTCGTTGCGGAAGGTCAGTGCGCGAGGCGGGATATCGCCCGCGCCGGACGGGGAGCGGCGGTCACGCCGGAGGGTCCAGCCGGTAGCCGACGCCGCGCACCGTGCGGATCAGCGTCGGGGCCGAGGGCACGTCCTCGACCTTGGCCCGCAGCCGCTGGACGCAGGCGTCCACCAGCCGGGAGTCGCCCAGGTAGTCGTGCTCCCAGACCAGCCGCAGCAGCTGCTGGCGCGACAGCGCCTGCCCGGGCCGCCGGCTGAGCTCCAGCAGCAGCCGCAGCTCGGTCGGGGTGAGCTGGAGGTCCGCGCCGTCCTTGGTGACGGTCATCGCCGCCCGGTCGATCACCACGCTGCCGTAGACCGAGGAGTCCGAGCTCTCCCGCTCGCCGCGCCGCAGCACGGCCCGGATCCGGGCGTCCAGCACGCGCGGCTGCACCGGCTTGACCACGTAGTCGTCCGCACCCGACTCCAGGCCCACCACGACGTCGATGTCGTCGGAGCGGGCGGTCAGCAGGATGATCGGCAGCTGGTCGGTGCGGCGGATCCGGCGGCACACCTCGAAGCCGTCGATGCCGGGCAGCATGACGTCGAGCACGATGAGGTCCGGCCGCTGCTCCTTGAAGAGCCGCAGACCGTCCTCGCCGGAGGCGGCGGTGGCCACGCGGTGGCCCTGGCGGGTGAGGGCGAGTTCGAGGCCGGTGCGGATGGCGTCGTCGTCCTCGATCAGAAGGAGGAAAGGCACGGCCTCATTCTGGCTCACCCGGAGCGGGTAATCACCCCCCATCCACCGTCCCGGGCCGGGGCACCGCCCGCGCGGGAGCGCCAGGGAACCAGAACGCCCGTGACCGGCGTCCGTCAACAACGGGAGCGTGTTCGGGACGAAAGGCCCGGCCCTGTGACAGCCCTGTGACAGTCGACGGACAGCGCCATCACAACCGGCGGGCAGGATTTTCGATGTCGCCGCAGGACAGCGGGCCAATCGGCCGGCCGGGGCGGCGGCAACGGAACTCGAACCGACCAAGGGGGCGCACGATGAACGCCACGCTTCAGACCCGGACCAACCCGGCTGTCCGCACCGCGCGTTCATCGGCCACCGCCTTCCTGACCCGGCCGGCGGCCGGGACCGAGGAGAGCTCCGGTGCCGTGATCGCACGGGGGTGCGCGCACAGCACCGGTGGAAGCACTGTCGCCCGCCGGGTGAGCGGCGGCGGCAGGACGGGGGAGCTGTACGGGATCGGCCACCGGGGGAACGCGGCCGACTCCGCCTCCACCTTGACGCTGCGGGGGGTCCTCCCCATCCGCGTCGAGGACAAGGACGCCCTGGGGGGGAACCGGGGCATCGGGGGGACGGGCCTGCGGAAGGCCGACTCGGGGGAGTCGGCCGGCCGCGAGGCCGCCGGTGCGACGCTGCTGCGGCTGAGCCCGGTGGCGGCGCCCGCCACCGGGGCGCAGCGGACCGAGGTGCAGCGGACCGAGGCCCGGCGGGACGAGGCGCAGGGGGAGCGCCCCGCCGTCGCCGAGGACCACGTCACCGAGTTCACCGCGTACGTGCGCGAGCGCCGCGCCTCCCTGTACGCCACCGCCTACCACCTGACCGGCGACCGCTACGAGGCCGAGGACCTGCTGCAGAGCGCGCTCTTCAGCACCTACCGCGCCTGGGGCCGGATCACCGACAAGGCCGCGGTCGGGGGCTACCTGCGCCGCACCATGACCAATCTGCACATCTCCGCCTGGCGGCGCCGCAAGGTCAACGAGTACCCGACCGAGGAGCTGCCGGAGACGGTCGGCGACACCGACGCGATGGGCGGCACCGAGCTGCGCGCCGTGCTCTGGCAGGCGCTGGCCAAGCTGCCGGAGAACCAGCGCACCATGCTGGTGCTGCGCTACTACGAGGGCAAGACCGACCCGGAGATCGCCGACGTGCTCGGCATCAGCGTCGGCACGGTCAAGAGCAGCATCTGGCGCGCGCTGCGCCGGCTGCGCGACGACGAGCAGCTGAACACCTCGGGTGACACCCTGCGGGCGTTCGGCGAGCTGGTCGCGTAGCGGGAACCGAGGCGTTCCGGCCCGCCGTGGGGGTGGGGCCGGACGGGACTCCCGTCGGGGGACGGGTAGCAGGACGGACGCGGTACGGGTGGCGCCGGCTCGGGGGAGCGGCGGCACCGGGAGGGGAACCACGGACGTCCGGGGAAGGCGGCGGGTCCGGTGCGGGGGAGACGCACCGGCCCGCCGTTCCGCGTTCCCGGTCGCCGCGTCAGACCGCGGACAGCTCCCCGGCGGCGGCCGCCGCGCGGATCCGCCGTCCGGCCTCCGGCCCGGCGCACGGGTGGGCGCCCAGCGCGACCTGCCGCCCGACGATCTCCCGCTCGGCCCGCATCAGCCGCCAGCCGCGCCGCAGCAGCACCGGCAGCGACTTGCGGCCCTCGCGGACGTCCCGGCGCAGCCGCCACCAGGCGGTCGTCAGCGCGCCGTTGCGCAGGCACAGGGCGTCGCCGAGCAACTCTCCGGCGGCGCAGTCGGCGGTGATCTCGGCGGCGAAGATGCCCTCGGCGACAAACGCGCCGGCCCCGTCGAGCTCCAGCACCCGGGTGGAGACGCGGCCGTTGTCCGGGATCGAGTACACCGGTACCTCGGCCCGGCCGGTGGTGCACAGCTCGCGGATGGCCTCGACGGCCTGCTCGCGGTGCCAGGCCAGCGGGGAGTCCCAGTCCACCGCGCCGTCGGGCAGCCGCGGCAGGCTCGGGTCGTCGCCGTCCTTGTAGAAGTCGTCGAGCTGGAGCACCGGCAGGCCGCTGCGCTCGGCGAGCGAGGACTTCCCCGATCCGGAGGGCCCGGCGAGCAGGACCACCCGGGCGCGGGCTATCGGCACAGGGTTCAACGGGGAGTCACTCACGGGACACCAGTCTGACGCATCGGGGCCCGATGCCGAAACCGGTCGGATCCCCCGGATCCTCCGGATCCCTGGGAGGAAGCATCCCGGGAAGAAGCGGGAGGAAGTCGACGGACCCGCGCCAGGGGGGGAGAGGCGCGGGTCCGTCCTGTGACCGTCCGGGCCCTGGGGGGGAGAGGGCACGGGGGACGGCCAGTCTGTGGAGTTGTGTCACCAACTCGCGGCCACGGAGTGTAGCCGCTGCGGGGATCCGGTGGTCAGATCCCCATCGGGTGCCAGACCGTCTTGGTCTCCAGGAAGGAGAGTAGCCGGTCCGTTCCGGGAGCATTGGTCCAGTCCTGGGCGAACGGGTCCAGCTCCGGGCGGATCACCCTCTTCAGGGTATCTGCGGCAAGCGCTTCCAGCGCGCCCGCCGCGCCGGGACCGTCGGCGGCGATCGCGCCGGTGAGGTCCAGGGCGTTGATGTCCTGGTGCGAGGCCAGGGTCGGCGCGATGTCGGCGGTCCGGCCGGACAGCAGGTTGACCACGCCGCCCGGGACGTCCGAGGTGGCCAGCACCTCGCCCAGCGACAGCGCGGGCAGCGGGGCGTCGGCCGCGGCCGCCACCACCACGGTGTTGCCGGTGGCGATGGCCGGGGCGATCACCGACACCAGGCCGAGCAGCGAGTGCCCGTAGCCGGCCTGCGGGGCGACGATCCCGACCACGCCGGTCGGCTCCGGGGTGGAGAGGTTGAAGTAGGGGCCGGCGACCGGGTTGGCGCCGCCCGCGATCTGGGCCACCTTGTCGGTCCAGCCCGCGTACCAGACCCAGCGGTCGATCGCCGCGTCCACCAGGGCGGCGGCCTTCTTCGGGCCGATGCCCTCGGAGAGCGCCACCTCGGCGGCGAACTGCTCGCGGCGGCCCTGCAGCATCTCGGCGACCCGGTACAGCACCTGGCCGCGGTTGTACGCGGTGGTGCCGGCCCAGCCCTTGACCGCCGCGCGGGCGGCCACGACCGCGTCGCGGGCGTCCTTGCGGGTCCCGAGCGGGGCGTTGGCCAGCCACTCGCCCTTCGCGTCCGTCACCTCGTACACCCGCCCGCTCTCGGAGCGCGGGAACTTCCCGCCGACGTACAGCTTGTAGGTCTTGAGGACATCAAGACGGCTCACGACATCAGACATCGAGGTAGGCCTCCAGACCGTGCCGGCCACCCTCGCGGCCGTAACCCGACTCCTTGTAGCCGCCGAACGGCGACGTCGGGTCGAACTTGTTGAAGGTGTTGGCCCAGACCACGCCGGCCCTGAGCCTGTTCGCCATCCAGAGGATGCGCGAGCCCTTCTCCGTCCAGATGCCGGCGGAGAGCCCGTAGGGGGTGTTGTTGGCCTTCTCGACCGCCTCGGCGGGGGTGCGGAAGGTCAGCACCGACAGCACCGGGCCGAAGATCTCCTCCTGGGCGATCCGGTGGGCCTGGCTGACGCCGGTGAACACGGTCGGGCGGAACCAGAAGCCGGCGCCCGGCAGCTCGCAGGCGGGCGACCAGCGTTCGGCGCCCTCGGCCTCGCCGGCCTCGGCCAGCGCGGTGATCCGGGCCAGCTGCTCGGCGGAGTTGATCGCGCCGATGTCGGTGTTCTTGTCCAGCGGGTCGCCGACCCGCAGGGTGCCCATCCGGTGCTTCAGCGCGGCCAGCAGCTCGTCCTGGACCGACTCCTGGACCAGCAGGCGCGAACCCGCGCAGCAGACGTGGCCCTGGTTGAAGAAGATGCCGTTGACGATGCCCTCGACGGCCTGGTCGATCGGCGCGTCGTCGAAGACGATGTTCGCGGCCTTGCCGCCCAGCTCCAGCGACAGCTTCTTGCGGGTGCCGGCCACCTGCTTGGCGATGGCCCGGCCGACCGGGGTGGAGCCGGTGAAGGCGACCTTGTTGACGTCCGGGTGCGCGGTGAGCGCGGCGCCGGTGCGGCCGTCGCCGGTGACGATGTTGACGACGCCCTTCGGCAGACCGGCCTGACGGCAGATCTCGGCGAAGCGCAGCGCGGTCAGCGGGGTGGTCTCGGCCGGCTTCAGCACGACCGTGTTGCCGGTGGCCAGCGCCGGGGCGATCTTCCAGGCCAGCATCAGCAGCGGGAAGTTCCACGGGATGACCTGGCCGGCCACGCCCAGCGGCTTCGGGTTCGGGCCGAAGCCGGCGTGGTCCAGCTTGTCGGCCCAGCCCGCGTAGTAGAAGAAGTGCGCGGCGACCAGCGGCAGGTCGACGTCGCGGGTCTCGCGGATCGGCTTGCCGTTGTCGATCGACTCCAGCACCGCCAGCTCGCGGCTGCGCTCCTGGATGATCCGGGCGATCCGGAACAGGTACTTGGCGCGCTCGCTGCCGGGCAGCGCCGACCAGTCGGCGAAGGCCTTGCGGGCGGCGGCGACCGCGCGGTCGACGTCCTCCTCGGTGCCCCGGGCGAACTCGGCGAGCACCTGCTCGGTGGCCGGGTTGACCGTCTTCAGCGCCTCGCTGCCCGAGGAGTCGACGAACTCGCCGCCGATGAAGTGGCCGTAGGAGGCGGCGATGTCGCCGGCCGCGGCGGGCGACTCGGGCGCCGGGGCGTACGTGAAGAGGCCGCCCGCCGGCTTCTGGGCCGCGGGTTCCTCGGTGTTCTTCTTCTTGGCCATGGTGATCAGTCCACCGTCACGTAGTCGGGGCCGGAGTACCGTCCGGTGGTCAGCTTCTGGCGCTGCATCAGCAGGTCGTTGAGCAGGCTGGAGGCGCCGAAGCGGAACCAGTGCGGGGTCAGCCAGTCGTCGCCGAGGGTCTCGTTGACCATCACCAGGTACTTCATGGCGTCCTTGGTGGTGCGGATCCCGCCGGCGGGCTTCACGCCGACCTGCACGCCGGTGGCCGCGCGGAAGTCGCGGACCGCCTCCAGCATCAGCAGGGTGACCGGCGGGGTCGCGTTGACGGCGACCTTGCCGGTGGAGGTCTTGATGAAGTCGGCGCCGGCCAGCATCGCCAGCCAGGAGACCCGGCGGACGTTGTCGTAGGTCTGCAGCTCGCCGGTCTCGAAGATCACCTTGAGGTGCGCGGCGCTGCCGTCGGGACGGCGGCAGGCCTCCTTGACCGCGACGATCTCGTTGAAGACGTCCAGGTAGCGGCCGGAGAGGAAGGCCCCCCGGTCGATGACCATGTCGATCTCGTCGGCGCCCGCGGCGACCGCGTCGGCGGTGTCGGCGAGCTTGACCGGCAGCGCGACGCGCCCGGCCGGGAAGGCGGTGGCGACCGAGGCGACCTGGATGTCGGTGCCCCGCAGCGCCTCCTTCGCGGTGGCGACCATGTCCGGGTAGACACAGATCGCGGCGACGCGGGGGGTGCCCGGGTCGGTCGGGTCGGGGTTCCTGCCCTTGGCGCACAGCGCGCGCACCTTGCCGACCGTGTCCGCGCCCTCCAGCGTGGTCAGGTCGATCATCGAGATGGCCAGGTCGATGGCGTACGCCTTGGCCGTGGTCTTGATCGAGCGGGTACCGAGAGTGGCGGCACGCGCCTCCAGGCCGACCTGGTCGACACCGGGCAGGCCGTGCAGGAAGCGGCGGAGCGAGGCCTCGGACGCAGCGACGTCCGCGAGACCGCTGCCCGCGACGCCTTGGGCGTTGGCTGCAAGAGTGGACATAGTCACCACACCAGCATATCTACGCGCGTAGTCCGTCGCTAGGCCCGGAACGCATCGATGCCGGACCGAGACCTGCGGGTGTGATCGCCGCCCCTGTGGATACCCGGGGGCATGCGGCAGAATCGTCGACATGACCGATTCCGACGGCAGGCCCCACCAGGGCCCGGCCGGCTCCGATGGTGAGCCCGTGTACGCCGACCGCGTGTACCGCTCCGTTCCCGGCGTGATCTCCGGTGTGCTGCTGCTGGCCGTGGCGGCCTGGCTGATCGGGGACGCCGCCCTCAACGGCACCGGCAAGACGCCGTGGGTGTCGCTGGCCGCCGTCCCGGTCTTCGCCCTCCCCGTCATCGCGTACACACTGCGCCCCGCCGTCCGCGCCAACGCGCGCCGGCTGGTGGTGCGCAATCCGCTGCGCACCATCACCGCCCCCTGGGCCTCGGTCGACGCGCTGCGCGCCGGGTACTCGGTGGAGCTGCTCGCCGACGGCAGGAAGTTCCAGGTGTGGGCGGTGCCGGTGTCGCTGCGCCAGCGCAAGCGCGCGGCCCGCGCCCAGGACCGCGCCGGCCGGCCGCAGCACACCTCCCGGCTCGGCCTGATGTTCGGCCAGGGCGGCGCCCCGTCCGGCCCCGGCGTGCAGGGCTCGTCGGACCCCACCCGGGCCTGGTCCGACCAGGTGGTCAACATCCTCCAGGAGATGGCCGAGCGCAACGCCTCCCACCCCGACGCCACCGGGCCGGTCGAGGTCCGCTGGTGCTGGTGGATCATCGCCCCGACCCTGGCCGGGCTGGCGGCGCTGATCACGGTGATCGCGGTCTGAGCCGACCGAACACGACGACAACGGGGAAGGGCCCGCCGAACCGGCGGGCCCTTCCCCGTTGTCCGGACCGTCAGGCGGTGATGCCGGCGGCCGCGGCCAGGTCGTGCTTGATCCTCGCGAGCAGTTCGGCGGCGCGGGTGCGGGCGCCCGCGAGGTCGGCGGCGGAGGCGACCGGGAGGACGACCTCCAGGTAGCACTTGAGCTTGGGCTCGGTGCCGGAGGGGCGGACCACGATGCGGGCCGAGCGGACGGCCTCGCCGGCCAGGTGATAGCGCAGGCCGTCGGTGGGCGGCAGCTCGGCGGAGCCGGCGGCGAGGTCGTCGGCGCGGGTCACGGTGAGGCCGGCCAGCGTGGTGGGCGGCTGCTCGCGCAGGGTGCGCATGGCGTCGGCGATCAGGGAGAGGTCCTCGACCCGGACCGACAGCTGGTCGGTGGCGTGCAGGCCGTGCTCCAGCGCCAGGTCGTCGAGCAGGTCGGCCAGGGTGCGGCCGGACTGCTTGAGGGTGGCGGCGAGCTCGGCGACCAGCAGGGCGGCGGTGATGCCGTCCTTGTCGCGCACGCCCTGCGGGTCGACGCAGTAGCCGAGCGCCTCCTCGTAGCCGTAGCGCAGGCCCTCGGCGCGGGAGATCCACTTGAAGCCGGTGAGGGTCTCCGCGTAGCCGAGCCCGGCGGCCTCGGCGATCCGGCCGAGCAGGGTGGAGGAGACGATGGTGGTGGCGAAGGTGCCGGCGGCCTTCTTGGCGACCAGCGCGGCGCCGAGCAGCGCACCGACCTCGTCGCCGCGCAGCATCCGCCAGCCGTTCGCAACCTGCCCGCCGCCGGCGGCGTCGCCGTTGGCGGGGACGGCCACCGCGCAGCGGTCGGCGTCCGGGTCGTTGGCGATGACGATGTCCGGCCCGGCCGCAGCGGCGGTGCGGAAGGCGAGGTCCATCGCCCCCGGCTCCTCCGGGTTGGGGAAGGCGACGGTCGGGAAGTCCGGGTCCGGCTCGGCCTGCTCGGCGACCACGGTGGGCGCCGGGAAGCCGGCCCGGTCCATGGCGGCGAGGAAGGTGTCGCGGCCGACGCCGTGCATCGGGGTGTAGACGACGGCGAGGTCGCGGGCGCTGTGCGGGTCGACGATGGACGCGGCGCGGTCCAGGTAGGCCTCGACCACCGACTCGTCCACGGTCTCCCAGCCGCTCCCGGCGAGCGGGACCTCGGTGAGCGAGCCGATCGCGTCGATCCCGGCGGCGATGCCCGCGTCGGCCGGCGGCACGATCTGCGAGCCGTCACCCAGGTAGACCTTGTAGCCGTTGTCCTGCGGCGGGTTGTGGCTGGCGGTGACGGTCACGCCGGCGGCCGCGCCGAGGTGGCGGACGGCGAAGGCGAGCACCGGGGTGGGCAGCGGGCGCGGGAACAGCGCGGCGCGCAGGCCGGCGCCGACGACCACGGCGGCGGTGTCGCGGGCGAAGTCGTAGGACTTGTGGCGGGCGTCGTAGCCGATCACCACGAGGTCGCCGAGGCCCTGCTGCTTGACGTAGGAGACCAGGCCGGCGGCGGCCCGGATCACCACGGCGCGGTTCATCCGCATCGGTCCGGCGCCGAGTTCGCCGCGCAGGCCGGCGGTGCCGAACTGGAGGCGGCCGGCGAAGCGCCCGGCCAGCTCGGCCCAGGCCAGCTTGGCCGTCGAATCGGCCTCGGGGCCCTCGGCGTCGGCGAGCAGCGCGGCGAGTTCCTCGCGGGTCTGCGGGTCCGGGTCCTCGGCCAGCCAGGTGCGGGCCCGGGCGAGGAGGTCGGTGGTGGTTGCCTGCGTCATGGCTGCAGCTCCATCGGGAAGTGCGTCGGTGGTCGGCCGGTGAGGGTGCCCCGGCCCGGGGCCGGTGGGACGGGCCGGGGGGAGACGGACGTGCGGAGACGGGCGGCGGTGGCCGGGCGCGGTGCCCGGCCGGGACGGGACGAAACGTACGGCGCGGTGGCGGCCCGGGCGGACCTCCGTCCGGACGGGGCGTGTCGGGCCGGCGGACGCGGACGGGGCCCGCGGGCGGGTGTGATCACCCGATCACACCCGCCCCGGGCCCCGTCGCTCATGCCGTCCGCACCCGTTCCGGCGTCAGATCCGCTCCAGGACCTTGGCCAGCAGCGCGCCCATCCGCTCGGCGGAGGCCTTGCCGGCCTCCAGCACCTCGGCGTGGTTGAGCGGCTCGCCGGTCATGCCGGCGGCCAGGTTGGTGACCAGGGAGATGCCCAGCACCTCGGCGCCGGCCTCGCGGGCGGCGATGGCCTCCAGGGTGGTGGACATGCCGACCAGCTCGCCGCCGATCACCCGGGCCATGTTGACCTCGGCCGGGGTCTCGTAGTGCGGGCCGCGGAACTGGACGTAGACCGCCTCGTCGAGGCTCGGGTCGACCTCGCGGCACAGCTCGCGCAGCCGCTTGGAGTAGAGGTCGGTGAGGTCGACGAAGTTGGCGCCGACGATCGGGGAGTCGGCGGTCAGGTTGATGTGGTCGCTGATCAGGACCGGCTGGCCGGGCACCCAGGTGGGGCGCAGGCCGCCGCAGCCGTTGGTCAGCACGATGATCCCGCAGCCGGCCGCGGCGGCGGTGCGCACGCCGTGGACGACGGTGGCGACGCCGTGGCCCTCGTAGTAGTGGTTGCGGCCGAGGAAGATCAGGGCGCGCTTCTCGCCGATCTTCACCGAGCGGATCGTGCCGGCGTGGCCGGCCACGGCGGGGGCGGGGAAGCCCGGGAGGTCGGTGACCGGGAACTCCGCCACGGTCTCGCCGAGGGCGTCGGCGGCCGGCACCCAGCCGGAGCCCATCACCAGGGCGACGTCGTGGCGCTCGGCACCGGTCAGCTCGCGCAGGCGCGCGGCGGCGGCCTGGGCGGCGGCGTAGGGGTCGGCGGAGACGACCGACTGAGGAGATGCGTTCACGTGTCCGAGGATAGACGGGAAACGGCTACGCGCGTAGAAGTTCCTGGTACGACGTGCCGGATCGTTACCCGGATGGCCCGAACGCACAGCTCGGGGCACCGGCCGGGCGCGGCGCGCCGGTGCGGGGCATGGCGGCGCCCGGTCACAGCCGCTTCGCGCTGCGCAGGCCCGTGGCGTACATCCCGTTGTCGTCCAGCCGGGCGGTGCCGCCCTTGTCGCCGAAGGTCGGGCCGTCCGCCTCCTCGCGGCTGGAGATGTAGCGGGGGTGGCCGTCGGTGTCCAGGCCCAGGTAGATGCCGGTGTGGTCGAGCCGGGCGCCGGTGCGGGCGTCGATCTCGAAGAACACCAGGTCGCCCGGGAGCAGCGGATCGGTCGAGGCCGGCCGCACGGTGGTGTCCGAGCCGGGCACGGTGGTCAGCGGCAGCACCGGTACCCCCGGGCCCAGCCGGGCCAGGCCGTTGGCGGTGCGGGGCAGGCCGGGGCCGGACGCGTCCCTGGACAGCAGCGGGTAGCCGGACCGGTAGCCGTACACCATGCGGACGAAGCCGGAGCAGTCGAAGGCGCCGAAGCGGGTCCGGTCCGGGCGCTTGGTGACCTTGTCGGCGAAGGTGTACGGGACGCCGAGGTAGTCGAGGAAGTCGGTCTGCTCCAGGCGCAGGTCGTTGCCGGCCGAGCCGTCGGGGTTGAGCGGGCCGAACGAGGCGTCGCCCCGGAAGCGGACGCCCTTGCCGTCCTTGCCCTCCGGTGCGCCCGCCAGGTACTGGGTGGCGACGGCGAGCACGTCGTCCTCGGTGGAGCCGAGGTACTGGCCGAACCAGCCGCGGAACCAGGCCTCGTCCTGGGCCCCGGCCCGCCACGGCTGCGGCATCAGCCGCACCCAGCTGTCGCCGGTCAGGACGGCGGTGGTGGTCCCCGGTTCGGCGAAGGTGCGGCTCGGGCCGGTCAGTACGGCGGTGCGGGCGCCGTCCGTCAGGGTGGCGAGGACGCCGCCGCGCGCGTCGCGCACCACCGTCCGGTCGGGGCCGGTGAGCCGCTCGTAGCGCGGGCCGGTGGCCGCGGCGGCGGTGCCCGGGGCGGGCGAGGCGGGCGCGGTGAGCAGCGGTGCGGTGCCGCCGACCGGGGCGGGCCCGCGCTCGCGCTCGCGCAGCTGGACGGTGAGGTAGCCGCCGGCGGCCAGCAGGGTGACGGCGAGGCCGCCGCTGAGCAGGGACTTCGGGGTGACGGGCATGGCGGTTCGGGCTCCGAGGTCGGGTGCCGGCGGGTTCGCGTTCCGGGGGTTCGGGCGTCGGGGGTTCGTGCGTCGGGGATCAGGTGCCGGGCAGGGCGCCGAGCAGCACGCCGGCGGTGAGCACCACGTAGGTGGCGAGGGTGACGGTCGTGGTCGCCGTCAGGGTGGCCGCCCGGGGCTGGCGGACCAGCTGGTAGGCGATCAGGCCGGGGACGATGAAGCCCAGCGTCTGGTTGGCGTACAGGGTGGGCAGCTCGTGCTGGAGGACCAGCATCACGGTGGCCTGGAGCAGGACGCCGGTCAGCACCACGGCGGCGAACAGCCGCTTGCCGTAGAGGATCACCAGCTTCTGGACCACCCGGGTGGCCAGGTAGGTGAGCACGGTGACGCCGGCCACGACGGCGACCCGCTGAAGGTCCTCGACCAGGGTCAGGGCCAGCCAGCCCGGGGTGATCATGCCGCCGGGGGAGAGGTTGGTGGTCAGGTAGCAGACCAGCGAGAAGACCAGCCCGAGCGCGATGCCGAGGGCGGCGATCTCGGGGGTGAGCTCGGTGGGGATCACGGCCGGTCTCCGTAGCGGGGGTGAGGGGGGTGGTCGTACGGGGGGTGGGGGTCGTAGCGGCCGGGAGGCTCGGCCGGCCCGTACCAGGAGTCGGGCAGCGGCTCGGGGACGTACACCGGCTCGTACACCGGCTCGTACACCGGCTCGTACGGGGGCTCGTACGCCGTCGGCTCGTCCACGGGCGCGTAGGCGGGCTGGTAGGCGGCTTCCCGGCCCCCGGCCTCCGGCTGGTCGTCCGGGGCGAGCCGGGCCAGCTCCTCCAGGAACAGCTCGCCCTGGCCGTGGATGTTGCCGATCGCCACCAGCGAGGAGTCGGGGCCGAGCGCGTCCAGCAGCTCGGCGGTCAGTCGCGCCGGGTCGCGCCGGTCGCCGCCGAGGTCGACCACCCGCCCGGACCAGTCGGCCGGGATCGCGTCCCGGGCGCTCCTGGTGGGGTGGCCGATCAGGAAGACCGTGTCCGGATCGAGGTCCGGCACGATCTGGCCCATCTGGCCGTTGCGTTCGACCCGGTCGGGGCGGCAGTTGACCACCACGTGCAGCGGGCGGTGGATCGCGCCCAGGCTCTCCAGCTGGCGGACGTTCATCAGCGTGGACTCGGGGTCGTTGGCGGCGAAGACGTTGGCGAACCGCAGGCGCCTGCCGTCCGCCGTCCGGTACCGCTCCACCGAGAGCACGCCCGGGTCCGGCGGCGCCGCCCACATGCCGCGCAGCGCCGTCCGCCGGTCCACGCCGAGCAGTTCGGCGACGGCGAGCGCGATGGCCACGTTCTCCTTGAAGGTGAACCAGCTGAAGCCGCGCAGTTCCTCGTCGCTGACCGACTCCGGGTCGACCACGATCAGCTCGCAGTCCCGCTTGGCGGCCTCCTCGCGCAGGATGTGCGCGCGCTCCCGCTCGGCGGTGACGCAGACGCCCCCGACCGGCATCGAGCGCGACAGCGAGCGGGCGACGTCGTCCAGGGTGGGTCCCATCTCGGCGAGGTGGTCCTCGCGGACGTTGCACAGCACGCCGATGGTGGAGCGGATCAGCTTGGTCTGGTTGACCTCCTGGAGCGCCGGCATGACGGCCATGCACTCGATCACCAGCGCGTGCGGCCGGTAGGTGGCGGCGCGGCGGACGATGCCGATCTGCTCGACCACGTTGGCGATGCCGAACTTGCGGTGGACCGGTTCCTCGGTGGCGTCCGGGTGGATGAACCGGGCCGCGGTGCCGGTGGTCTTGGCGACGGTGACCAGGCCGCCGCCGCGCAGCGCGCCCGCGCACAGCCGGGTGATCGAGCTCTTGCCGCGGATGCCGTTGACCAGGACCCGGGTGGGGATCTGGTCCAGGGCGGCGAAGTGCCGGCGCTGTTCGACGATGCCGGCCACCAGCAGGACGGCGCAGCACACCAGCAGCACGAGGTAGAGGAAGAGCACGGGTCCCTCTCAGAAGTTGGTGGCGGCGGTGGCGGGGTGCCCGGCGCGGTCGCGGTCGGCCCGGTCGCGGTCGGCGCGCTCCAGGTCCTGGCGGATCAGCTCCAGGCTGCGGGCGACGGCGCCGACCTCGTCGTGGTGGACGGGGTGGAGCACGGTGCGGCGGTCCCCGGCGGCCAGCGCCTCGGCGCTCGCGGCGAGCCGGCGCAGCGGCAGGCCGACGGCGACGAACAGCCAGCCGAGGCAGAGGGCGGCGGTGGCCAGGCCGAGCATGCCGGCCAGCACGGCGCGCCGGTCGGCCCGGTTCTGGTCGAGGTGCAGCCAGGACACCGGGTGGGCGGTGACGACGGACCAGCCGAGCCGGGCGACGGCGCCGCGGCCGCCGAGCGGGGCGGCGGCGAGCAGCACCGGGTCGCCGCCGGAACGCAGCACGTCGGCGGCGGCGTGCTTGGCCGCCGGGCCCGTCGCGCCGCCCGGGCTCGTCGCGCCGCCCGGGCCTGCCGTGCCGCCCGGGCCGGCGACGGTGTCCAGGACGGCCCGGGCGCGGCCCTCGGGGAGCTCGCCGAAGGAGGCGTAGGCCTCGTTGGCGGCGAGCACCCGGCGGCGGTCGTCGAGCAGCCAGACCCGGCCGAGGCCGGGCCGGTCGAGCAGGCCGCCGAGGAAGTCGGTGCGGAACTCGCCCACCAGGACCGGGCCGACGGGCGCCGCCTCGTCCACGGCCTCGGCGGCGTCGACGGCGTCGACGGGCGTGGCGGGGGTGGCGAGCGGCGTCCGGGCCGCGATCCGGGGCTCCTTCCCGGAGCTGTTGAGCAGCAGCACGCCGCCCGGGCCGAGCGCCCCGGGGCCGGTGCGGTGCGGCTCCTCGCCGGCCCGGGCGAGCACCTCGCCGCCGGCGCCGAGCACGTACAGCGCGCGGTAGCGCTCGTGCTGGGCGAGGGCGGTGCGCAGCAGCGCCTGGGCGGTGCCGACCGAGGCGGTGGTGAGTTCGGGGGCGAGCGCGCGCAGATCGGCGTAGCCCTCGTTGAGGGCCTGGCGCAGTCGGTCGGCGGCGTTGTCGGTGCGGTCCCGCTGGCCGGCCACCACCTGGGTGGGCACCCGGACCTCGCCGTCGTTGCCGCCGAGCAGCAGCAGCGGGCCGGACCAGCCGAGCACGACGGCCGCGGCCAGGCCGAGCGGCAGCACGACCCCCGGCCGGCGGCGCCGGGGCGCGGGCGCGGCCGGCGGGCGGGCGGGATCGCGGAGCTGGAGCCGCAGCTCCTCCAGGGCGCGGCCGATCCGCCCGGCCTCGCCGCGCCGCGGGCCGCGGACCGGGCGGTCCAGCTCGCCGCGGGTGAGCCGGCGGGCGTCCAGGAAGAGCCGCAGCACCGGACGCTGCAGGGTGCGGTGCAGGAACAGGGCCAGGAGCAGGGCGAGTGCCAGCAGGGCGCCGGCGGCGGCCAGGCCGAGCGCCGGGTGGCGCAGACCGGCGGCCTTGCCGTCGACGCCGCCGGTGGAGACGACGGTGAGCCCGAGCGCGGTGGCCGGGTCCTGCGGGTCGGCTCCGGCGACGGCGGCGTAGCCGGCCACCCGGCGCGCGCCCCGGGGGTCGGCGGCGCCGGCCAGGCTGCCGGAGACGGTTCCGCCCGGGGCGGGGGCGCGCTCGGCGACGCGTTCGGTGGCGCGGCTCCGGGCGGTGGCGACCAGCTGCCGGGCGGTCTCGTCGGAGAGTCCGGCGCCGGTGGTGTCGAGTACGGTGCCGGCGGTGTCGAGGACCTGGATGGTCTGGCCGTCGCGGGTGGCGAGGTTCGGCAGCCGCAGGTTGTCGGAGGCGACCAGCAGCGCCCGGCCGTCGTGCGCGGTGCTGACCAGCGCGAAGGTCAGCAGCCGGGTGCCGGCGGCGGAGGGGACGAGCAGCGGCGCGGGCGCGGTGTCGGTGACCAGGCCGAGGTCGAGGCCGGCCAGCGGTACGGTCTCGCCGTGGGCGGCGAGCAGCCGGCCGGTGTCCGGGCGGACGATCACGGTGCCGCGCCACTTGCGGTACGCCCGGCCGAGCGCGGTGAGCACCTCGGCGGGCTCGGCGGGCGCCCGGTCGTAGCGGGCGGCGGAGCGCAGCAGGTCGGTGGTGTTCTCCCGCAGGCCCGCCCGCAGGGACAGGGCGGTGTCCTCGGCGGCGTACTGGTGGGACTCGCGGACCGCCTGCGGGGTGTCGTCCACCCGCAGGCCGCCGACGGCCAGCGCGGTGATCGCGGCGACGGCGAGGAGCAGGACGAGCAGCAGGGCGATCGGCGGGCGGACGCCCCCGAGCAGCGGCATGTCGGCCCGGCGGCGGTAGCGGTGCTGTCGCGGCGGGGTGGGGGCCGTGCTCACGGGTGGGGCCTCGTCGGGGGAGTGCGGTCGGGTCCGGTGCGTCGGGCGGCAGCGCGCCACCCACCCCTGGAGCCCCACCGCGAACCGGGTTCGCCCGGCCGAAACCTCAAAAGCGTACGAAGCGGTTCCGCTTATCGTGTCTCGTAATGATTTCGGATGAAAGAAGCTTCGATCACGATCTTTTGGATCATGGAGCGCCTGTCGTGCGGGGTAGTTTCTCCCCCGTGGAGAACCTGGAACGACGGGATGCGCGACGCGCGGTGCGATGGCCGGTCACGGTGCTGGTCGTCCTGGCGGCCCTCGCCGGCGGGCTGACCCTCGCCGCCCGCGGCTGGGCGGGGGACCCGGCGGCCCACGGCCCCACCCCCGCGGCCGGACCGCGTCCGGTGGACCTCGTCGAGCGGATCGACGCCTACACCGGCGCCTTCGCCGTCGGTGCCTACACCGCCCCGGACGCCGACCAGCGCCGGGCGGTCGCCGACGGGGTCGTCCGGACCCTCGACGGCAGGCCCGACGAGGCCGGCCGGCTGCTGGCCGGCGTCGGCTACCGGCTCACCGAGTTCACCGAGGCGGTCAGTGGCCGCCGCACCGCCGAGATCGCCGACGCCTCCGGCGCCGACCCGCGCGGCTGGGGCCGGATCTACCTGGACCTCTCCACCCCGGCCGGCTGGTCCGCCCAGGTGCCGCACCCGGTCTCCGACAGCCGCACCGAGATCCTCGGCGCCGAACTCTTCCGGCAGGCACCCGGCGGCGTGCTCGTCCTCGCCGGCGCCCACCGGCGGGCCGGCACCGACGGATCGGCGGACGTCGCCCACCGCAGCGACACCGTCTTCGCCGCGGTCGTCGAGGCGCTCGCCACGCGCGGCCTGCCCGGCCTCCAGCTGCACGGCTTCGACGAGGGCAGCCTGCCCGGCACGGACGCCGTGGTCTCCAGCGGCGCCGGGACGGCCGGCGAGGCCGCCGAGCGCACCGCGGCGGCACTGGAGGCGGCCGGCCTGGTGGTCTGCCGGCCCTGGCAGCAGAAGTGCGGACAGCTCGCGGGCACCACCAACGTCGGGGGCCGCTTCGCCGCCGGTCTCGGCGTCACCTGGCTCCACGTCGAACTCGCCAACGCGCTGCGCACCGACCCGGCCCGCCGCGCGGAGGTCGTCGAGGCCCTGGCCGCCACGGCCAGGGCCTGGTAGACCGCCCTTCTCAGCAGGGGCGGCGGCGCAGGTCGAGCACGTAGTCGTCGGGGGCGCCGGCGCTCTCCGCCGCGTCCGCGATCAGGCCCAGGTAGCGGGCCGCGGGCAGGCCGCCCTCGTAGTCGTTCAGCACGTACGTCCAGACCGGCACATCGCCGTCCAGGGTCTGCGCCCGCAGCTTGATCTTGCGGTAGATGCCGAGCTGGACGCCCTCCCAGCGGTCCAGCCCCTCCTCGTCCATCGGCGCCACGTCGTACAGCGAGACGAAGACCTGGTCCTTCTCGTCCTCCACCACCGTGGCCAGCGAGCCCTCCCAGCCGAGGTGTTCGCCGCCGAAGGTCAGCCGCCAGCCGGACAGCCACCCGGTGCCGCGCAGCGGCGAGTGCGGGGCGCGGCGGGTCATCTGCCGGGCATCGAGGTTGGTGGCATACGCGGCGTAAAGGGGCATGGGGGGAAGCCTACGTTCACCGACCGATCCGACAGAAGCCCCGACCCCGGCGTGGCAGTGCTCCCGGCGTGCGGGACAATGGTTGACGTGACTCGGATCGTGATCATCGGTGGCGGACCCGGCGGCTACGAGGCGGCGCTCGTCGCCGCCCAGCTCGGCGCGGAGGTGACCGTCGTCGACCGCGACGGCCTGGGTGGATCGGCGGTGCTGACGGACTGCGTGCCGTCGAAGACGCTGATCGCGACGGCGGAGGTGATGACGACCTTCGACAGCTCGTACGAGGAACTCGGCATCATCGTCGCCGACGACACCCCCCACATCGACAGCCCGGCCCGCGTGGTCGGCGTCGACCTGGGCAAGGTGAACCGGCGTGTGAAGCGCCTGGCCATCGCCCAGTCCCACGACATCACCCAGTCCGTCACCCGGGCCGGCGTCACCGTGCTGCGCGGCCGCGGCCGGCTGGGCCCGGGCGGGCAGGCCGTGGACGGCTCCCGCGAGGTGCTGGTGGACGCGCCCGACGGCAGCGTCCAGTCGCTGCGCGCCGACGCGGTGCTGATCGCCACCGGCGCCCACCCGCGCGAACTGCCCGACGCCCAGCCCGACGGCGAGCGGATCCTCACCTGGACCCAGGTCTACGACCTGGAGGAGCTGCCGCGCGAGCTGATCGTGGTCGGCTCCGGCGTCACCGGCGCCGAGTTCGCGGGCGCCTACCAGGCGCTGGGCTCCAAGGTGACCCTGGTCTCCTCGCGCGACCGGGTGCTGCCGGGCGAGGATCCGGACGCCGCCGAGGTGCTGGAGGAGGTCTTCCGCCGCCGCGGCATGAACGTGATGGGCCGCTCGCGCGCCGAGAGCGCCAAGAGGATCGGAGACGCGGTCGAGGTCACCCTCTCCGACGGCACGGTGATCGAGGGCACCCACTGCCTGATGGCGGTCGGTTCCATCCCGAACACCGCCGACATGGGCCTGGAGGAGGCCGGGGTCAAGCTCAACGACTGGGGCCAGATCCAGGTCGACCGGGTCTCCCGCACCAGCGCCCCCGGTGTGTACGCGGCCGGCGACTGCACCGGCGTCTTCATGCTCGCCTCGGTGGCGGCCATGCAGGGCCGGATCGCCATGTACCACGCGCTCGGCGACGCGGTGCAGCCGCTGAACCTCAAGACCGTGGCCTCCAACGTCTTCACCGACCCCGAGATCGCCACCGTCGGCTACACCGCCGCCGACGTGGAGTGCGGCAAGATGGACGCGGTCGAGGTCAAGCTCCCGCTGCGCGGCAACCCGCGGGCCAAGATGCAGGGCATCCGCGACGGCTTCGTGAAGCTGTTCTGCCGCCCCGGCACCGGCATCGTGGTCGGCGGTGTGGTGGTCGCCCCGCGCGCCAGCGAGCTCATCCACTCGATCTCGCTGGCGGTGGACGCCAATCTGACGGTCGAACAGGTGGCCAGCGCGTTCACCGTCTACCCGTCGGTCTCCGGCTCCACCGCCGAGGCCGCCCGCCAGCTCCACATCCGCAAGCGCGAATCGGGCGAATCCTGAGCTCAGGGCGCTCAGTTGAGGGCGGTCGCCGTTCGGCGGCCGCCCTTCGCGCGTCCCCGGACGTCACTCGGACGGCGGGCGCAGTCCCGGATGGCCGACGGCGCGCATTGTACGGTCACGCGCCGCTCGGGCGTGAGCAATTCCCGCTACTAGCAGCAAACGCCTGAAAGCAGACGGTCACGCAGGTTACCGTCGGTTCTGTGTTTGCAGCAGAACGTCGCCAGTTGATCCTCGAAATGGTGCGCGCCAACGGAGCGGTCTCGCTCCGGGAGTTGGCCCGCGTCGTCCAGACCTCCGAAGTCACCGTGCGCCGCGACGTACGGGCCCTGGAGGCAGAAGGGCTCCTCGACCGCCGGCACGGCGGCGCGGTGCTCCCCGGCGGCTTCAGCCGCGAACCCGGCTACCCGCAGAAGACCCACCTGTCCGCCGCCGAGAAGAGCGCCATCGCCGATCTCGCCGCCGGCCTGGTGGAGGAGGGAGACGCGGTGGTGGTCGGTGCGGGCACCACCACCCAGGAACTCGCCCGCCGCCTCGCCCGGGTTCCCGGGCTGACCGTGGTGACCAACTCGCTGCTGGTCGCCCAGGCGCTCGCGCACGCCAACCGGGTCGAGGTGGTGATGACCGGTGGCACCCTGCGCGGCTCCAACTACGCGCTGGTGGGCAGCGGCGCCGAACAGTCGCTGCAGGGGCTGAGGGTCGGCAAGGCCTTCATCTCCGGCAGCGGGCTGACGGCCGAACGCGGGCTGTCCACCGCGAACATGCTGTCCGCGAGCGTGGACCGGGCCATGGTGCTGGCGGCCGCCGAGGTGATCGTCCTCGCCGACCACACCAAGCTCGGCGCGGCCGGCATGTTCCAGACCGTCGCCACCGAGACCATCACCCGCCTGGTCACCGACGAGCACGCCACCGCCGACGACGCCACCGCCCGCGAACTCGACGCGCTCGCCGACTGCGGCGTGCAGATCGACCTCGCCCCGCTCGGCGCCCCGCCGTCCGGGGACGCCCCGGTGCACGGGACCGGCAGCGGCCCCGTCCACCAGACCCAGCCGGGCCCGATGGCCCGCCGCGCCGTCCCGCCGCCCCCCGGCGGCGGCGCCCCGTTGCCCGGCCAGCGCCGCCCCGGCGTGCACGGCCCCGGCGGACCGGCGGGCCCGGGCGGGCCGCTGCCGGCCAGACTCGCCGAACTCGGCCTCCAGCGCGGACGCTGACCCCGCCACTCCCGCCGCACCAACGCCAGTACCTCAGTACCTCAGCCGAACCAGCCGCAGTACCCGCACCACCGCCGGAAACACGACCGGTCCGCACACCCGAAGGTGTACGGACCGGCGGCGGAACACGCGGAAAGCGTCAGTCCTTGATCTCGCAGAGCGCCGCGCCGCTGGAGACGCTCGCCCCCACCTCGGCCTTGAGACCGACGATCGTGCCCGCCTTGTGGGCGTTCAGCGGCTGCTCCATCTTCATCGCCTCCAGGACGACGATCAGCTCGCCCTCCGCGACGACCTGGCCCTCCTCGACGGCGACCTTGACGATGGTGCCCTGCATCGGCGACGCCAGCGTGTCACCGCTGACCGCCGAACCGGCCTTCTTCGCACCCACCCGGCGCTTGGCCTTCGCGGCCCCCGCACCGGCCGCCGGAGCGGTCGAGACACCCAGCGAGGACGGCAGCGAGACCTCGATCCGCTTGCCGCCGACCTCGACGACCACGGTCTCCCGGCCCTCGGCCTCCTCGCCGTCGCCGGCCGCACCGGCGAACGCGGGGATGGTGTTGTTGAACTCGGTCTCGATCCACCGGGTGAAGACCTTGAACGGCCCGTCACCGCCGTGCACCTCCGGCGCGAACGCCGGGTCGGTGACGACCGCCTGGTGGAACGGGATGGCCGTCGCCATGCCCTCGACCCTGAACTCCGCCAGCGCGCGCTTCGCCCGCTCCAGCGCCTGCTTGCGGTCGCGGCCGGAGACGATCAGCTTGGCCAGCAGCGAGTCCCAGGCCGGGCCGATCACCGAACCGGTCTCCACGCCCGAATCCAGCCGGACACCCGGGCCGGACGGCGGCGCGAACAGCGTCACCGTGCCCGGCGCGGGCAGGAAGTTGCGGCCCGGGTCCTCGCCGTTGATGCGGAACTCGAACGAGTGGCCGCGCACCTCCGGGTCGTCGTACCCGAGCTCCTCGCCGTCCGCGATCCGGAACATCTCGCGGACCAGGTCGATCCCGGTGACCTCCTCGGTGACCGGGTGCTCCACCTGCAGACGGGTGTTGACCTCCAGGAAGGAGATCGTGCCGTCCAGCGCCACCAGGAACTCGCAGGTCCCGGCGCCCTCGTAGCCGGCCTCCTTGAGGATGGCCTTCGACGCCCGGTACAGCTCGGCGTTCTGCTCCGGGGTCAGGAACGGCGCGGGCGCCTCCTCGACCAGCTTCTGGTGCCGGCGCTGCAGCGAGCAGTCACGGGTCGAGACGACCACCACGTTGCCGTGCTTGTCGGCCAGGCACTGGGTCTCGACGTGCCGCGGGTTGTCCAGGTAGCGCTCGACGAAGCACTCGCCGCGCCCGAAGGCGGCGACCGCCTCGCGCACCGCGGACTCGTACAGCTCCGGGATCTCCTCCAGCGTGCGGGCGACCTTCAGGCCGCGACCGCCGCCGCCGAACGCCGCCTTGATGGCGACCGGCAGGCCGTGCTCCCGGGCGAACGTGACGACCTCGTCGGCACCCGAGACCGGGTCCGGCGTGCCGGCGACCAGCGGGGCACCGGCGCGCTGCGCCACGTGCCGGGCGGTCACCTTGTCGCCGAGGTCGCGGATGGCCTGCGGCGGCGGGCCGATCCAGGTGAGGCCCGCGTCGATGACGGCCTGGGCGAATTCGGCGTTCTCCGACAGGAAGCCGTAGCCGGGGTGGACGGCGTCCGCGCCCGAGTCTGCGGCGGCCTGGAGGACCTTGGCGATGTCCAGGTAGCTGGTGCCGGGGGTGTCGCCGCCCAGCGCGTAAGCCTCGTCGGCCGCGCGGACGTGCAGCGCATCCCGGTCCGGCTCGGCGTAGACGGCGACGCTGGCGATACCGGCGTCCGAGCAGGCCCGGGCGACGCGGACGGCGATTTCCCCGCGGTTGGCGATGAGCACCTTGCGCACTGTGGCTCCCTTCTTGAACCTCGTTGAGTTTATGGATTCCTGGGCAGTACCGGCGAGTAGCCCCAGGTTGTGAACTATCCCACACGGAGGGTGATGCGCCCGGGCGGGCGGTGGGCGGCCCGACGGGAGTCCTCGCAGGTGGTCACGGGTGCGGTGCGGGCGGCCCGGCGCTCGCGCTCGGTGACGGGGGCGGCGTGGCGCGGTGGTGGGCTTGGCCACACCCGAGCGCGGCGCGAGCCGGGCTCAAGCACGCGCGGCGGGCGCGGGGGCCGCGGCGGCCGGCGCGGCCGGTGCGGGCGCGCCCGGCGGGGCCGGCGCGCGCTCCAGGGCCCGGGCGGTGATGTCGGCGACCTGCTCGACGACGTCGGGGCCGTAGGCGGCCGGGTTGACCACCTTGAGCAGCAGCGCGAAGGTGCCGTCGGTGCCGTACCGGCGGGCCAGCCGGCGGTGGTGGGTCGCCAGGTGACGGACCCCGGCGTGGTTGGCGATGCCGGTCTGTCCGGAGATCAGGAAGACCGGCCGACCGCTCCCGGGGGTGGCCAGCCGGGCCAGCACGATGTACTCGCCGGCCTGCGGATCGGCGGTGTAGGTGCGGCCGCCGACGCTGATGGTGTTGTCCAGGGCGGCGTGGCTGCTGGAGATCGCCACCCCGGGCAGGCCCCAGGCCAGGTGGGCGGCCATCCGCTCGTTGGAGACCGGGCCGCCGAAGCAGAGCTCGGTCCTGGTGCCCAGGCCGCGCGGCGCGGCGTCGTGCGCGACCAGGTCGGCGTGCGCGCCGCACTCCTTCACCAGGGCGGCCAGCTCCATCAGCGCGTAGGCGTCGCGCCGGGTGACCGTCCGGGGGTGGGCGCCGGTGCCGATGCTGCGGTTGACCACGATCAGGCACTCGCTGCCGGCGGGCAGGCCGAGGAAGGCCCTGGCCCGTTCCAGCCGGCGTCTTCGGCGCAGACTCTGGCCGAGCCAGCCGAGTGCGGCACTGATCGCGCTGGCCACCAGGCCCAGCAGCACGTTGAGAAGACCGTCGGTCATCCGGCTCGTTACCTCCCCCGTTGCTCCGGTGCGGCCGATGCCGCACCGGTGGCCCTCCTAGCGTGCATCAAACGGGCTCGTCGGAGGGGTGGTTGGCGACAATTGCGCCGGTGTTTGGCGCACCGGCGACGGTCGGCCGGTCAGCTCCAGAGGTCGGTGATCCGGACGTCCAGTTCGGCGAGCAGGGTGCGCAGCAGCGGCAGCGAGAGGCCGATGACGTTGCCCGGGTCGCCGTCGACGCCCTCGATGAACGGCGCCGAGCGGCCGTCGAGGGTGAACGCGCCCGCCACGTGCAGCGGTTCGCCGGTGGCGATGTAGGCGGCGACCTCTGCGTCGTCCGGGGTGCCGAAGCGCACGGTGGTGGAGGCGGTGGCGGAGGACGTCCGGCCGGTCGCGGTGTCGATCACGCAGTGGCCGGTGCGCAGCACGCCGGCCCGGCCGCGCATCGACTGCCAGCGGGCCAGTGCCTCGGCCTCGTCGGCGGGCTTGCCGAGGGCCAGGCCGTCCAGCTCCAGCACCGAGTCGCAGCCGACGACCAGCTCGCCGTCGGTGAGGCCGGCGGCGACGGCCGCGGCCTTGGCCTCGGCGAGGACCAGCGCGAGTTCGGCGGGGGTGGGGGCGGTGAGCGCGTCCTCGTCGACGCCGCTGACCACCACCCGCGGGTCGAGGCCCGCCTGGCGCAGCAGCCCGAGGCGGGCGGGGGAGGCGGAGGCGAGGACGAGGGTGCGGCGGTCGGTCATGCCCACCAGGGTAGAGGGAGGCCCGGAGCATCCGGCCAGTGATCGTCAGATCATCAGGAGAACGACGATCAGCAGGGCGAGGACGGCGAGCACATGGCCGGCCCGGTGCAGCCTCTTCTGCATCCGGCGGGCTTCCGGGGAGGGCTCGTCGCGGGGGTCTGACCAGAGCATCGTTCCAGGGTGCTCCGGCGGGCGGGCGGGGCGCCTGAGTATCCGTACTCAGCTTTCGGGGGTTTCGGGGCAATCCGGGCTTTTGCCGGGTCGGCCGTGACCGGCCGTGATCGGCCGCGACCGGCCCGGTCCGGCCCGTGCCGCCGTGCGCACTTTGCAAAGCAGTGACTTTGCAAAGTCACCGAGAACGCTGCACGGAGCCGCTCCGCCCTTGTGCGGAGCGGCTCCGTGGGAAGGGCTCGGAGGGCGTGCACTTTGCAAAGCCACACTTGGCAAAGTGCACGCGCCCCCGTGCCCTGCATGCCGTAGGTGCCCTGCATGCCGTCCGCGGCCGGCCGGGCTAGCCGGCCCAGCCCGAGGTGCGCCAGGCGTTGGCGCCCGGTCGCGGGGTGGCGCGCATCCGGCGCGCGCGGTCGTTCCAGGCGGAGTCCGGGCCGGCGCCCGCGCGGCGGGCGGCCTCGGCGGCGGCCTGCGCGGCGGCGGCCCGGGCCTGGACCACCGCCAGGACGGTGGCCAGCTCCTCGGGGGTCGGCTGCCCGTGCAGCACGTGGATCGGGGCCATGGTCAATCCTCTCGCGGTACTCCTGCTCCCGGCGACTACAGAGGGATGTTGCCGTGCTTCTTCGGCGGCAGCACCTCGCGCTTGCCGCGCAGCGCCCGCAGCCCGCGGACGATGTGCCGGCGGGTGTCGCTCGGCGCGATGACCGCGTCCACGTAGCCGCGCTCGGCGGCCAGGTACGGGTTGAGCAGGGTGTCCTCGTAGGAGGCGATCAGCTCGGCCCGCTTCTCCTCGGCGGTCCCGGCCGCCTCGGCCTCGGCGATCTCCCGCCGGTGCAGGATGTTGACCGCGCCCTGCGCGCCCATCACGGCGATCTGCGCGGTCGGCCAGGCCAGGTTGAGGTCGGCGCCCAGGTGCTTGGAGCCCATGACGTCGTACGCGCCGCCGAAGGCCTTGCGGGTGATCACGGTGATCAGCGGCACGGTCGCCTCGGCGTAGGCGTAGATCAGCTTGGCGCCGCGCCGGATGATGCCGTCCCACTCCTGCTCGGTGCCGGGCAGGAAGCCGGGCACGTCGACGAAGGTGATCACCGGGATGTTGAACGAGTCGCAGGTGCGGATGAACCGCGCGGCCTTCTCGCTGGCGGCGATGTCCAGGCAGCCCGCCAGGTTCATCGGCTGGTTGCCGACGATGCCGACCGAATGGCCCTCGACCCGGCCGAAGCCGGTGACGATGTTGCCCGCGTACAGCGGCTGGGTCTCCAGGAACTCGCCGTCGTCGAGCACGTGCTCGATCACCTGGCGGATGTCGTACGGCTGGTTCGCCGAGTCCGGCACCAGGGTGTCGAGTTCGAGGTCCTCGTCGGTGACCGAGAGGTCCGCCTCCTCCGGGAAGGACGGCGGGTCGGAGAGGTTGTTGGAGGGCAGGTACGAGAGCAGGCTCTTGACGTACTCGACGGCCTCCTTCTCGTCCGCGGCCAGGTAGTGCGCGTTGCCGGACTTGGTGTTGTGGGTGCGCGCGCCGCCCAGCTCCTCCATGCCGACGTCCTCGCCGGTGACGGTCTTGATCACGTCGGGCCCGGTGATGAACATGTGCGAGGTCCGGTCGGCCATCACCACGAAGTCGGTGATCGCGGGGGAGTAGACCGCGCCGCCCGCGCAGGGGCCCATGATCAGCGAGATCTGCGGGACCACCCCGGAGGCGTGCACATTGCGGCGGAAGATCTCGCCGTACAGGCCGAGCGAGACCACGCCCTCCTGGATCCGGGCGCCGCCGGAGTCGTTGATGCCGATGACCGGGCAGCCGGTCTTCAGCGCGAAGTCCATGACCTTGACGATCTTCTCGCCGAATACCTCGCCGAGCGAGCCGCCGAAGACGGTGAAGTCCTGCGCGAACACGGCGACCTGACGGCCGTCGACGGTCCCGTAGCCGGTGACCACGCCGTCGCCGTAGGGCCGGTTCCTCTCCTGGCCGAAGTTGGTCGAGCGGTGCCGGGCGAACTCGTCGAACTCGACGAAGGAGTCCTCGTCCAGCAGCTCCGCGACCCGCTCGCGGGCCGTCAGCTTGCCCTTGGCGTGCTGCTTCTCCACCGCCTTGGCGGAGCCGGAGTGCACCGCCTCGTCGATCCTGCGCCGGAGGTCGGCGAGCTTGCCGGCGGTGGTGTGCGGGTCGTACGGCGCCTCGGTCATTCCGGTGGCTCTCCCTGATCCTGGGCCGCGACCTGTTTTCGGGGGCGCGCGGGCCGGGTGGGGGCCGGCGCGGACGAGGGGTGCAGGGCGGCACAACGAACTACCGTTGGGTAGCGTAGCCAGCGCGGAGGGCCGGACGTAACGCCCGGCCGTTATGGCCAGTGACACACTGTGGTTGACGCCGGTTCTGGGAGACGATGGGGCGGCCTACGGCCGGGGAGCCGCGATCCGCGACACGTCCTAGGGTGAACCGCATGACCTCCGACACGCCCCGCCGCAGTGGACTGCGCGGTCTCGGCCACGCCGGGCCGTCCCCGTGGACCGATCTGGACCGCCCGCCGCTGGACGCCGCCGCGCTGCGCCGGGACCTGCTGCGCCCCGGCGGGCTCTGGACCTCGATCGACGTCGTCGAGGAGACCGGCTCCACCAACACCGACCTCGCCGCCCGGGCCCGCGAGGGCGCCCCGCAGGGCGCGGTGCTGGTCGCCGAGGCCCAGAACTCCGGCCGCGGCCGGCTCGAACGGCAGTGGAGCGCCCCCGCCCGCTCCGGTCTCTTCCTCTCCGTCCTGCTTCGCCCGGACGGAGTACCCGTCGAACGGTACGGCTGGCTGCCGATCCTGGTCGGCGTCGCCGCCGCGAGCACCCTGAGCCGGGTCGCCGAGGTCGAGGTCGGCCTGAAGTGGCCCAACGACCTGCAGGTGGAGATCGACGGCGCGGAGCGCAAGCTCGGCGGCATCCTCACCGAGCTGGGCGGCGGCGCGGTGGTCGCCGGCCTCGGCCTCAACGTCTCGCTGCGCGCCGCCGAACTGCCCGTCCCCACCGCCGCCTCGCTCGCCCTGGCCGGCGCCGCCGTCACCGACCGGTCCACCCTGCTGCGCGCCCTGCTGCGCGAGTTCGCCGAGCTGTACGGCGAGTGGACGGCCGCCGCCGGCGACCCGCACAGCAGCGGCCTGCTGCGCGCCTACGCGGCCCGGTGCACCACGCTGGGGCGGCCGGTGAAGGTGCTGCTGCCCGGCGACCGCGAACTGCGCGGCGAGGCGGTCGCGGTGGACGGGGACGGCCGGCTGGTGATCCGTACCCCGGACGGCGGCCGCCGGGCGGTCGGCGCGGGGGACGTCGTCCACGTGCGCCCGGAGCCGCGCGCCGCCGAGTAGCCGCGCACCGAGTAGCCGCGCACCGGGCGGGGGCGTGCGGGGCGGGGGGCCTGTACCGCGCGGGGCCCGCGCCGCGCGGGGCCGGTGCCGTGCGCCGGGCGGGCGCCCCGTGCGTCCCCTTACCTCCCCTTGACCCGGGCGGATGCCCCGGATCGCGCGATTCCGTGCGAACATTCCACCTGGCAGCAGTGTGAGGCGCGCCACTGCCCGCCGGGTGGCGGGCGCGCCGGACACGCAGGACACGAGGCGAGTGCGGCGACCGCACGGGGACGGACCGGTGGCAGAGGACGGCAGCAACGGCGGCGGCAACGGCGCCGGCGGCAACGGCGGCCCGGCGGGCTCCGACGACCAGACCGTCGCCCTCGACCTCGAACGCCTGATCCTGGACGCGCCGCGCCGTTACACCCCGTACCAGGCCGCCCGCGCGGCCGACGTCCCGATGGAACTGGCCACCCGCTTCTGGCGGGCGATGGGCTTCCCGGACATCGGACAGTCCAGGGCGCTGACCGACGGTGACGTGATCGCGCTGCGCCGGCTGGCCGGCCTGGTCGAGTCGGGCCTGCTGAGCGAGTCGATGGCGATCCAGGTGGCCCGCTCCACCGGCCAGACCACGGCCCGGCTGGCCGGCTGGCAGATGGACACCTTCCTGGAGAACCTCACCCAGTCCGTCGAACCCGGCCTGACCCGCGCCGACGTCGCGTACCCGCTGGTCGAGCTGCTGCTGCCGGAGCTGGAGCAGTTCCTGGTGTACGTCTGGCGGCGCCAGCTGGCCGCCGTCACCGGCCGGGTGGTGCAGGCCGCCGAGGACAACGAGATCACCAGCGGCAGGCTCGCCGTCTGCTTCGCCGACCTGGTCGGCTTCACCCGGCTGTCGCGGCGGCTGGAGGAGGAGGAGCTCGGCGAGCTGGTCGAGACCTTCGAGAACACCTGCTCCGACCTCATCGCCGGCCAGGGCGGCCGGGTGATCAAGACACTCGGCGACGAGATCCTCTTCGTCTCCGAGGACCCGGTGACCGCCGCCGGGATCGCGCTGGGCCTGATCGAGGCGCTGGCCGAGGACGACACCATCCCCGCGCTGCGGGTCGGCATGGCCTTCGGCACGGTCACCTCGCGGATGGGCGACGTGTTCGGTACGACGGTCAACCTGGCCAGCCGGCTCACCTCGATCGCTCCCAAGGACGCGGTGCTGATCGACGGCGAGTTCGCGGCCGCGCTGGAGCAGAACGGCAGCGTCGCGCCGCCCGACGCGGACGGGCCGGGGCTCGCCGAGGCGCTGTCGGCGGCGGCCGGACTGCCCCCGGCGGGACCGTCGGCCCCGGGGCCGGAGGCCGCCCACCGGTTCAACCTGCAGCCGATGTGGCGCCGGCCGGTGCGCGGGCTCGGGCTGGTCGAGCCGTGGCTGCTCTCCCGGCGGGTGCGCCCCGCGTAGCCGCGCGCCGCCCGGCCGCGCCGCGACGGCACCGCGGCAACCCCGCGACAGCACCGCAGCAACCCCGCCACGGCACCGCGGCAGACCGCGACTGTGCGGCGACACACCACGACACGCCCAACGGCGGACTGCCGCGCGGTCGTGCGGGTGCGAAGTCGAAAACGGGGCATAACCGAACGAATCCGCCATAGTCTTGGTGCAGGCGCCCCGGTGCGATCGGCCGCGGTGGCGGCGCCGTCGGACGGGTAGGAGCGGGTCGGGGTGTGGCCACGCACGCCGCCCGCGGGGGCGGGCGTCCGGACGGACCACCAGCAGGACCGAGCACCAGCAGGACCGAGCACAGGGAGCGAGGCGAGCCGGTGAGCAGCGAGGCGATCATGACGGACCGCGACCGGGCCCAGCAGCCGCCCGTCGTCCCCGAGCCCGGGGCGGGGCAGGCTCCGGGGGACGGTCCGGCCACCGACGCGCGGCTGAAGGCCGTCGTCGAGCTCGCCCAGGACATGGCCGGAGCGCTCACCCCACTGGAGGCCGTCCGGGCCGCCGCCGCCCGCGCCACCGGGGCGCTCGGCGCGACGATGGCCGCCGTCTCGGTCTGGGACCGCGAGTCCGGCCGGCTGCGGGTCCTGGTCAACCACGGCGAACTCGCTCCGGGGGAGGAGGAGCTGCCGGAGGACGAGTCCTACCCGGTGGCCGACTTCCCCGAGATCGTCACGTACCTGGAGGAGCGCTGGACCACCGGCCGGCTGCCGCGCGCCTGGGTGCAGACCGCCGACAGCAGCCAGCCGCACGCCGGGCACGCGCACCCGACCGCCGGCGCGTACTGCCAGGAGCGCGCCGCCGCGCTGCGCCGGCGCGGCCGGGCCTGCTGCGTGGTCGCGCCGATCGTGCTGCACGGGCAGGCCTGGGGCGAGCTCTACCTCGCCCGCACCGCGGGGACGCCCGCCTTCACCGAGGCCGACGCCGACTACGCGACCCTGCTGGCCGCCCAGATCTCGGCCGGCCTGGCCCAGACCGAACGCCTCGCCGACCTGCGCCGGCTCGCCTTCTCCGACCCGCTCACCGGGCTCGCCAACCGGCGTGCGGTGGACGCCCGGCTGGAGAGCGCGCTGGCCGCGCACAACCGGGACAACACCGTGGTCTCGCTGGTGGTCTGCGACGTCAACGGCCTGAAGCGGGTCAACGACCAGCTCGGCCACGAGGTCGGCGACCGGCTGCTCGAACGGTTCGCCCACCAGCTGTCGCTGGCCGCCGCCAAGCTCCCCGGCAGCCTCGCCGCCCGGCTCGGCGGCGACGAGTTCTGCCTGCTCGTCGAGGGGCAGAAGGCGGACGAGGTGGTGGCCGTCGCCGAGGAGCTGTGCGCGCGGGCACTGGCCCTGTCCGAGGGCGAGGGGGTGGCCTGCGGGGTCGCCTCCACCGGCGACTCGATCGGTCCCGTCACCACTCCCGACCGGCTGTTCCGGCTCGCCGACGCCGCCCAGTACCGGGCCAAGGCCGCCCGGGCCGCCCACCCGGTGGTGGCCGGGCGCAGCCACGGCCCCGGCTTCGCCCCCGACCCGACGGTGCTGCTCGCCGACGCCGCCGAGCCGCAGCACCGCGGCGACGGCCGGTTCCGCCCCGGCGGCCGGGCCGGGGCCGGGGACCGGCGGCGGTTCCGCGGCGCCGCGCACAGCGCCGACCCGGGGCAGCTGCTCACGGCGGTGCTCGCCGCGCTAGACCAGCAGGGCGCGGTGCGGGCCGTGCACCCGGCCGACACCATCGGCAAGCTCGCCGTCGTGGCCGAGACCTCGGCCCGGCTGCTGGACGCGGTCGGCTGGTGGATCTCCTACGTGCCGCCCGGCTCGCAGCTGATGCGCACCGCCCGGCACGCCGTCTACCGGATGACCAGCGGGCCGAGCAGCACCCGGGCGGAGACCCAGCGGGCCCAGATCGAGGCCCCGGACGCGGTCTTCGACCTCCGCCACTACCCGATGACCCGCCGGGCCGTGCGCGGCGGCGCCTTCGCCCTGCGGGCGGGCGCGGCGGGCAACGACCCGGCGGAGGAGGCGATGCTGGTGGTCTCCGGCTACCGCGGCATGGTGGCCGCCGGCGGCCAGAACGCGGCGGGCGGCTGGCTCCTGGAGCTCTTCGCCGACGACGCCACCCTCCCGCTCGGGCAGGTCGCCGCCGCACTGCGCGCCCTGACCGCCGTCGCCCTGGCCGGCCCCGCCTCCCCACCGGAAGGCTGAGGCGGGGCCGGCGGCCGGCGCCGATGGCGTCGCTGCTTCGGACGGGCGGGGAGCCGCGGGGCGGGGGGAGTGTGGCGCTTCGGTGACCGGTGTGTCCCGAGCGGGTCGCGGTCCGGTCGCGGGGGTGGGCGCGGCGGGGCGTGCGTGGGAAGGTTTCGGCGGTCGGTGGGCCGTCGGGGCGCCGCCGGGTCGGATGTCGGGGGTTGGTTCCTGTGCGCGCTCGGTTGACGGGTCTGGTTCTGTCCGCGGTGCTCGCCTTCGGCGGCGCCGGAGTGGCCGCCGCTCCGGCGGCCTCGGCGGCGCCGGTGGTGAGCACGGTGAGCACGGCAAGCACGGTGGCGGGTGGCGGGGCCGTCCAGGAGGTCCGGACCGGCGTGACGGCGGACCGGCACGGCACCACCACTCAGCTGGCCAAGGACAAGGACAAGAAAAAGAAGAAGAAGGGCCTCGGCAAGTTCATCGGCCTGATCATCGGCGCCGTCGTGGTGCTGGTGGTGATCGTCGTGATCATCGCCGTGGTGCTGGTGCTGCGCCGCCGCAACCGGTCCTGAACCGGTCCTGAACCGGGCCGCGGGCTCAGCCGCCGGTGGTGCCGAAGGCGCTCAGCAGGGCGGCCGCCACCTGGTCCGCGTAGTCGGCGTCGAGCGAGCCGAGGCCGTGCAGCCAGCGGTAGTACAGCGGGCCGTAGAGGAGTTCGACGGCGAGGTCCAGGTCCGCGTCCGCCCGCAGCTGCCCGGCCTCCCGGGCGGCCCGCAGGCGGTCGCGGGTGACCTCCAGCAGCGGGTCCAGCAGCCGTTCACGGTATTCGCGCAGCAGGTCGGGGTCGGTGAGGACCTCGGCGGCCAGGGCGCGTCCGGTCCGGTTGAAGGCGGGGTCGGCGAGTTCGAGGACGGTGCCCCGCAGGAGGGTCCGGAGGTCCTCGGTGAGGTCGCCGGTGTCGGGGAGGGCGAGGCTGCCGGAGGCGTTCTCGTTGGCGGCGAGGAAGGAGTCGAAGACGACGGCGCCCTTGGACGGCCACCAGCGGTAGATGGTCTGCTTGCCGACGCCGGCGCGGGCGGCGATCTTCTCGATGGTGAGCTTGCCGAAGCCGATCTCGGCGACGAGCTCGCCGGCGGCGGTGAGGATCGCCGTGCGGCTCTGCTCGTTGCGGCGGCTGGGGTCGGGGGCGTTCTGCTGTCTGGCCACGGCGGCCATCCTAACGAGGTGGCGAGACGGACCGTATTGTCTTGACAGCACTCCTTCGGACGGCGCATGCTTATGGAGCATCAGCGAGACGAACCGTCTCGTCTCACGCATATCGAGGGGAACACGAGATGACCCGCTCCAGCGCCCACATCGTCATGGCCTCCATCCCGGCCCACGGCCACGTCAACCCGAGCCTCGCCCTGATCGCCGAACTCGTCGCCCGGGGCCACCGGGTCAGCTACGTCAACGACCCGTCCTTCGCCGAGACCGTCGCCGCCACCGGCGCCACGCTCGTCCCGTACCCGACGGCGCTGCCGCTGGACGCCGATCCCGCGGGGTGGCCGGAGGACCCGGTCGCCGTCCAGGACGTCTTCCTCGACGACGCCCTCGCCATGACCCCCGTCCTGCAGAAACTGTTCGCCGAGGACCGGCCCGACCTGGTGCTCCACGACATCGGCGGTTACGCCGCGCGGGCGGTCGCCGAGGCCCACGGCGTGCCGGTGCTCCAGCTCTCGCCCACCATGGTCGGCTGGGAGGGCTTCGAGCAGGACATGGCCGGGCTCTTCGAGGTGCTCCGCACCGGGCCGGGCGGCCCCGAGCACTACCGGCGGTTCGGCGACTGGCTGGCCGGGACCGGGGCCGTCGAGCGGGACGTCGAGCGGTTCAAGAACCGCCCGGACCGCGCACTCGCACTGATCCCGCGCGCCCTGCAGCCCAACGCCGAGCGGGTCGACCCCGAGCGGATCACCTTCGTCGGCCAGTGCTTCGGCGACCGCGCGCACCAAGGCCGCTGGCAGCGGCCCGACGGCGCGGAGAAGGTGCTGCTGGTCTCGCTCGGCTCGGCCTTCACCGACCGGCCCGCCTTCTACCGGGAGTGCCTGGCGGCCTTCGGCGCCCTGCCCGGCTGGCACGTCGTGCTGCAGGTCGGCAAGTACGTCGACCTCGCCGCGCTCGGCGAGGTGGCGGCCAACGTCGAGGTGCACCGCTGGGTGCCGCAGTTCGACGTGCTGGCGCAGGCGGACGCCTTCGTCACCCACGCCGGCACCGGCGGCGCGAGCGAGGGCCTGTACCACGGCGTGCCGATGATCGCGGTGCCGCAGGCCGTCGACCAGTTCGCCAACGCGGACTCGCTGGTGGCGCTCGGTGTGGCCCGGCGGCTGGACACCGAGGACGCGACGGCCGCCGCGCTGCGTGCCGCACTGCTGGAGCTGACCGGCGACCCGGCGGTGGCCGCCCGCCTCGCCGCGCTGCGTGCCGAGGCCCGCGCCGAGGGCGGCACGGCGCGCGCGGCGGACCTCGTCGAGGCGGAGCTGGGGTGAGGCCCGGTCAGCCGATCCGGTCGGGGCGGGTGTAGACGTTGGCGCCCTCGCCGCGCAGGAAGCCGACCAGGGTGAGGCCCAGCTCCTCGGCGAGGTCCACGGCGAGCGAGGACGGCGCCGAGACCGCGGCCAGCAGCGGTACGCCGGCCAGCGCCGCCTTCTGGGTCAGCTCGAACGAGGCCCGGCCGCTGACCAGGAGCACGTGCCCGGTCAGCGGCAGCCGGCCCTCGCGCAGCGCCCAGCCGACCACCTTGTCCACCGCGTTGTGCCGCCCGACGTCCTCGCGGGCGCAGAGCAGCTCGCCGCTGCGGCCGTCGAACAGTCCGGCGGCGTGCAGGCCGCCGGTGGAGTCGAAGGTCCGCTGGGCGGCGCGCAGCCGGTCCGGCAGTCCGTACAGCAGCGCGGGCGGGACGGTCAGCGGGTCGTCGCCGACCGGGTGGCGGACGTGGGTGCGCACGGCGTCCACGGTGTCCCGGCCGCACAGGCCGCAGGCGCTGGTGGTGAGCAGGTTGCGGTGCGCGGAGAGCGGCAGGGCGGCGGCGCCGCGTGGCGTCGCGTCCACCACGTTGTAGGTGTTGGCGCCGTTCTCGTCGGTTCCGGCGCAGTAGCGCAGCGCCGCGAGGTCCTCGGCGGTGTGCACGATCCCCTCGCCGACCAGGAAGCCCGCCACCAGGTCGAAGTCCTGGCCGGGGGTGCGCATGGTGACGGTGAGCGGTTCGCCGCCGAGCCGGATCTCCAGCGGTTCCTCGGCGGCCAGCGCGTCCGGCCGGAAGGTGCGGCCGTCCCCGCGCAGCCGGAGCACCCGCCGCCGTGCCGTCGCCCGCGTCATCGTCCCGCCTGCCTCTCCGTCCGCCGCGACCGGCGCCCCGCCGTCCGCCTCCCCGCCCCCACAGCGTGCGTCACCGGGCGGGATATTCGAAAATCCTGATGACTGCCCGCATCATGGTCGACTTTCCATCGCACCAGGGTGGTTGTCATATCTTCATTCACCTGATGAGATGGTGTATATGGATATGCACAGTGCTGCGGCCCCCCACGCGCCGCTCGTCCAGGTCGGCAAGGCCGATGTCAGCGCCGAGGACGTGCTGGCCGTCGCCCGGGGGAACGCCCGGGTCGAGATCGGTCCCGACGCGCTCGCCGAGATGGCCGCCGCGCGCGCCCGGATCGACGCCCTGGCCGCCGAACCGCGCCCCGTCTACGGAGTCTCCACCGGCTTCGGCGCCCTCGCCGTCCGGCACATCAGCCCCGAGCTGCGCGCCCAGCTGCAGCGCTCGCTGGTGCGCTCGCACGCCGCGGGCATGGGCCCGGCGGTGGAGCGCGAGGTCGTCCGCGCGCTGATGTTCCTGCGCATGAAGACGCTCGCCAGCGGCCGCACCGGGGTGCGCCCCCTGGTTGCCGGGACCATGGCCGCGATCCTCAACGCCGGCATCACCCCGGTGGTCCGCGAGTTCGGCTCGCTCGGCTGCTCCGGCGACCTCGCGCCGCTCTCGCACTGCGCGCTCGTCCTGATGGGCGAGGGCGTGGCGACCGGTCCCGACGGCGTCGAGAAGCCCGCCGGCGAACTGCTCGCCGCCGCCGGCATCGAGCCCGTCGAGCTGCTGGAGAAGGAGGGCCTCGCCCTCATCAACGGCACCGACGGCATGCTCGGCATGCTCGTCATGGCCATCGCCGACCTGCAGCGGCTGTTCACCACCGCCGACATCACCGCCGCGATGACCCTGGAGGCGCTGCTCGGCACCGACAAGGTGCTCGCCCCCGAGCTGCACGCCCCGATCCGCCCGCACCCCGGGCAGGCGCTGTCCGCCGCCAACATGCTCGCCGTGCTCAAGGGCTCCGGCCTCACCGGCCACCACCAGGACGACGCCCCGCGCGTCCAGGACGCCTACTCGATCCGCTGCGCCCCGCAGGTGGCCGGCGCCGGCCGGGACACCCTCGCGCACGCCCGGCTGGTCGCCTCCCGCGAGCTGGCCGCCTCGGTCGACAACCCGGTGGTGCTGCCGGACGGCCGCGTCGAGTCCAACGGCAACTTCCACGGCGCCCCGGTCGCCTACGTGCTGGACTTCCTCGCCATCGCCGCCGCCGACCTCGGCTCGATCTCCGAGCGCCGCACCGACCGGCTGCTCGACAAGGCCCGTTCGCACGGCCTGCCGGCCTTCCTGGCCGACGACCCGGGCGTGGACTCCGGTCTGATGATCGCCCAGTACACCCAGGCGGCGCTGGTCAGCGAGAACAAGCGGCTCGCGGTGCCGGCCTCGGTCGACTCGATCCCCTCCTCGGCCATGCAGGAGGACCACGTCTCGATGGGCTGGTCCGCCGCTCGCAAGCTGCGTCAGGCGGTGGAGAACCTCGGCCGCATCCTGGCCGTCGAACTCACCGCCGCCGCGCGGGCCCTGGAGATCCGCGGGCAGGCCGACGGCTCCGGCGGCACCCCGGCCCCGGCCACCACCGCCGCGATGGCCGCCGCCCGCGCCGCCGGGGTGGGCGGCGCCGGGCGCGACCGCTTCCTGTCGCCGGACCTGGAGGCCGCGGCCGCGCTGGTCGCCTCCGGCGAGCTGGTGCGGGCCGTCGAGCAGGTCACCGGGCCGCTGGCCTGACGGCGCCGGACGGCCTGACGGCTCGACGGCCTGACGGTCCGACGACGCCCGACGGCCGGACGGACCGCGCGGAGCGGGTGGACCCCGGTGGAGCAGATGGACCGGACGGAGCGGGTGGGAGAGGTGGCGGCGGCTCGGGAGCCCCGGCTACTCCCACTCGCTCCCCGCGTCCGCCGGCCGGCGCCTCTCCTCCGCGCGCTCGGCCAGCGCGGCCGACACATTGACGCCGACGATGCCGCTCCAGCAGACCAGCAGGCCCCAGAACCCGCCGGCGCCGGCGGCGATGCCGGACAGCGGGATGCCCAGCGCCAGGGAGATGACCGGCAGCCGGATGCCCGAACGGCCGGAACGGTGCGGCCGGGGCCCGTACCCCGGCGGGCCGTAGGAGCGGCCGGCCTCGGCCGGGCGGCCGTACCCGTCGGCCGGACCGAGCCGCTCGGCGACCCGGCGCTCCACCCGGGCGTCGAGCCGGGCGTCCAGCCGGGAGAGGAAGGAGTCGATGAGCTCCGACTCGTACTCCTTGCCGAGTTCCTTGCGGGCCTCCAGCGTGGCGTCCAGATCGCGCCGCAGGCTGTCCTGGCGAGTTTCCATGGACACCAGACTGGGCCCGCCGGGCCGGGCCGGTCCACCCGTTCGCCGCTATCTCGGGGCGGACTCAGGGGGATTTCAGGGTCACCCCGAGGCCGCGGGCGGTCGCTGCCCGGTCCGTCCACGGCCCGTCCGGGGCCCGTGCCCGGTCACATTCCGGACGTCTCAGCCGGCGTTCCGTCGTACGAGACGTCTTTGCCAGCGGCCCGCCGCTGCTGCACAGTCATCCGAACAGCTCGCATCCGGAGGTACCGCCATGACCGCCACCGACGACGCCGGCCCGGTCGGTCCCTCCGCCCGGCTGCTCCAGCTCTTCGAAGGCCACCGGCTCACCCCCACCCAGCGGCGGATCGCGCACTCGCTGGTGCGGCACGCCACCCAGGCGCCGTTCCTCTCCAGCGTCGAGGTCGCCGAACTCGCCGGCGTCAGCCAGCCGTCGGTGACCCGCTTCGCGGTGGCCCTCGGTTACGACGGCTACCCGGCGCTGCGCAAGCAGCTGCGCGAACTCGGCGCCGGCGAGCCCGCCGCCCCCGAGAGCCCGGCCGACGCCGTGCGCAACGAGCACCAGCAGGCCGTCCTCGCCGAGATCGAGCACCTGCGCCACCTCGCCGAACTGCTTGCCGACCCCGAGCCCGTCACCCGCGCCGCCCGGCTGCTCGCGGCCTCCCGCCCGCTGCCCGTCCTCGGCCTGCGGGCCGCCTCCGCGCAGGCGCGCGGCTTCGCGTACTTCGCCGCCAAGGTGCACCCGGACATCCGGCTGCTCGACGAGGGCGGCAGCATGCTCGCCGACCGCCTCGAACAGGCCTCCGCGGCGGGCGCGAGCGCGCTGCTCTGCTTCGCCCTGCCGCGCTACCCGCGCGAGCTGATGGACGCCCTGACGGTGGCCCGGGACTGCGGACTGACCGTCATCACGGTGGCCGACAGCGTCTTCGCGCCGGTCGCCAAGCTCTCCGACCTGATGCTGCCGGCCGCCGTCGGCACCGGCCTGGTCTTCGACACGGCCTGCGCGCCGATGATGCTCGGCCGGGTGCTGCTGCAGCGCATGTGCGACGAACTCCCGGGCACCGAGGCGCGGTTGGAGTCCATCGAGCAGTCGGCGGCGGCCCGCGGGCTGTTCCTGGAGTAGGACGCGGCCCGACGCGGCGCCGTATCCGCAGGTTGGCGACCCGTCCGGGGCGGGCATCACTCCGTCAGGGGGTGCCGCCATGCGTGTGATCCACGAGATGAAGTTCGTCGGCCGGCTCGCCTCCGGAGCCGACGAGTGGTCCTGCCCGACCTGCGGACGCCGTGTCACCCTGCGCCGTCTGCCCGACCCCGAACTCACCGTCCTCGACCCGGGCGACGAGACCGTCGTCCACGTCGGGGTGATCGAACCCGATGCCCGTGCCGCCGCGGCCGCCGAACGGTACGGCCTCGGCCCCGTCCAGGAGATCCCTCGCCCGCCCCGCAACCCCGTGCCCCCCGGCGCCCCGGCGGCCGTCGTCCCCGACGACGCCGACCGCCGCTGGCTGGAGGAGATCGGCATCCACTGGGGCGACGACGCGGCCGCGTGACCGGTGCGTGCCGCCGCGCGAACGCGGCAGGGCCCCGCCGCGGAGTGCGGCGGGGCCCTGCCGGTGCGGCCGGTGGAGCCTCAGGCGAGGCGCGTGGCGGCGGGCACGCTGAACTCGAACCGCTGGTTGGCGCCGCTGTTGCAGTCCCACAGGACGAACCGGGTGCCGTTGGCGGTGTTGCCGTTGGGGAGGTCGAGGCAACGGCCGGACTGCGGGTTGAACACCGTGCCGTCCGCCTGCGGCAGCCAGACCTGGTTACCGCCGCCGTTGCACGTCCAGAGTGCGGTCGCGGTGCCGTTGCCGGTGCCGTTCCCGTAGGCGTCGAGGCACAGGGAGCTCGACTTGAGGCTTCCGTCCTTCGCGTCACTGGTGAAGGACTGGCCCCTGGCCGCCCCGCAGTTCTCGACCTGGACCGGCGAGCCGGCCTCGCCGTAGGTGGTCCCGACGGTCGCGCACTTGGTCCGGTCGAGCGCGAGCTTGTAGGTGGAGTCCCAGCCCTTGGCGGGCCCGGCGGCCCGCTGGAGCAGGGCGACGTCGCTGAGCTCGCCCTTGAACCGCGCGTTCGGCGCGCCCTGGTACCGGTACTGCCCGGCCTGGAACGCGCCGGTGGCCCGGAAGGAGTCGCCGGCGGCGTGGTGGCCGGTGGCGACCAGACTGCCGTTGACCTGGAGGGAGATCTGGCCGGTCGGGGCGTTGTAGGCCACGCTCAGCTGGTTCCAGGCACCGGGGGTGAAGTTGGCCGAGCCCGGGGTGTAGGGCTCCACCTGGTCGTAGGACCAGGAGTCGTCGTCCTGCCGGCCCAGCGCGGCGTGCCAGCGGCCGTCGCTCGGGTCGGCCCAGATCGCGAAGGCGCTCGACCGCGCGCCCTCCTGGCTCAGCACCACGCCGCCCTCGGCGGTGGGCTTGGCCCAGGCGGTGACGGTGAAGCTCTCGCGGGTGTCGATCAGCGGGCGGTCGGAGGAGAGTGCTCCGGTGCCGTTCAGGGTGGCGACCGTGGCGGGGCCGGGGACGCTGCGCCCGTCCGGGCCGGTGAACGGGCTCTGGTTGTCCGCCCAGCCGACGCCGGGGCCGGCCGTGAGCGGGGCGGTACCGGCGGAGTCGGCGCCGAGGTGGTCGCGGCCGAGCTGCCACTGGTGCGCCGGGTTCGCCAGGTCCCCCAGCACGGCCGGGCCGGGGTAGACGAAGGTCGGGATGACGGTCTCGGCGGAGTAGTTGCCGGCCTGGTCCACGTCGCGCACGCGCAGCGTGGTCGGGCCCGGCTGGGAGAAGGGGATGTCCACGTTGACGCCAAGGCCGCCCAGGCCGCCGCAGCTCGTCCTGGTCCACGGGTCCGTCTCGTTGGTGCGGTACTCCATGCAGCCGTGGCCGGACGTGTAGATGCGTTCCCAGCTGTAGTCGTCCTGGACCTGGAAGGTGAGGCGGTTGGTGCCGACCTGCGGGGTGCCCATCGACAGCAACTTGATTCGGGGGCCGCGGCGGTCCACCTTGAAGTGGCAGTCGGCGGTGGCCGCGGACCGGTTGCCGTCGGCGTCGGTGCCGACCACGTTCCAGGCGTAGGCGTGGCCCTCCGTCAGCTTGGTCTCGTCGAGCACGAGCTCGGCCTGCGCGCCGGGGGCGAGCCCGTCCACCCGGCCGGTGACGACCTCGGTGTACGGCGCCGCGGTGTCGCGGACGTGGAACTCGGCGCCGAGCGCGCCGGAGGAGCCGTTCACCGTGGCGGCGAGGCTGTTCGTGCCGCCGGCCAGCCAGCCCCAGTTGTTGTAGTTGTCGACGCCGCAGCCGTCGGTGTGGGTCTCGGGGTACAGGGTTCCCGGCGAGACCGGGGTGACGCGGGTGCCGGTGGGGGTCTCCACCGGGGCCGGGTCGGCGGCGTGGGCGGCGAGCGGGGCGCCGGCGAGCAGGCCGACGGCGAGCGCGATGACGCTGCCGCGGGCGGCCGTTCGGCGGATCCGGTCGCTTCGCGACGGTCCCGTCTGGCGTGGCTGGGTCAAGGTCACAGAGATCCCCCCAAGGATCGACCGGACGGGGCGGTCCCGTTGGTTCGTGCACAGCATGGTGGTGCGTCGCGGTGGGCGTCAATGGTTTTCCGGCCGGTGGTGTCCGACCCCTGGCCGAGGGCTGAATGTTTGGATATATTCAGCAAAGTCGAGCCTGAATGAATTCATCCGCAAGGAGACCGGGACATGGTGCAGCAGGTGAGCGGACCGCGCGAGGTGCGGGCGGCACGGGGAACGGCGCTGACGACGCAGGGGTGGCAGCAGGAGGCGGCCCTGCGGATGCTGATGAACAACCTCGACCCCGAGGTGGCCGAGCACCCGTCGAAGCTGGTCGTCTACGGCGGCACCGGCAAGGCGGCGCGCGACTGGCGCTCCTTCGATGCCATGGTGCGCACGCTCCAGGGGCTGAAGCAGGACGAGACCATGCTGGTGCAGTCCGGGCGGCCGGTCGGCGTCATGCAGACCCACGAGTGGGCGCCGCGGGTGCTGATCGCCAACTCCAACCTGGTCGGCGACTGGGCCAACTGGGAGGAGTTCCGCCGGCTGGAGAGCCTCGGGCTCACCATGTACGGGCAGATGACCGCCGGTTCGTGGATCTACATCGGCACCCAGGGCATCCTCCAGGGCACCTACGAGACCTTCGCCGCCGTCGCCGACAAGCGGTTCGACGGCACCCTGGCGGGCACCATCACCCTCACCGCCGGCCTCGGCGGCATGGGCGGCGCCCAGCCGCTGGCCGTCACCATGAACGGCGGCGTGGCGATCTGCGTCGACTGCGACCCGTCCCGGATCGCCCGCCGGATCGAGCACCGCTACCTGGACGTCGAGGCCAAGGACCTCGGCCACGCCCTGGAACTCGCCACCGCCGCCCGCGACAAGCGGCAGCCGCTCTCCATCGGCGTGCTCGGCAACGCCGCCGAGCTGGTCCCGCAGCTGCTCGCGATGGACGCGCCGATCGACATCGTCACCGACCAGACCAGCGCCCACGACCCGCTGAGCTACCTGCCGGTCGGCGTCGCCTTCGACGACATGGCCGACTACGCCGCCGAGAAGCCCGCCGAGTTCACCCAGCGCGCCCGCGAGTCGATGGCCCGGCACGTCGAGGCGATGGTCGGCTTCCAGGACCGCGGCGCCGAGGTCTTCGACTACGGCAACTCGATCCGCGGCGAGGCCCAGCTGGCCGGCTACGACCGCGCCTTCGCCTTCCCCGGCTTCGTCCCCGCCTACATCCGGCCGCTGTTCTGCGAGGGCAAGGGCCCGTTCCGCTGGGCCGCCCTGTCCGGCGACCCGCAGGACATCCGGAAGACCGACAAGGCCGTCCTCGACCTCTTCCCGGAGAACGAGTCGCTGCACCGCTGGATCCGGATGGCCCAGGAGAAGGTGCACTTCCAGGGCCTGCCCGCGCGGATCTGCTGGCTCGGCTACGGCGAGCGCGACAAGGCCGGCGAGCGGTTCAACGACATGGTCGCCTCCGGCGAGCTGTCCGCGCCGATCGTCATCGGCCGCGACCACCTGGACTGCGGCTCGGTCGCCTCCCCCTACCGGGAGACCGAGTCGATGCTCGACGGCTCCGACGCGATCGCCGACTGGCCGCTGCTCAACGCCATGGTCAACGTCGCCTCCGGCGCGTCCTGGGTCTCCATCCACCACGGCGGCGGCGTCGGCATCGGCCGCTCGATCCACGCCGGGCAGGTCACCGTCGCCGACGGCACCGCGCTGGCCGGCGAGAAGATCCGCCGGGTGCTCACCAACGACCCGGGCATGGGCGTCATCCGGCACGTCGACGCCGGCTACGACCGGGCCGTCGAGGTCGCCGACGAGCGCGGTGTCCGCGTCCCGATGGGTGAGCTGTGACCGGGCTGACCGCCGGAAGCTTCGAGCGGATGTGGGCGGAGCTGCTCCCCGTGGGCCGCTCCGCCGCGTCCGGCGGCTACCGCCGGTTCGCCTGGAACGCCGCCGACGCCGAGTGCCGCGCCTGGTTCGCGCAGCAGGCCCGTGACCGCGGCCTGGCCTACGAGCTGGACCGCAACGGCAACCAGTGGGCCTGGCTGGGCGATCCGGAGGCGGGCGGCGCCGTGGTCACCGGCTCGCACCTGGACTCCGTCCCCGACGGCGGCGCCTTCGACGGCCCGCTCGGCGTGGTGTCCTCCTTCGCGGCGCTGGACGAACTGCGTGCCAGGAACTCGCGGTTCAGCAGGCCGCTGGCGATCGTCAACTTCGGCGACGAGGAGGGCGCCCGGTTCGGCGTGGCCTGCATCGGCTCCCGGCTCAGCGCCGGGGTGCTCGGCCGGGAGGCCGCGTACGAGCTGCGCGACGCCGACGGGGTGCGGCTGCCGGACGCGATGGAGCGGGCCGGCCAGGACCCGACCGCGATCGGCGCCGACGGCGAGCGGCTCGCCCGGATCGGCGCCTTCGTCGAGCTCCACGTCGAGCAGGGCCGCCACCTCGCCGAGGACCGGCCGGTCGGCGTCGCCTCGGCGATCTGGCCGCACGGCCGGTGGCGGTTCGACTTCCACGGCGAGGCCAACCACGCCGGCACCACCCGGATCGAGGACCGTCGCGACCCGATGCTGACCTACGCCACCACCGTGCTCGCCGCCCGCAAGAAGGCGCGGCTCGCGGGCGCGCTGGCCACCTTCGGCAAGGTCGCCGTCGAGCCCAACGGCACCAATGCGATCGCCTCGCTGGTCCGCGGCTGGCTGGACTCCCGGGCGGCCGACGAGGCCACCCTCACCGAGCTGGTCGCGGAGATCGAACACGCCGCGGCCGAGCGCGGCGGGCGCGACGGCGTCCGGGTCGAGCTGACCCGTGAGTCCTACACCCCGGTGGTGGACTTCGACGGCCCGCTGCGCGACCGCCTCGCCGCCCGCCTGGGCGGCGCCCCGGTGCTGCCCACCGGCGCGGGACACGACGCCGGGATCCTGGCATCGGCCGTGCCGACCGCCATGCTGTTCGTGCGGAACCCCAGCGGTGTCTCGCACTCCCCGGCGGAACACGCCGAGACGGCCGACTGCCTGGCCGGCGTCGCCGCCCTCGCCGACGTACTGGAGGACCTGGCGTGTCAGTAGGCCGTGCCGGAGGCGCGCAAATGACAACCTTCTGGGCGCAGTACGCGTGGCTGCCGCACGTGAACGGGCCGGTGGTCGAGCAGGACGTCCTGATCGGCACCGGCGCCGACGGCAGGATCACCGAGGTGCGGCCGGACAGCGGGCCCTGCCCGCCCGGCGCCGTCCGGCTGGCGGGGCTGCTGCTGCCGGGCCAGGCCGACGCCCACTCGCACGCCTTCCACCGGGCGCTGCGCGGCCATGTCCAGGTCGGCTCCGGCACCTTCTGGACCTGGCGCGACACCATGTACCGGTTCGCCGGAGCGCTCGACCCGGACCGCTACCTGGCGCTCGCCACCGCCGTCTACGCGGAGATGGCGCTCGCCGGGATCACCGCCGTCGGCGAGTTCCACTACCTGCACCACGCGCCCGGCGGCGTCCGCTACGACGACCCCAACGCGATGGGCGAGGCGCTGATCGAGGCCGCCGCCCGGGCCGGCATCCGGATCACCCTGCTCGACACCTGCTACCTGTCCTCCGGCTTCGGCGCCGAGCCGACCAGGCCGCAGCTCCGGTTCAGCGACGGCGACGCCGACGCCTGGGCCGAGCGGGCCGACGCCCTGCGCCCGCGCGCGCACGCCCGGATCGGCGCCGCCGTCCACTCGGTGCGCGCCGTGCCCGCGGAGCAGCTCGGCACCGTCGCCCACTGGGCGGCGATGCGCGAGGCGCCACTGCACGTCCACCTGTCCGAGCAGACCGCCGAGAACGACGCCTGCCTCGCCGCGCACGGGGTCACCCCGACCCGGCTGCTCGCCGACCACGGCGCGCTCGGCCCGCGCACCTCGGCCGTGCACGCCACCCACCTCACCGAGGAGGACGTCAAGCTGCTGACCGACTCCTCCACCACCGTCTGCATGTGCCCCACGACCGAACGGGACCTCGCGGACGGCATCGGCCCGGCCCGGCAGCTGGCCTCCGGCGGCTGCCCGATCACCCTCGGCAGCGACAGCCACGCCGTCGTCGACCCGTTCGAGGAGGCCCGGGCACTGGAGCTGGACGAGCGGCTGCGCACCCGCACCCGCGGCCACTGGACGGCCAACGCGCTGCTGCGGGCCGGTACCGAGGACGGGCACGCCTCGCTCGGCTGGCCCGAGGCCGGGCGGATCGAGGCCGGCGCCCTGGCCGACTTCACCGTGATCGCGCTGGACTCGGTGCGCACCGCGGGCCCGCCGCCCCGGCTCGGCGCGGAGATCGCGGTGTTCGCGGCCTCGGCGGCGGACGTGCGGCACGTGGTGGTCGGCGGTCGCCAGGTGGTCCGGGACGGCGCGCACCTGCTGGTGCCGGACGTGCCGGGCGCGCTGCGATCCTCGATCGACGCCCTGAGCTGCTGAGCTGTCGTTCTCCCGAAAGGCAAGACGTGACCTCCCCGAGCATTCCGAGCACGCTGATCACCGGCATCGGCACGCTGGTCACCAACGACCCCGCGCACGGGACCGGGCCGCTCGGCCTGCTCACCGACGCGGCGGTGGTGATCGACGGCGACGCCGTCGCCTGGGTCGGCCCGGCCGCCGAGGCGCCCGCCGCCGACGAGCGGTTCGACGCGGCGGGCCGCGCCCTGCTGCCCGGCTTCGTCGACTCGCACGCCCACCTGGTCTTCGCCGGCGACCGCACCGCCGAGTTCAACGCCCGGATGTCCGGGCAGTCCTACTCGGCGGGCGGCATCCGCACCACAGTGGCCGCCACCCGGGCCGCCGCCGACGCCGAGCTGGACGCCAACCTGGCCCGGCTGGTGCGCGAGGCGCTGCGCCAGGGCACCACGCTGCTCGAGTGCAAGTCCGGCTACGGGCTCACCGTCGAGGACGAGTCCCGGGCGCTGCGGATCGCCTCCTCGTACACGCCGGAGACCACCTACCTGGGTGCCCACGTGGTGGCCCCGGAGTTCGCCGACGACCCGGCCGGCTACGTCGAGCTGGTCACCGGCCCGATGCTGGACGCCTGCGCGCCGTACGCCCGCTGGGTGGACGTGTTCTGCGAGAAGGGCGCCTTCGACGGCGACCAGGCGCGGGCGATCCTCACCGCCGGGGTGGAGCGCGGGCTGACCCCCCGGGTGCACGCCAACCAGCTGACGTACGGTCCGGGCGTGCAGCTGGCCGTGGAGCTGGGCGCGGCCTCGGCCGACCACTGCACCCACCTCACCGACGAGGACGTGGCCGCGCTGGCCGGCTCCTCGACGGTGGCGACCCTGCTGCCCGGCGCCGAGTTCTCCACCCGGGCGGTGTACCCGGACGCGCGCCGGCTGCTGGACGCGGGGGCGGTGGTGGCGCTGTCCACCGACTGCAACCCGGGCTCCAGCTTCACCAGCTCGATGGCGTTCTGCATCGCGGTGGCGGTGCGCGAGATGGGCATGACGCCCGACGAGGCCCTCTGGTCGGCGACGGCGGGCGGCGCGCACGCGCTGCGGCGTACGGACGTCGGCACGGTGACGGTGGGCGCGCGGGCGGACCTGCAGCTGCTGGACGCGCCCTCGCACGTGCACCTGGCGTACCGGCCGGGTGTGCCGCTGACGGCGGCGGTCTGGCGCGCGGGCGTGCGCGAGGTCTGAGCGGGGCCCCGGGCAACGGAGGACGGCGGCGGGGCCCCGCCCGGGACCCCGCCGCCGTCCTCGTTCACCGGCCGAGCTCCAGCGACCTGCGCAGGAAGTCGAGCTCGTGGTGGAGCAGGTGCTCGGCCACCGCCTCGTCGCTCGGCGAGTGGCCGGTGCCGACGAGCGGCAGGACCTCGTGCGGGCGTCCGGCGGCGAGCAGCGCGGCGGACAGCCGCAGGGTGTGGGCGGGCAGCACGTTGTCGTCGGCGAGGCCCTGGATCAGCAGCAGCGGGCGCCGCAGCCCGGGTGCGTCGGGCAGCAGCGAGGCGGCGTCGTACCGCTCGGGGTGCTCGTCGGGGTGGCCGAGGAAGCGTTCCTTCCAGTGGGTGTCGTAGAGCCGGTGGTCGGTGGGGGCGGCTCCGGCGACGGCGGCGTGGAAGACGTCGGGGCGGCGCAGCACGGCGAGGGCGGCCAGGAAGCCGCCGTAGGACCAGCCGCGGACGGCGACCCGGTCGAGGTCGAGCAGTCCGGGACGCTGGGCGGCGGTCGCGTGCAGGGCCTCGACCTGGTCGGCGAGGGCGGGGCCGGCGACGTCCGCGTGGACGGTCTTCTCCCAGCGCGGGCCGCGTCCGGGGGTGCCGCGGCCGTCGACGGCGAGCACGGCGAAGCCCTGGTCGGCGAACCACTGGGAGGTGAGGTCCCACCAGTGCGGGGCGGCGGTGACCTTCTGCATCGCGGGTCCGCCGTAGGGGTCGAGCAGGACGGGCAGCGGGCCGTCCCCGGGGCGGTGGGCGGCGGGCAGGAAGAGCGTGGCGCGCAGCTCGCGGGGGCCGAGGCGGAGCGGCTCGGGGCGGGCGGTGAGGACGGGCGTCTCGGTGTGCGAGGCCAGGGTCCGGACGGGGCGGCCGTCGCGGTGGACGGTGGTGCGGCCGGTGGGCGCGCCGGGCGTGCGTGCGAGGTGGACGAGCGTGCCGTCGCGGCGCGCGCCGGTGTGCACGCCGGGCTCGCGGCTCAGCCGGACGGCGCCCGAGGCCTGGTCCCACGACCACAAATGGGTCTCGGTCGGCTCGTCGGAGGCGGTGAAGAGCACCTGTCCGCCGTCGGTTCCGACCACGGAGCGTATCTGGAGGCCGGGTGGGGTGACGGGCTCGCCGTCGACGGTGAGGTGCCGGGTGTCGCCGCGGTCGGCGCAGTCGACCAGCGCGCCGGCGGCGGTGCGGACGGGCAGGCCGGGGAGCAGTTCGACCCAGTGCTCGTCGCGCCGCTCGGCGAGGACCCGGGTGGCGCCGTCGGTGGGGTCGACGGCGAGGGTGAGCAGGGTGCGCTGGTCGCGGCTCTGCACGGCGGCGTACGGGCCGTGGGCGTCCCAGCCGGCGGCGGTGAGGTACTCGTACCCGGCCCGGTCCCAGCGGACCTCGGTGCGCCCGCCGTCGAGGCCGAGCAGCCAGAGGGTGACCTCGGCGTTGTCGGTGCCGGCCAGGGGGTAGCGGATGACGCGCGGTGCCCGGGCCGGGTCGGCCGGGTCGGCGAGGTGGAGGCGGCGCAGCGGGCGCTCGTCGACCCGGGCGGCCAGCAGCCGGGTGCCGTCGGGGGACCACCAGTGGGCCCGGTGGCGGTGCATGGACTCGGCGGCGACGTGCTCGGGCACGCCGTAGCGGACCTCGGCGTGCTCGGGTTCGGCGAGCGCGCGGTCCGCGCCGCCGTCGGTGTCGACGACCCGCAGGGCGCCGCCGCCGACGTAGGCGATCCGCCGGCCGGTGGGGTCGGGGCGCGGGTCGTACACCTCGGTGGCGGTGGGGAGGCGGCGGACCTCGCCGGTGGCGGTGTCGGCGAGCCAGAGGCCGCCGCCGAGGGCGAAGGCGGCGAGCCGGCCGGCGGCGTCGGTGGCGTACGCGGTGATGCCGTGGGCGTGGACGCGGGCGCGTTCGCGGCGGATCCGTTCGGCCTCGGGCAGCTCGGCGTCGGAGCGGCCGGCGCCGAGGGCGGCGGGGTCGGCGAGCAGGCGTTCCTCGCCGCTGTCGGTGTCCAGGGCCCAGAGGCAGGTGACGGGGTCGTCGCCGCCCCGGCTGCGCAGGAAGAGCACGGTGCGCCCGTCGGCGCCGATGGCCGGCTGGGCGGGGGCGCCGAGGGTGAGGCGCCGGGTGCGGGCGAGCTGGCGGGGGAGCGAATCGGTCGGCAGGGAGTCGGCTGGCACGGAGTCGGTCGGCATGGGGCACCGTAGGCATACCCGCGGGCCGTGGTCGAGGGGATAAGAAGACGACCGGGTGAGGCAGGCGTCAGTGGACGTCGCCCATCAGCTGCACGACCTTGCGGCGGTACGCGTAGAGGGCCAGGCCGGCGACGATCGCCATGCCGCCCTGGACCGCGAAGTACCAGGTCGAGCCGACCACGCTGTCGCCGAGGACCAGCTGGAAGATGGCCGCGACGCAGTCGCCGGCGGTGACGGCGAGGAACCAGACGCCCATCATCTGGCTGGCGTACTTGGTCGGGGCCAGCTTGGTGGTGACGGACAGGCCGACGGGGGAGAGGGTCAGCTCGCCGACGGTCTGGATGAGGTAGACCATGGCCAGCCAGAGCGGCGTGACGTTGGCACCACCGGAGGCGGCGGCCATGGCCAGCATCATGACCATGAACGAGACGCCGATCATCAGCAGGCCGAAGGAGAACTTCGCCGTGGTGCTGGGGTTCTTGGAGCGGCGCGAGAGCGCCACCCAGATCCAGGCGAAGACCGGGGCCAGGGCCATGATGTACAGCGGGTTGAGCGACTGGAACCAGCTGGACGGGAAGTCGAAGCCGAACAGCGTGGACGAGGTGTGGTCCTGCGCGAAGATGTTCAGCGTCGAGCCGGACTGGTCGTAGATCATCCAGAACACGGCGGCGGCGACGAAGAACCAGATGTAGCCGCTCATCCGGGACTGCTCGGTCGCGTCGAGCTCCTTGTCGCGCTTCACCTTGGCGAAGACGAAGACCGGGATCGCCAGGCCCGCGATGGACAGCGGCCAGATCGCCCAGTTGATGGTGAAGTGGCCGGTCAGCGCGACGATCGCGTAGAAGACGACGGCGGCGGCGAGCCAGGCGCCGGCCTTCTTGAAGATGGCGCTCTTCTCGGCGGCCGAGATCGGCGAGGTGACCACGTTGCTCTTGGGGCTCAGGTGGCGGGTGCCGAACAGGAACTGGGTGAGGCCCAGGGCCATGCCGACGCCGGCGAGGGCGAAGCCGAGGTGCCAGTTCACGTTCTGGCCGATGGTGCCGATGACCAGCGGGGCGGCGAAGGCACCGAGGTTGATGCCCATGTAGAAGATCGTGAAGCCGCCGTCCCGGCGCGGGTCGTTGGGCCCGTCGTAGAGGTGGCCGACCATCGTGGAGATGTTCGCCTTGAGCAGGCCGGAGCCGATCGCGATGAACACGAGGCCGCCGAAGAACGAGACGCTGACCGGCAGGGCCAACAGGAAGTGGCCGATCATGATGATCGAGCCGCCGAGGGCGACGGTCTTCCGGGCACCGAGGAAGCGGTCGGCGATCCAGCCGCCCGGGAGGGCCAGCAGGTAGACCATCGCGGTGTACACGCTGTACACCGCGGAGGCGGTGGCGAGCTTCATGCCGAGACCGCCGTCGGTGACGGAGGCGGTCATGTAGAGCACCAGCAGGGCACGCATGCCGTAGTAGCTGAAGCGCTCCCACATCTCGCTCATGAAGAGCGTGGCGAGGCCCCGGGGGTGCCCGAGGAAGGTCTTGCCGCCGGGAGAGGCCGACTGAACGCCGGACTCCATGGTCGTAGACGCCATGAGTAGTGGTTCCTTGCCTGACAGCGTCCGCCAAGGGTGGCGGCGGACGGGACAGAACCACTCTACGTGGCGACATTTGGCGTTATCAGCTGACAAAAGAGGCCAATTAGGTATGCCGATGGTAAAGACAGCGACAGATTCACCTTATTGATCCATGGTGGGACAGGCAAAATCCCTTCGGTTTCAAGATCAAAGCGAAGGATCTTCGCCGAACGGGCGGCTCGGGCGTGTCGGTTGAGGCATGTTCGCGCTCCGTATAACGATCACGCAGTGTGAACTACCTCACGGGGCCGACGGGTATTCCCCGGCGGACTACCATCACCACATGACCTGTGTGCTGCTCGCCGAGGACGACCCGGCGATCTCCGAACCGCTCGCCCGGGCACTGCGACGCGAGGGCTACGAGGTGCTCGTCCGCGAGGACGGTCCGTCCGCACTGGCCGCGGGGCTCGGCGAGGAGGTCGACCTCATCGTCCTGGACCTCGGCCTGCCCGAGATGGACGGGCTGGAGGTCTGCCGCCGGCTGCGCGCGGACGGCCGCAGCTGCCCCGTCCTGGTGCTCACCGCCCGCGCCGACGAGGTCGACACGGTCGTCGGCCTGGACGCCGGCGCCGACGACTACGTCACCAAGCCCTTCCGCCTCGCCGAGCTGCTCGCCCGCGTCCGGGCCCTGCTGCGGCGCGGCAACGTCGACCAGCTCACCACCGGCGCGCACGGCGTCAAGATCGACATCGAGTCGCACCGCGCCTGGCTCGGCGAGGAGGAGCTCACCCTCTCCGCCAAGGAGTTCGAGCTGCTGCGGGTGCTCGTCCGGGACGCCGGCCGGGTGGTCACCCGCGAGGAGATCATGCGGCAGGTCTGGGACACCACCTGGTGGACCTCCACCAAGACCCTGGACATGCACATCTCCTGGCTGCGCAAGAAGCTCGGCGACGATGCGGCCAACCCCCGCTACATCGCCACCGTGCGCGGAGTGGGGTTCCGCTTCGAGAAGAATTAGAGGTCAGCGGGCATCCCGGCCGGGGGCGTCCATCACCACGGGGAGCCGCGGCGTGAAACGCCGGATGATCAACTCGCTGCTGTGCGTCGTCCTGGTGGTGGTCGTGGTGTTCTGCGTCCCGCTCGCCCTGGTCGAGAAGCGCACCATCGTCAACAGCGCCCAGGACCGGGTGGACGCCGCCGCCGTCCGGGTGCTCGCCCTGGTGGAGAACCGGCTCGCCGCCCAGGAGCCGGTCACCGGGGACAAGTTCGCCAACCAGGTCTCCGAGGGCCAGTACGTCGAGGTCGACATCCCCGGCCAGGGGATCGTCTCCAGCGGCGAGCGGCCCGACAACGGCCACCTGCTCAAGGCCGTCGAGCGCGGCGCCAGCGGCGAGACCGTGACCGTCGAGCAGTCCCGCGAGGCGGTCGACCACGAGATCGCCAACATGCTGCTGCTGCTCGGCGTGGTCGCGCTGCTCGCCGTGCAGGCCGCCGTCGCCCTCGCCGTCTGGCAGGCCAAGCGGCTGGCCCGCCCGCTCACCGACCTCGCCGAGACCGCCGAACGGCTCGGCTCCGGCGACCCGCGCCCGCGCGACCGCCGCTACGGGGTGCCCGAGCTCGACCGGGTCGCCGAGGTGCTCGACACCAGCGCCGAGCGGATCGCCCGGATGCTCACCGCCGAACGCCGGCTCGCCGCCGACGCCTCGCACCAGCTGCGCACCCCGCTGACGGCGCTCTCCATGCGGCTGGAGGAGATCACCGCGGTCGCCGAGGATCCGGAGACCGTCAAGGAGGAGGCCACCATCGCCCTCCAGCAGGTCGAGCGGCTCACCGACGTCGTCCAGCGGCTGCTCACCACCCAGCGCGACCCGCGCAGCCCCACCGCCGTCGCCTTCGACCTCGACGACGTGGTCAAGCAGCAGATCGAGGAGTGGGGGCCGTCGCTGCGCGGCACCGGCCGGGTGCTCCAGGTGGAGGGCCTGCACGGGGTCATCGCGGTCGGCACCCCCGGCACGGTCGCCCAGGTGCTGGCCACCCTGATCGAGAACTCGCTGATGCACGGCGCCGGCACGATCACCCTGCGGGTGCGGCCGTCCGGGACGTCGGTGGTCGTCGAGGTGCAGGACGAGGGCCCCGGGGTGCCGGCCGAGCTGGGCAACCGGGTCTTCGAGCGCGCCGTCAGCGGCCGCAACTCGACCGGCATCGGCCTCGCCGTCGCCCGCGACCTCGCGGAGGCGGACGGCGGGCGGCTGGAGCTGCTCTCGCTGCGGCCGGCGGTGTTCGCGCTCTTCCTGGGCCGCAGCCAGCGCGAGGGGTGATCCCCGGCGGACGGGTCCGGGGCGGGGGTCGGAGCTCGGTCAGAGCTTGGCGTCCCGGACCACGTCGAGGTCGGTGAAGGTGGGCGGCGCGTCGCAGAGCGCGACCATCTCGCGGTAGATCCGGTCGGTCTCCGGCAGGCCCGAGTTGCGCATCGCGGCCTCGTACGAGGGGAACTCGACGATCTCCACCACGTGCCGCGGGTCGGAGCGGTCGGTGCCGACCAGGGCGTGGTCGACGGTCCGCCGACCCTCGGTCTGCTCGACCCAGCGGTCCAGCAGGCCGTTGAGTTCGTCGAGGTGGTCGGTGCGGCAGTCGATGAGCTGGACGAAGGTCATGGCGAGCCTCCTGCGTCCCCCGCGGCCTCGATCGTTCGCCGGCCGTGCTCGCCCTCCGTCACCACTGTCCTCCGGCGGCGGCCGGGGCGCCAACCGGGGCGCCGGGCGTCCGCGTCGGGCAGCGGTGTCGGGCAGCGGTGCCGGGCGGGGACGCCGGGGGCGCCGGGGGCGCCGGGTGGCGGCCTACTCGGCCTTGGCGTAGCGGATCTGCTCGGCGGCCAGCATCAGCTCGGCCTGGGCGACCACGGCGGCGGCCGGTGCGTCCGAGGCCTGCGGGGCGTCCGACGCGGCCTGCGCGCGGGCCTCGGCGAGCTGCTCCTCGGTCGGCTCCGGGACGGCCTTGAACACCCAGGTCCGGTAGGAGATGAAGCGGAACACCGTGCCGAGCGCCAGGCCGAGCACCTTCGCGGCCAGCTGCTCGAAGTGGGAGGAGAGCCCCAGCACGTAGACCGAGAAGCCGAGCACCCCGGTCTCGATCAGCATGCCGGCGCCGCTGAACACCAGGAACAGCGTGATCTCCCGCTTGCGCGAGGCGGCGTCGCGGTCCCGGTACAGCCAGTAGCGGTAGCCCAGGTAGTTGGTGGCGATCGCGACCAGCGTGGCGGCGATGTTGGAGCGCAGCGAGGCCAGGTGGAGGCCGTTCAGGCAGACCCAGAAGACGGCGAAGTTCACCACCACGCCGCTGAGGCCGACCAGACCGAACTTCACCGCCTCGCCCGACAGGCCGCGCAGCTTCTGCGCCAGCGAGGGGTTCGACCCCGTGGTCGTCGCCATACCGGGCTGCCTCCGTGTGCCTGCGTGCCTGCGGACGGAAGGGTGCCGAGGCCTGAGTGCCGTCAACCCCTTGAGCCCTGCGTGCACACACATGATCGGATCGCGCGTACCAGGACCTAGCCGACCAGGCTACCCGGTTACACCGATCGGCTCAGCACCCCTGACGCGTCCACCCGGGTCCACCCACCGGGACGCCGTTGCGCGGGGAGCGGTTCCACGGCCTCCGACCGGCCCGGATATCCTGGCGGGGTGACTTCCCCGGGCAACGCGAATTTTCCAGTGGTGGGCATGATCGGCGGCGGGCAGCTTGCCCGCATGGCACACCAGGCGGGCATCCCGCTCGGGATCCGGTTCAAGCTCCTCGCCGACACTCCCCAGGACTCGGCCGCGCAGGTCGTCTCCGACGTCGTCCTCGGCGACTACCGCGACCTCGACACCCTCCGGCGCTTCGCCGAGGGCTGCGACGTCATCACCTTCGACCACGAGCACGTGCCGACCGAGCACCTGCGGGCCCTGCAGGCCGACGGCGTCGCCGTCCGGCCCGGCCCGGACGCGCTGGTCAACGCCCAGGACAAGGGCGTGATGCGGGCCAGGCTGGACTCCATCGGCGTCCCCTGCCCCCGGCACCGGATCGTCGCCGACCCGGCCGACGTGACCGCCTTCGCGAACGAGGGCACGGGTTACCCGGTGGTCCTCAAGACCGTCCGCGGCGGCTACGACGGCAAGGGCGTCTGGGTGGTCGGCGACGAGGAGCAGGCCGCGGCCCCGTTCCTGGCCGGCGTCCCGGTGCTCGCCGAGGAGAAGGTCGACTTCGTCCGCGAGCTGGCCGCCAACGTGGTGCGCTCGCCCAGTGGCCAGGCCGTCGCCTACCCGGTCGTGGAGAGCGTCCAGGAGAACGGCGTCTGCGCCGAGGTCACCGCCCCGGCGCCGGACCTCGACCCCGCGCTGTCCGACGAGGCCCAGCAGCTCGCCCTGCGGATCGCCGGCGAGCTGGACATCACCGGCCACCTCGCCGTCGAGCTGTTCCAGACCCGCGACGGCCGGATCCTGGTCAACGAGCTGGCCATGCGGCCGCACAACTCCGGGCACTGGAGCCAGGACGGCGCCGTCACCTCGCAGTTCGAGAACCACCTGCGGGCCGTCCTCGACCTGCCGCTCGGCGACCCCCGGCCGCGCGCCAGGTGGACCGTCATGGTCAACGTCCTGGGCGGCGACTACCCGGACATGTACCACGCCTTCCTGCACTGCATGGCCCGCGACCCCGGCCTGCGGATCCACATGTACGGCAAGGACGTGAAGCCCGGCCGCAAGGTCGGCCACGTCAACGTCTTCGGGGACGACCTCGACGACGTCCGCGAGCGCGCCCGCCACGCGGCCGCCTACCTGCGAGGAACGATCACCGAATGACCTCTTCCACCACCCCGGTTGTCGGCATCGTCATGGGCTCGGACTCCGACTGGCCGGTGATGGAGGCCGCCGCGCAGGCCCTCGACGAGTTCGAGATCCCCTACGAGGTCGACGTCGTCTCCGCGCACCGGATGCCGCGCGAGATGGTGGCCTACGGCGAGAACGCCCACAAGCGCGGGCTGAAGGCGATCATCGCCGGTGCCGGCGGCGCCGCCCACCTGCCGGGCATGCTCGCCTCGGTCACCCCGCTGCCGGTGATCGGCGTGCCGGTCCCGCTGCGCTACCTGGACGGCATGGACAGCCTGCTGTCGATCGTGCAGATGCCGGCCGGTGTGCCGGTGGCCACCGTCTCGGTGGCGGGCGCGCGCAACGCGGGCCTGCTGGCGGTGCGGATGCTGGCCGCCTTCGACCCGGAGCTGACCGAGCGGATGACCGACTTCCAGACCGAGCTGAACGCCCAGGCCACCGAGAAGGGCAAGAAGCTGCGCGCCAAGGTGGCGGGTTCGGCGTCCTTCGGCTTCGGGAAGTAGTCACAAAAGTAGTTCTGTCGGATACAACAGCTCGTATGACCTCAGAGCCGCTGGATCCCACCCTCGCCGACGACGCCGCCCTGCTGGAGCGCGCCCGGGCCGTCCTGCGTGCCACCCCCGTGGTGGACGGCCACAACGACCTCCCCTGGGCGATGCGCGAGCAGGTCGGCTACGACCTCGACGCGCTCGACCTGGCCGCCGACCAGAGCGACCGTCTGCACACCGACCTCGCCCGCCTCACCGCGGGCGGGGTCGGCGCGCAGTTCTGGTCCGTCTACGTGCCCAGCCGGCTCGCCGGGGACCACGCGGTCAGCGCCACCCTCGAACAGATCGACTTCGTCCACGCCCTGGTCGACCGCTTCCCCGACCGGCTGCGGCTCGCGCTCACCGCCGACGACCTGGAGGCCGCCCGCGCCGAGGGCCGCATCGCCTCCCTCATCGGCGCCGAGGGCGGCCACTCCGTCGACTGCTCGCTCGCCACCCTGCGCGCCCTGTACGCGCTCGGCGTCCGGTACATGACGCTCACCCACAACGACAACACCCCGTGGGCCGACTCCGCCACCGACAAGCCCGTCGCCGGCGGCCTCACCGCCTTCGGCGAGGAGGTCGTCCGGGAGATGAACCGGGTCGGCATGCTCGTCGACCTCTCGCACGTCTCCGCCGACACCATGCGCGACGCCCTGCGGGTCAGCGAGGCGCCCGTGATCTTCTCGCACTCCTCCTCGCGCGCCGTCTGCGCCCACCCGCGCAACGTCCCCGACGACGTGCTCGCGCAGCTCCCCGGCAACGGCGGCGTGGCGATGGCCACCTTCGTGCCCAAGTTCATCCTGCCCGCGGCCATCGAGTGGACCGCCGCCGCGGACGAGAACATGCGCGCCCACGGCTTCGACCACCTGGACACCACCCCCGCCGCGATGGCCTGCCAGCGCGCCTTCGAGCAGGCCAACCCGCGCCCGGTCGCCACCGTCGCCACCGTCGCCGACCACCTCGACCACATGCGCGAGGTCGCCGGCGTCGACCACATCGGCATCGGCGGCGACTACGACGGCACCGCCTTCCTCCCGGACGGCCTCGACGACGTCGCCGGCTACCCCAACCTGATCGCCGAGCTGCTCCGCCGCGGCTGGTCCGACACCGACCTCTCCAAGCTCACCTGGCACAACGCCGTCCGCGTCCTGCGCGACGCCGAATCCACCGCCACCCGCCTCCGCACCGAGGGCCGCCCCCGCTCCCTCGCCACCCTCGACGGCCTCGACGGCCTCGCGGGCTGACCCGGGAGCGGCCGGCTCAGCCCAGCGCCGGGATCTCGATGGCCGGGCAGCGGTCCATGACCATCTCCACCCCGGCGGCGGTGGTCCGCTCGTACGCGGCCTCGTCGACCACGCCGAGCTGGAACCAGACCGCCCCGGCGCCGACGGCCACCGCCTGGTCGGCGACCGGGCCCGCCAGCTCGCTGTTCACGAAGACGTCCACCACGTCGACCGGGAAGGGGATCTCGGCGAGCGAGCGGTAGCCCTGCTCGCCGAGGACCGTCTCGGCCTTCGGGTGGACGGGCACGATCCGCTTGCCGTAGCGCTGCAGCACCTGGGCCACCCGGTAGGCGGCGCGGGCGGTGTTGGTGGACAGGCCGACCACCGCCCAGGTGTCGCCCTTGGCGGTGAGGATCGAGCGGACCGTCGCTTCGTCGCCGTAGTTCGTCATGACCGGGGCAACGACCGGCCCCGGTCGGGGATTCCCGCCGCGGTTCCCGGTGCGGTTCCTGCCGGGGACCGCGGCGGGACCCGGGTCAGCTGGGGCGGCCGAGGGCGCGGTAGGTCCAGCCGGCGGCGCGCCAGGCGTCGGCGTCGAGCACGTTGCGTCCGTCGAGGAGGCGGCGCTCGGCGACCACCGCGCCCAGCTCGGCCGGGTCGAGGCTGCGGAACTCCTGCCACTCGGTGAGGTGCAGGACGACGTGCGCGCCCTCGGCGGCCTCCAGCGCCGAGGGCGCGTAGGCCAGGCCCGGGAACATCTTGCGGGCGTTGTCCATCGCCTTGGGGTCGTAGACGGTGACCTGCGCGCCCTGCAGCTGGATCTGGGCGGCGACGTTGAGCGCGGGCGAGTCCCGGATGTCGTCCGAGTTGGGCTTGAACGCGGCGCCGAGGACGGCGACCCGACGGCCCAGGAAGCCGCCGTCGCACTGCTCGCGGGCCAGCTCGACCATCCGGGAGCGGCGGCGCATGTTGATCGAGTCGACCTCGCGCAGGAAGGTCAGCGCCTGGTCGGCGCCCAGCTCGCCGGCCCGCGCCATGAACGCCCGGATGTCCTTGGGCAGGCAGCCGCCGCCGAAGCCCAGGCCGGAGTTGAGGAACTTGCCGCCGATCCGCTCGTCCAGCGCGAGCGCCGCGCTCAGCTGGGTGACGTCGGCGCCGGCCGCCTCGCAGACCTCCGCCATCGCGTTGATGAAGGAGATCTTGGTGGCCAGGAAGGAGTTGGCGGCGGTCTTCACCAGTTCGGCGGTCGCGTAGTCGGTGACCAGGAACGGCACCCCGGAGGCGATCGGCTCGGCGTACACCTCGCGCAGCAGCCGCTCGGCGCGCTCGCTGCGGGCGCCGACCACGATCCGGTCCGGGCGCAGGGTGTCCTGGACGGCGAAGCCCTCGCGCAGGAACTCCGGGTTCCAGGCCAGTTCGGCGCCCTCGCCGACCGGGGCCAGCGCGGCCAGCCGCTCCGCCAGCCGGCCCGCCGAGCCGACCGGCACGGTGGACTTGCCGACCACCAGCACCGGGCGGGTCAGGTGCGGGGCGAGCGCGTCGATCGCGGTGTCCACGTACGACATGTCGGCGGCGAACTCGCCCTTGCGCTGCGGGGTGTTGACGCAGACGAAGTGCACGTCGCCGAACTCCGCGGCCTCCTCGGCGGAGGTGGTGAAGCGCAGTCGTCCGGTCGAACCCTCGTGCCCGGCCACGTGCTTGAGCAGCAGTTCGGACAGGCCCGGCTCGTACATCGGGACCTTGCCGGCGGTCAGGGTGGCGATCTTCTCCGGGTCGATGTCCAGCCCCAGCACCTCGAAGCCGAACTCCGCCATGGCGGCGGCGTGGGTGGCGCCGAGATAGCCGGTGCCGATCACGGAGATGCGGAGGGTCACGGTTTCCCCTTCGGGCGGGCGTCGGGCGGCACGGCTCCGGGTGGTGGCCGCGCCCACCGATGCTATCCGGCCCTACAGGAGGACCCGGACCGTCCCTGCGGGCCCCGGTTTCGGCCGATGTCCGCAAAGCCCCGCGCGGGGGCCGGGGCCGACGGCACAATACGCGCATGGAGCCGGAGGACGAGCGGTCGGGCGAGCCCGTGCGGCGGCCGGACCCGTCCGGGCTGAGCCTCTTCGAACCGAGGGAGCAGCCGGCGGAGCGGCCGGGGGAGCCGGGGGAGCCGGGCCAGGGATCTGACGGCGAGTCCGACGGCCGATCCGACGGCGGATCCGGGAAATCCCGGCGCCGCCGCACCCGGCGGGTGCTGCTCTGGACCGTCTCCACCCTGCTCGCGCTCGTTCTCGGCGCCTGCGGCGCCCTCTGGTGGACGGCCGAGCACTACGCCTCCTCCGTCCACCGCATCCCGGACGCCTTCCCGGCCGTGCCGGAGTCCGCCCAGCCGAAGCCCGTCCCGGGCAGCGGCCTCAACTTCCTGCTGGTCGGTCTGGACGCCCGCTCCGACACCCCCACCACCGGTAGCGCCGCCAAGGCCCCGGCCTGGCAGGCCGGCGCGGCCCGCAGCGACACCATGATGCTGCTGCACCTCTCCGAGGACCGGGGCTCCGCCACCCTGGTCTCGCTGCCCCGCGACACCTGGGTGCCGGTGCCCGGCCACGGCGAGGCCAAGCTGAACGCCGCCTACTCCTGGGGCGGCCCGGCGCTGATGACCGAGACGGTGCAGAACCTCACCGGCATCCGCGTCGACCACCTCGCGGTGATCGACTGGAACGGCTTCCGCGCCCTCACCGACGCGGTCGGCGGCGTCGACATCACCATCCCGCGCACCATCGAGGGCGTCGGCGAGGCCCGCGCCTGGGAGGCCGGCACCCACCACATGGACGGCGCCACCGCGCTGCTCTACGTCCGCGAGCGCTACGGCCTGCCCGGCGGCGACCTCGACCGCACCAAGCGCCAGCAGAACTTCCTGCGGGCGCTGATGCTCAAGGTGATGGATTCCGGCACGCTCTCCGGTCCGGCGCGGCTCGGCGGTCTGCTGGGCACGGTCGGCGAGGTGGTCAGCGTCGACGACCGGCTCTCCAACACCGACCTGTTCCAGCTCGCCTGGAGCCTGCGCTCGTTGCGCGCGGACGGCGTGCGCTTCCTGAACGCGCCGTTCGGCGGCTTCGCGACCCGGGGCGAGCAGAGCGTGGTGCTGCTGGCCGAGCACCCGGCGGAGCGGCTCTGGGAGGCGATCCGCAACGACCGCACCGAGCAGTACTTCCAGGAGCACCGCGTCGGCGACACCCTCGGTGCGGACGTCGACTGACCCGCCAGAGAGGAGCTAGGCAGCCGCAGGTCGGAGCCCTAGGATTCTACTGAACGGTAGTTAACCGGAATCGACTCTCCGAAGAGGCGGGCATCATGGCGGGCAGCGCAGGGGCGGCGGACTTCGATCTCTTCCGGATCTCCGAGGAGCACGAGATGCTGCGTGAGGCGGTGCGTTCGCTGGCCGAGGCGAAGATCGCTCCGTTCGCGGCGGAGGTGGACGAGCAGGGGCGGTTCCCGCAGGAGGCGTTGGAGGCGTTGCGGGGCAATGACCTGCACGCGGTGCATGTGTCGGAGGAGTTCGGGGGTGCGGGGGCGGACGCGCTGGCGACGGTGATCGTGATCGAGGAGGTGGCGCGGGTGTGCGCCTCGTCGTCGTTGATCCCG